>CAYGZM010000159.1:0-8432 GCA_964354365.1 uncultured Pirellulales bacterium
TCGCCATCAACTCCTGCCAGTCTGCAACTGAACTAATCTGATAGGGATTGTTAGGCTCACCGGAGCCACCACCGTACTTGGCCTGGGCCGACAGACACCACCCGCAGACAGCAATTAGTACAGCGATCTTCCCCCACACCCTTGAACTCCCCATCCGACTCATCTTTTTGTCCTCCAACCGTCAACTGCCCATAAGAGCCGCGCTCGGACGGTCAATGTATGCACCCGCAATCCGGCTGTGTTTTCCACAAACCGGTAGCATTATACCATATCCCCCGGTGTTTGTACAGCGCTTTTATCCGCTTTTCTGGCTTATTCTCACGCCGGCCAAGCCCCTGCTCGGAGGCAGCAACGACAGGCGGCGGCATAAATTCGTCTGCGGAGCTAAGCATATATGCCCTTAACAAGCCAAACCTTGTCCTCCCCGCCAAAGGGCCTCACCCTTCCCCTCGCCTATCCCTTACCCATATCGAGCAATTAGAGGCGATGTCTTGTTAAATAGACATAGCTGTTTCCACCGCAGCCGACTGTCTCTCTCGCGGCTTTAGCGATTGAAGGCGATGTCTTGTTAAATAGACATCGGTTTTTCTGTCGGCGCGGTCTTTCACGAGGGGGCTGTGGGGGGATGGCGGTGAGAGGCGGCGGGTGTATAAACTGCGGGTGCCAAGCTCCAGACCGTTCCATTGCAGCGCTCCAGGACTCATCCTCCCCGCCCGAGCGCGTCGCACGCTCCTCCGGCTATCCCTCGCTTATCTTGTGCAATCAAAGGCTATGTCTTGATAAATAGACATAGCTTTTTCGTCCTCGACAGAGTACTATGTAGGTACTGAAGGTTAGGAAGCTGGCCTTGCTGGGGAATGTTCTGAAGGTGCAGCAACTTGGGCAGTAGAAACGCGGGTGTGCCCGAAGTGGGGTGTAGCCCGATCTGGCGGTCGTTTGGAGTCGGTCTAATGGTTGTATCGGAGCATCAGTTCTATATGGTGGCGGAGCACTACAAGCTCTCGCCGAGACAGAAGCAGATTGTGCGTTATCTGCTCAGCGGCGTGCTGACGGACCGCGAGCTTGCCAGGCGTATGCGCACTGCTGTCGGGACAGTTGACAAGCAGTTACTCCGTATCTTCACCAAGATGCACGCCTGCTCAAGGGCGGAAGTCCTGTATAGGTTCGTCTGCGAAGCTAAGCAGATAAGCCCATAGCGCGCCAAGACTTATCCTCTGCACCGAAGAGCCCCACCCTCTCACCCGCCTATCCCTCGCGCAGTTCGTGCAATAAAAGGCGATGTCTTGATAAATAGACATAGCTATTTCTGCCACAGCCGACTGTCTCTCTCGCGGCTTGAGCGATTGAAGGCGGTGTCTTGATAAATAGACATCGCTTTTTCTGCCGCACCATCCGCCGACTATTGCTCCAGGATATCGGGGAATTCAAGGGTATGTCTTGATAAATAGACACGGCTTCTTCTGGCGGTTCGGTTTTTGACGAGGGGGAAAAAGGCGAAGGCCGTCAGCGCGAGAAGTCTCGTCCTCCCCGCCCAAGAGTGCCCCACTATCGCCGTGACCATCTCTCGCGCCTTGAGCAATTAGAGGCGGTGTCTTGATAAATAGACATAGCCTTTTCTGCGGGCTCGGTTTTTGACGAGGAGGCTGTGCAGGGGTGACAAGCGGCGGCGGCTCACGCAGCTTGAGCGATGAAAGGCGATGTCTTGATAAATAGACACCGTTTTTTCTGCCCGGCCGCTTTTTGACGAGGGGGAAAAAGGCGAAGGCCGTCAGGGCGAGAAGACTCGTCCTCCCCGCCCAAGAGCATCGCACTCTCCTTGACTATTCTCCGCAGGTCTTGTGCGATGAAAGGCGATGTCTTGATAAATAGACATAGCCTTTTCTGCGGACTCGGTTTTTGACAAGGAGGAAAGAGGCAAAGAGATATGCGAGCGTGATTCTTGGGGGCGGTGCGTGTGGAGAGGCAGGCCCCTGATTGACGATGAGTCCAGGGACGGGCGACCAGACTCTGTGTCCGGGCGGGGCGGATCTATTCGATTACGACTTCCTGCACGCCGGCGGACCAGTCTTTTTGGAGGGCGATTTCAATTTTGAGGACGCTGGTTTTTAGCGGCTTGAATTCGGTCTTGTTGAATTTATCCTTTTCTGTGCCGTAAGGGGTGTTGCTGCTTACCGGCTGGAAGTCGCCCTTGGGGTCACGGTATAGGACGTTCCAGGATTGGGGGATTTTGCACTCGCCTCGGCCGGTATCGTCGAACCAATAGACCTTGACGCCGGAGATTTCGTGCTCCTTGTCCCATTCGAAGAGGAGCCATTCGGTTGTGCCTTTGTGGGGCCAGAAGTCCAATTGCAGGGCGGATGAGTCGGATGAGCTTTGCGGTACGGCCTGATCCTTTATGGCGTCGAGCGAGGCGTGGACGAAGGAGGCGGTGGTCTTGCTTATGTATGTGAGGGTATCGGCGGGTGCGGGCTTGGAGGCCTGCGGTATTCGTGCGGGCCAGACGGTCATCTGGCCGGGGTCGCGGTGCGCCCAGGCGTAGTAGGGAATGGCGGTGAATGGCTTTTTGCCTGCGGGGACGATTTCGCCGTCGATGGTGCGTTTGGTCAGGCCGGCCTGGCCGGTAATTACGACTACGCCGTTGAGCAGGTCGGGCCGAAATTCGGCTTGCAGCTTCGCGTCGTCCGGGACCATAAGGTTAAGGACCTTGCCATCGTTGTCGGGTGCCTCGAGGCAGAAGACGATAGGCCCGCGCTGCAGGGCGACTCTGCCGCGGTTGGTTTCGATATTCTCATTGGCGATGATTCGGCGGATCGGCATCGGCAGGTTGAGCTCAATGCTGTCGCCCTTGTTCCATTTTCGCTCGATTCGCGCGAAGCCTCTTTGCAGATCCAGCGGCAGGGATTCGCCGTTCACCTTTATGGCAGGCTGCTCGGCGCCGGTGCTTTGAAACTTGTAGAGGTCGCTGGGGACAGGCTCGTTGCGCGCCCAGCCGGGGATGCGGACGTAAATGGCGAATTTTTCGCTTTTCTCCGGCTGGACGGTGATGCTGACCGCACCTTCCCACGGATATTTTGTTCGCTGGCTCAGGGTGACTTTGTTGCTCGGCGTGCGGATTGTGGTGCTGCCGCTGATGAAGAGGTTGACATAGAGGTTGTTATCCTTGTGGGCGTAGGCATAGCCGGGGACCGAAGGGATGAAGCGGGCGACGTTGGAGGGGCAGCATGCACAGCCGAACCACGGGCTTCGGGAATGCTGGCCGATGGATTCAAGCACGTTCGGATAGAAGAACGTATCGCCCTTCATCGAGATTCCGGCCAGTGCTGCGTTGTACAGGACGCGTTCGAGGACATCGATGTACTTGGCGTCGTCGTGCATCAGGAACATTCGATGGTTCCAGAATATGTTGGCGATGGATGCGCAGGTCTCGCAGTATGCGGTCATATTTGGCAGCTCGTAAGGTCCGCCGAAACCTTCGTGTCCGCCGGCCGCCCCGATGCCGCCGGTGATGTAGAGCTTTGTGCCGACGACGTCTTTCCATATCGCGTCGATGGCCTTGATATATTCCATATTGCCTGTCAGTGCGGCGACATCGGCCATACCCGTATAGAGGTAGGCGGCGCGGACGGAATGGCCGACGGCCTCGGTCTGCTCGGTGACGGGGATATGGTCTTGGCTGTATGTGCCGTAGAGTCCGCCTTTGCCGTCGGGCCCGCGGTTGCCCTTGCGGCCTCGCTGGTCGAGGAAGAACTTGGCCTGGCTGAGGTACTTCTCGTCGCCGGTGGCGCGGTACAGTTTGCAAAGGCCGATCTCGATTTCCTGATGTCCGGGCGGGTCGGTCCGCTTGCCGGGGCCGAAGGTATTGCAAATCAGGTCGGCGCTCTTGGTGGCGATATTCAAAAAGGATTTGTCGCCGGTGACCTGGTAGTGTGCGACGGTGCCTTCGTACATGTGGCCGGCGCAGTACATCTCGTGCATCGCGCCGATGTTGGTCCATCGCTTTTCGGGCTGCCTTTGCGGTATGGAGTAGAAGGTGTATAGGTATCCATCTTCCCACTGTGCGGCGGCCATTACCTTGATCAGGTTATCGAGGTGCTGCCGCATCTTCGCATCGGGATTGATCTGGAGCGAATAGGCGGCGCCTTCCATAATTTTATAGACGTCGGAGTCGTCGAAGTAAATGCCTTCGTGCTTGCCCTCTTTGAGTCCGCCGGCCTTTTCGAAGTTTCTGATTCGCCCGGTCTGCTCACATTGCTCAAAGGCATACGGGATAGTAACCTTTCGGCTGGTCTCGAGCCTGGGTGTCCAGAAATCGTCGCTGACCTGCACCTCGCTGAAAGGCACCGGCTTGACGTTGTAATCGCGTTTCAAGTCCGCCCTTTTTTCCTGGGCGGGGCACAACACCGCGCACAGGCAGAACGCTACGAGGGCTGTTGAGACGACCGAGAGTATTCGCTTTTGATTTGCCATTTGGAATCCACCGTTCACTAAATGCCATTTTTGTTTAGATCGTGAGTTGAATAATACCCGCTGATGGGCTTTCCTGCAAGCGGACATTGGCGCAGCCTGTGTGCCGGGATTCCAAGACGGCAGGCCAAAAACGCTCGGAGGCGTGGTTTGTTCCACGCCCAGACCGTTTTTGGCCGGACAACGCAGGCATCGGGCTTTGCAGCCAGCCGGAATAGACTGGGTTATTGGGATAGGCTCTAAGAGCAGCCTCGCGCCGAGAGAGGGCCTGTGGACGTCCAGCCGGCGGAGTATCGCTATTTGCCTTTGACCAGCCAGATATTGCGGTACTGAATCGGGTGGCCGTGGTCCTGCAGGTGGATCGGACCGGTAGCCTCGGTCTTTCCCTTCCATTTATCGCCGGAGTACGGAATCTCAACGTTGTCGTGCACTTTGACGCCGTTGTGATAGACGGTGATTCGAGCGTTCTCTTTGACGCTGCCGTCGGCGTTGAGGCGAGGCGCCCGGAATTCGATATCGTAAGTCTGCCAAGTCTCCGGCGGCAGGCAGGCATTGACCCTGGTCCGCGCCCGGTTGTAAAGACCCGCGCAGTCGCCGGAAGTATGCACCAGCCCGAATGAATCCAGCACCTGCACCTCGAACTCGCCCGCAAAGTACACTCCGCTGTTGGCACGGCCCTGTCCGCGGTTGTTCGGCTCCAGCGGCAGGTTGAACTCCAGGTGAAATTGCCCGATATCCCCGAACTGCTCTTTCGTGCTGTTGCCCCCGTTGTTCACCTGCATCGCGCCGCTGGCGAGCGCCTTCCATTGAGCATTCGTCCACGCGCTCATATCCGGCTCGGCGCCCTCCTTGAAAGGCAGCAGGACAACGGCGCCGGCGGGCGGCTTGAGGCCTTCCTTCGGCGACTTGCGCACGAATTTGTCCAGCTCGAAGTGCTGGCCGTACTCGCTCCTGACCGATAGATGCCCCTTCTCAATCTGCCCGTTCCAGTGATACCCACCCGCCCTCTCGCCGATATAGACGGTCGAACCATCGCGAACGCCGTGAAGCTCGATATCGGCCCCGTCCTGGTTCTCCTCGTTCGGCGTCGCCTTTATTGCGATGCGATAATAGACGTCGTCGCCCTCAGCCACCACCCTGGCGGACGCCTGCATAGTTGTCATGGCGTCGGGATAATACGTCCCCTTGTATTCGCCCATATAGGCGTCCGCCCAAACCAGCGACGTTCCTGTTAGAAATGCAGCCACAACAACAAGCCATTTGAAGTGTCCCGATGCTTTCATTGCTATTACTCCTTACAAGGTATCCTGTTAATTCTTCACGCACCGCCCGATACTATCAATTCAACCGCCATCGTCAAGCCCGTTCTTCCCGCCGCTACACGCGCTGCCGGAGCATCCAGCGAACTTGGAGTTTAGCGCTTTACAGCCACCGGCATATTCCTCAGCGACGTTACGCCACAACATGCCGGAGGCCCAAAGCGGTAAACTCATCGGAGAGTTTCCGAGGAGCAAAATCATCATAACTACCGTAACCTCAACAAGTTAGTTATGTCGGGTGTAAAAAACGTGCAGAAAAAACAAGAAGTTGAAGGATTGTAGTACTGATTCACACAGATTCCGTTTAGCCACAATAAGAATTTTCTTGATTTTATCGGCCTTATGTAATAAGATGTTCAGTTATGGAGACTCCGTTAAAGAGCAGGAAGAAAGACCCTTGGTCGATATGAGGAGTGGTGTATTATGAAAAATAAAGCGTTTTGTAGAAAAAATCGGAGGAGAAAAAAATGACTAAAACACACCTAATCGCAGCAAGTTGTCTCGGGGTGCTTTTGTTGTCATCGGTCGCTGTTGCTGCAACATCGTACAGTGGCCAAGTCTATAACACGAATGCCGCAACGGTCTATGCAAACACTTGGTGGAATGGGCAGAATGGTAGGTACAACTACTACCCAAGCGAGGACTGCGCGAATTTCGTGTCCCAGTGCCTAATCGCAGGCGGATTGGACTTGAGCACTGGTAGTTTAGATAATTGGGGTTCGATCGTCAGTTGCACCTATCTGAAGAGCTATCTTACTAGCATCGGCGCGCCTTCCACGGTGCTAACAAGAGCACAGTTCAACGCCGGACAGAGAGAACCGCTTTCGTTTCTGGCGGGGGATGTGGTCATCTTTCAGAATGACAGTGGTACCGCTGGACACGCGATGTTTGCAATCGCCGGCGACGCGACTCATTACGCTACGCTTGCGGCTCACACCATCAACACCGATTCCACCAAGATCGCGGACGTGTTCAACAGTACTTACCCTCTTGACCTCGCCTTCACGCACTGCACGTTTTATGATTTATCAAACGTCGGGCGCTCGGTTCCAAACTCGACCGCATTCAACGTCGCCGACTCGGTGAAGGTGACAGCATTGCCAACCAATCTGAACATGCGTAAGGGTCCAGGCGTTGGCTACGACTCCCTCACATCTTTCCCCTACGGCACGATCCTCACCGTTCAGCAGAATTCGCAAAATGGGACGGCCTACAACGGCTACTATTGGTGGTATGTTAGTTCCAGCGGCGGCACCTACACGAATTGGTGCGCTGAGGCGTATCTGCAGAAAGTGCAGGTGGCAGACACGACGCCGCCGACAATCAATAGTTTTTCCGTCACGCCAAGTTCTGTTATTCTGGGGGGTTCTTTTACTATTTCGTACACTGTATCCGACGCAGGCGGCTCTGGGCTAAAACAAGTAGAACTCTGGCGGAGCGACGGAGATGGTTTAGAGTCGGATCCCAAGTGGCAACAAGTGCAGACCAATGGCCATTCTGGGAACGGCCCCGTCGGCAGTAGTTTCCAGGATGCGCCTCCTTCCGTGGGAACATACTGGTACGGATTGCATGTTCTTGACAACGCCTCTCCTCTCTCGAACATTACAACCGAGAGACAAGCCGGTTTGGGGCCGCTACAACGAGTAGTCAACCCGACAAGCTACACTCTAACGGTTAACTCCTCCGGGGCTTCGGGTGTGAGCATCAGCAGCAGTACGGGACACGGAGGAACGACGAATTATACGAAAACTGTAACGAGTGGGACGAGCGTTAATCTTTGTGCTCCACACTATATCGGGTCTTGTTCGTCGCGAATGCGTTTCAATGGGTGGACCGGCTCGTTGTCCAGCAGCACCCGGTGTATCACATTTTCTATGGACGGAAACAAGACCGTTACGGCCAACTATGTGGCTGACCCTGAGACCTACACTCTAACGGTGAATTCATCTGGGGTATCGTCAGTGAGTATTACCAGCAGTACGGGACATGGAGGAACGACTAATTATACGAAAACTGTAACGTGTGGGACGACCGTGACGCTGACGGCGCCTTCGACCGCAGGCGGCAACAACTTTCAGAAATGGCAGCGTGATGGTACAGACTATTCCACCAGTTTGACAGCCACTGTGACGATGGATACCGACTATACGATGACAGCATTATATGTAATCGCACAGACGGGTATACCGGTCGAACTTGTTGGCCATTGGGATGGAGCTTACTGGGCCGAGGGTGTAGCCGTGTCGGGCAGCTACGCCTACGTGGCCGATGCTTCTACGGGTCTGCATGTAATAAACATCTCCAACCCTGCTTCGCCTGTAAGAGTGGGCGGATATGACGGGGGGGATGCTTGGGATGTGGCAATATGTGGCAGATACGCCTATGTGGCCGATGGCGGAGCAGGTCTTACGATAATCGACATCTCTAATCCCGACAACCCCGTCTATGTGGGTGGATGCAATACAACCGGATATGCCCGTGCTCTGGCCCTGGCGGGCAGCTATGCCTACGTGGCCGATGGCGATGCAGGTCTTGTGGTAATTGACATCTCTAATCCCGCAGCGCCTTTCCGCGTGGGTGGATGCAGTACTAGCCCCAAAACAAGCGTGTTCTCTCAGGCTTCCATGCAGTGGAGGCGATGATTTTGCC
>CAYGZM010000160.1:0-8413 GCA_964354365.1 uncultured Pirellulales bacterium
GGCCCGACGACCCGAGAGCCGTTTATTTCTCGGCCGTGCCCCTCATTGTTGCCGCATTCGCAAACTGGATCGCCGGCTCGATGGTGACGGGGTTGTACAAGAGAGGATACCACGTAGGCTCGCGCCGCCTCACCGCCGTTGTTGGCTTCGCTGTCGGGGTGCTTGGATTGCTTCTTGCCACACGGACGGATAATCTCTACTGGTTTGTCTTCTGCTTCAGTCTTGCGACGTTTGGCGTGGATATGACGCTAAGCCCGAGTTGGGCCTTCTGCAACGATATCGGCGGAGCCAGTTCGGGTGCGGTCTCGGGATCGATGAACATGGTCGGCAATATCGGAGCAGCTTTAAGCGCCATCGTCTTTCCAATGCTGCTGAACAGCGAGACCGGAAGCGCCAATAGGTTCTTCATACTGGCCGCCGGTCTCAACATCGTGGCCATCCTCAGTTGGTGTCTCATGAATCCGAACCGGACCTCGGACAAGAAGCTCTCGCCCCAGGCCGTCAGAATCCGGTTTGTCGCCATGCTTACTTCCCTGGTCATTGTGACGCTCGCCGCGGTTGGCTACAATATCCATAGATCAACGCAGAAGAAACAAGCGCCGATTGCCGAGCCTAATCAGGTGGATGTGAACGACGTCGTTGACTCTGTGACGGAGGAATAGAACCGCAAAATGAGGACCCTTGAGGGGGATTGCGAATGAGTACTTTCAAAGCCGTTGCAGTTGGAGCGGGGTATTTCAGCTACTATCAGTACGAGGCCTGGAATCGCATTCCAGAGGTCATGGTAACCGCCTTCTGCAACCGCAACGCTGAGCGTGCCGGGCATATAGTCGAGAAATATGGCGTCAAACAGCACTATACGGACTACAGTGAAATGCTGGAGAAGGAGAAGCCCGACTTCGTCGATATTATCACGCCGCCTCCCACGCATCTTGAGATGTGCAAGATCGCCGCCGATCTCGGAATTCACATCATCTGCCAGAAGCCTTTGGCCCCGACCTTCGCCGCGGCAAGAGAGATAGTGGAGTACACCGACAAGGCCGGCGTTCGATTCATGGTCCACGAGAACTGGCGATTCCAGCCATGGTACCGTCAGATCAGAAAGCTGCTCGACAGCGGTATCGTTGGTGATAAGATTCATTCGATATACTTTCGCTCTCGCATGGGCGACGGATGGGGACAGGATGCATACCTCGACCGCCAGCCGTATTTCAGGGACTATCCGAGACTGCTCGTCTATGAGAACGGCGTCCACTTCATCGACACCTATCGCTACCTTGCGGGCGAGATAGAGAGTGTTTACGCGGTATTGAAGAAGCTCAATCCTGTTATCACCGGAGAGGACTGCGGCGCCATAGTCTTCAACTTCCGGTCGGGAGCGACCGGCCTTTGGGACGCCAATCGCTACAACGAGTGCAGTTTCGACAACCCCCGCTACACGTTCGGCGAGATGCTACTTGACGCCGGCGGCGGCTCGATTCGACTCTATCTGGACGGCAAGCTCACAATCCATCGCCTCGGCGAACCAGAGCGTCCCCACGAGTACTTCCATGAGGACCGCGGCTTTGCCGGAGACTGCTGCTATGCCGCGCAGCGGCACTTCGTGGATCGAATGCTGGACGGCGAGCCTTTCGAGACAAACGGCCCGGAATACCTCAAGACTTTGGCAGTGCAAGAAGCCGTGTACGCTTCGGCCGAAAAGGGCCAGCGCGTCACTGTAGAATACTGCTCAGATGACCGAGCCTGATGTAGATGAGGCGCAGCAGTCGTATTTGTCCACGGCTCTTTCTACTCTGCACCGCGTAATAGTGGGAAGATGTATGGCTCCATCATCTTGCGGACTGTTAGAAAGTCATGCCTGTGGAGGCAATCGCGAATTGCGTCGCGGTCGATCTCGTCGAGCCATTTCCAGACCTGCTCGGTGAAGCGCACGTTCAACGCGAAAACCTCCGTGGCATCCTGGCGAAACGGGGCGACGTCGGCCGTGATCCAGCCATCGTAATCAAGCTCCTTTAGATAGAAGAGGAACTCAGCAAATTCCCAGACGTTGCAGGCGCCTGCGATCAGATCCCAATCGAGCTTGCCGTTGTTGTCGTTAGTGTGTACGTAGAAGGGCAAGCCGGTGGCTGCAACTTGCATCAAGGAGTCGGCTGGAGGCTCGCCCCCAAACGTCGAGTGCCCGATATCGATAGTGACTCCAAGACCCTTTCCTCCGGCCGCCCGGCAGAGGAGAATCGTCCTGGCAGCCGACGCGAGCAGGTTGTGAACCCGCGTCTCGAAAGGTTTGTACTCCAGGTGAAGCGTGATATCGGGCCGGTATGAGGCCGCCTCGCTTACAACTTCCACCATCCTTTCCCACGCACTGGCGTAATGAACATGAAAAGGATAGTCATAACCATCGCTGAGAGGGCAGCAGGTAATACGTTCAGCGTCGAGCGTCGCCGCGGCATCTTTGGCGTGTTTGAGGTACTCCAAGGCGTTGGCCCGGACCGCAGGGTCCGGCGAGGTAATCGAACCCTTCACAAATCCAGGATCGGACTTCACGTTCACATTGACCGCTGAGACCGCCAGCCCCAGCCGGGTCAGCGCTGCTTTGACCTCGTCCAAATCGCGGAGTTCATGCGGATACACTATTTCGACACCCTGGACACCCGGAATTTGTGCGATGTGCTCCAGCCTCGCGACAACGTCAAGGTCTTCACCATACTCACAGAACCGATCACGCAACCGCCCGAAAAAGGGACAAATGATAGCCTGTTTCATAGATCACCTGACAAAAGAACTCCTTTGCAAATCTATGTCCGGCCTGTCAAGATCAGCCGGGCTCTTGAGCCATGATGAAATACATTTACTCGAAAACAATCTGCCCCGCAAGACCGAAGCGCAGGATGGTCGGTTGTGGGTCAGAAATCCGGTCAAGTACTGGGGAATGGGCCTGTTTTCATCGGCCCACGACTACAACCACCCTGATATCGAACGACCGTTGTCAAGTCATAGTATTCGGTTATCCCTGTTTTGCTACATCTCTCCGATGACGCTTCCCCGTGCAACGAAAGTCTTTGGATATCTCAGTATCAAGAATTGAAGTACTTTGTTGAAGACCTTATAATCGTGGCGCATGTGCGTTTTAACAAGTTCACTCTTGATATCTTTCTTTATCGATGTGGTGGCGATTGGGATGACGAACACAGGGCTGGAGCATGGGAAAGTTAAGCAATCGGTAATCGGCAGGCGAGGTTTTCTGCGATGGATGGGCTTGGTGGCTGTCGGCAGTGTGGTATCGCGGCTTGGCGCAGCGTCTGAAGAGCCGGCGTCGTCCAAGCCCAACATTATTGTTATTCTGACAGACGACCAGGGCTGGGCTGATGTTGGGGCTCAGGGACAGGTCAGTGACATCCGGACGCCGCAGCTTGACGGGCTCGCCGCCAGCGGGGTACGATGCACCGCCGGGTACATCACCGCGCCGCAGTGTAGCCCGTCGCGTGCTGGTCTGCTGACAGGCCGTTATCAGCAGCGATTTGGATTGGAGAGCATCCCCGACGCGCCGCTGCCACTGGAACAAGTGACTGTCGCCGAGCGCCTGGGCGGGGCGGGTTACACCTGCGGCATGGTCGGCAAATGGCACCTCGATCCCAATCCGACGTCTTCAAAGTGGATCGCCGAGAACCTCCCGGAGGCGGCGGGTAAACCGCGGCGGCAGGTGGGGATTCCGGAGTCTGCGCGTCTGGCTTATTCGCCGGCCGCACAGGGCTTTGACGAGTTCTTCCAGGGGCAGATGCACCGCTACTGGGCGAATTACGATCTGGCCGGCAAAGACCTGCGGCGCCACGGCGAATGGGTAAACGATAAGCGATACCGTCTCGATGTGCAGACCGAGGCGGCACTGGCCTTCATTCAACGAAACAGGTCAAAGCCATTCCTCTTGTACCTTGCCTACTTCGGCCCGCACACACCGCTTGAAGCCACGCCGCAGTATCTCGCTCGATTTGTAAGCCCTATGCCGGAGCGTCGCCGGCACGCTTTGGCTATGATGGCCGCGATTGACGATGGTGTCGGACGGATCGTAGCCCGGCTTGGCGAGTATGGTTTGGAGGACAGGACTTTGATCTTCTTCACCAGTGATAACGGGGCGCCGCTGAAGATGACCAAGCCTGATAGCGCAGTGACCACCGACCCGGGTGGCTGGGATGGCTCACTGAACGATCCTTGGGTGGGGGAGAAAGGGATGCTCAGCGAAGGCGGGATTCGCGTGCCATTCGTGGTTTCCTGGCCGGGCAAGCTCCCGGCGGGCCGGACCTATTCACGGCTCGTCAGTTCACTCGATATCGCCGCCACAGCCCTGGCGGCGGCTGGAATGGCCAGGACTGCCCAACTCGATGGCGTGGACCTTCTGCCATTTCTGACCAGCCGCAAGACCGAGCAACCGCATGAGGCACTCTATTGGCGGTTCTGGAACCAGGCCGCCATACGAGCAGGGCGGTGGAAGTACCTGTGCCTCGGGCGTTCGGCCGAGTTTCTCTTTGACCTTGAAAGCGATGCACACGAGCGAAACAACCTAATTGCTGAACATCCCGCCAAGGCCGTCGAGCTGCGCGAGCGACTGCGTGCATGGTGTGGCGAGCTTCGACCGCCGGGACTGCCGGACACATCGGGCAACCTACAAGAAGGCCCGTGGTACAGGCACTATTTTGGACTGAAAGACACACCCATCACTCACTAATCAGGAGAAAGGCGCCAGGCACATGCGACTGTGGTCGAGCATCCACGCACCAAAGGCTTTGACTGGTTTCGCCCTTCTTACAGGACTTATGGTCCAGGCTATGGTTTCCGCGGCCGCCGCGAGAGAGCTTACTTACCAGAATCCCGTTAAGGGCGGGCCCCGCTGGATCCGGGACCCGTTCATCATCTGGTCCGGCGACAGGTACTTCATGACCGGCACGTACAAGGAACCGAGTAAGGACGGCCCGGCGGCTTGGCCCGGTTTCAAGCTATGGTCGTCCGAAGATCTACTTTATTGGAAAGACGAAGGCCTGCTACTCAGGAATGAGGACATCCGATGGGGCGACACGAGACTGTGGGCGCCGGAGATCCGATTCCATCCACAGCGACGAAGGTACTATCTCACCTACAACGTTCAATGGGACAAGACCGGCCGGCAGGGGTCGGGCTTGGCGGTAGCGGACAGTGCGCGCGGTCCGTACACGAATCTTACGCCCGCCGAGCCACTTGCCCAGAGCAACGATGCGAGTCTGTTCTTCGACGATGACGGACGCACGTATCTACTGCAATCGAGTATCACCCTCTGCGAGGTGGATCTTGATCAGGTTAAGGTGGTGGGAGAGAAGAAGCGGCTTTTTGTCCCTGCCGAGGAAGGGGCATGGGACTCGCGGATCATCGAAGGCCCGAACATGGTCAAAATCAATGGCACATACTACCTGTTATGGTCAGCCACTGGCTGGGGCTACACGGTCGGCTACGCAACGGCAAAGGATGTGTGGGGGCCGTATGTCAAACACGCGAAGAACCCGATCTATGGAGCGGCCAAGCCTGAATACGAAAGCAAGCTGAACGAACCGCCGGATTGCCCGTTTGATGAGGTAGGGCGCGGGTCCTTGTTTGCGGGGCCCGACGGTCGCTGGTGGCTGTCGTCGCACGGGTATGGTTATGAGCCCGGGCCATTCCGTGATCCCCGCCTGTGTATCGATCCATTGAACTTCGACCCCGCGACAGGGGAGTTCTCCGCGAAGCTCACATGGACACCGCAGACGATCCGCATTTCGGTTGCCGCCAAGCCGCGATTGATCATTCTCGCCGACATGGGCAACGAGCCCGATGAAGAGCAGCAGATGGTCCACATGCTCGTCAACTGCAATGAGTTCGAGCTGGAGGGCCTGATCGCGGTGACCGGCAAGTTCCTCAACGAGCGCTCTTCGAATGAATATAGGCGGGTGGTGCATCCCGAGCTTTTCCATAAGTTGATCGACGGCTATGAGAAGGTCCGTCCCAATCTCTGCATGCACGCATCAGGGTATCCTTCGGCCGAATCTCTTCGTGCTATCGTGGCCCCCGGTCAGCGCAAATATGGCATTGCGGATGTCGGCGAAGGCAAGAGCAGCGCTGGCTCCGAGCTGATCGTTAAGGCCCTAAAGCGAGATGATGCACGGTCCTTGAATATCGTGGTCAACGCCGGCTCGAACACCCTCGCCCAGGCCCTGCGGGATATCCGGGCGACACACCGCGATGCGGAACTGGATTCGCTGGTGGCTAAGCTACGCGTCTTCGAAAACGGCGCACAGGATAACGCTGGTGCGTGGATCTGTCGCGAGTATCCCGGCATTCATTGGATCCGCAGCAACCACCAGACATATGGCTATACGGGGCAAGGCAATGGCGTTGGGCCGTATGTATGGCAGCCCTACCCCAAAGACAACCAGGGCCAGCATCGTTGGGCCGAGCGGCACATCATGCACGATCACGGGGCCTTGGGGGCGCTGTATCCGTATCGATTCGAAGGAAATGGCTTCCTTGAAGGCGGCGGCACTATTCCCTGGCTCGGACTGGTCAACAAAGGACTTTATGACACCAACCAGCCGTCGTGGGGCGGCTGGAGCGGGCGGTTCACCGCGACCAAGCAGAAGAACGTATGGTCGAGGCATGATGACATAAGAAAGGATGAAGAGGCCTACGGGGATTTCTACGTTTACACCGAGGTCAGCGATCTGTGGACGGACCCGGAGAGCGGGATTGAGTACGATAACGAGTTTGCACCTGTATGGCGCTGGCGCCGGGCTATGCTGAATAACTGTCGGGCACGCTTCGACTGGTGTGTCATGCCTTACGAGAAGGCCAACCATCATCCGATAGCCGCGTTCAACGGCGACACCAGCGACACGATCGTGCGAGTCACTGCAAAGGCGGGAGAGAGCGTGATGCTGGACGCCTCTGCCTCCAGTGATCCGGACGCCGATGCATTGCAGTTCAGTTGGTATGTGTACGCCGAAGCCGGCACGTATACCGGCATACCTATCATCAGCAACGAGGCAAATCCGGTAGCACAGATAACCATTCCTGAAGATGCAGGAGGCAAACAGATCCACGTGATTCTGCAAGTCAATGATGAGAATGAGATCGTGTCGCTATACGATTACCGCCGGATCGTGATCGATGTGAAACAGCCTATGGTTCGGGAAGGCGACTGGGTCGTCACCGGCGTGGAAGCTGTCCGGGACGAGCACATCCGACTCAACGGCAACTTGGTTCTGGAACCGAACGCGGTGCTCACACTCGAAGACTGTCATCTCGAAATCTTGGGTGCCCGGTCGCGCGAGCACCTTGTGGATTGGATAGGTGGGCGGCTCATCACGCGGCGTTCGATAGTCGGAGGTTCTGTGAATGAGGATGGCATCCCCGTGCATACGGTGTTTCACCTGTACGATGGCGAATGGGAGGCTGTGGACACGACCGTGCAGTATGCCTACGGGATCAGCTTTCACTGGCAAGAAGGTCGCGGCGTACTCAAGGGCACGCGCCTGAAGGCCGGCCCCCGACCTGACGCCATCATCTGCTCGGGCCGAGCCGATATCACCCTGATCGATTGTGACTTTCCGATCGGCCTCGGTGTTTATGTGCACAAGGGCGGTGAAACGAAACTGAATCTACCAACGGGCGCGCCGATCACCGCCGTTTACGATGCGAATACACTGACCCCCGGTGTGGAATGGCGGATGGATCTGAAGAACACTACCGTCGGCCACTGGTTCGTATTCCTGCGCAACATCGGGATGGAGAACCCACCGTGTGAAGTGACTCTGGGAGAATCGAAGCATCTCATCGTGTCTCTGCTCGGTCACAACCTAACCGGCAAACTGAACCTGTCGAACGATTTGACTGAACCGGTCAGGCTTGGCAACCTGACTTTGCGGAGAGTTGAGAAAGCCCCGGACATTTCCATGTGGGCGCTATACTTCTCCGGAGACAACACGGATGTCGCAGTTCGCGGAGCGAGCCATATCTGCGAGTTGATGCACGGCGGCGGAAGACTGCACCTTTCGGGAACAGCCGGAATGAACAATCTGAGCATCGGCTGCACCACGCTCGAACTGTCCGGTTCGGCCGCCATGACGTTGGAGCACGTGCATCTCGGGCGGCCGCTCACGTGGACAGACGATGGCGCCATAGGCGAAGCGAACGTGATCGGAAACGCCACATTGAGTGGAGATGACGTGTCAGTCCGGGGCGTGCGGTTCCATACGAGAGACAACGGTCGCGTGACAATCACCGGTCTCGAGAGGAAGGGTAAAATCGAAATCCGTCAGGAAGGCGGCGAGGTAGAACTAAAGACCGCTGACGAATTGGATTCTTAGGGCTCGTAACGTAATAATTTGAGTATTTGACTGTATCATGCCGATAACAG
>CAYGZM010000161.1:0-8339 GCA_964354365.1 uncultured Pirellulales bacterium
GATACGGTTTTGTAGATTAGGAATGCGCAGACGGCGCAGAAGATGATTGTGGTGACGGGGTAGCCGGTGACGCGATAGGGGCGTTCGACGGCGGGCTCCTTGCGACGCAGGACAATGACGCTCAGGCTGGTTGCGAAGTAGAAGGCGTAAACCGGCGCGGCGGTGTACAAGAGGGTATCGACGAAGTTGCCGAGGATGAGTATCAGGCCGACGGCGATGGCGCCCTGGACAAGGAGCGCCCAAGCGGGGGTGCCGGTTCTCGCGTGCCATTTGCCGAGGAGCTTGAAGGCTTGATGTTCTGCGCCGAGGGCATAAGAGATGCGGGCGCCGGTGAAGATCAGGCCGCTGATGGCGCCGAGGGCGGAGATGCATACGAGGGCGCCGATGAGGTTGCCGCCGATTTTGGGGAAGGCGGTGGAGACGGCGTCGGTGGCGACAGCTTCGGAGTTAGCCAGGCCGGAATAGCCTAATGTGTAGAGGAATGCGCCGTTGACCAATAGATAAAGAACCGTTACGGCGACGGCGCCGAGGACAAGGGCGCGGACGATGTTGCGGCGGGGTTCTTTGACCTCGGCGGCGACATAAGCCATTTCATTCCAGCCGCCGTAGGTGAACAGGACGAAGACGAGGGCCAGAGCAAGAGGGAAGTGCTCGACGGCCTGGGGCGTTTTTGGGGCGCCTTGCGGTCCAAAGAGAGCGACTCCGACGATGGCGAGGAGTCCGAGGGCCTTGACGGTAGTCAGGAGGTTCTGGGTCCATTTGCCTTCCTTGACGCCAAGAATATTAATTGCCGTGAGGACGACTACTGCTGCGGTTGCGTAGAGGCGCTCGTCATAGTCGGCCAGGGGGGCGTAGATCTTGCGGACGTAGGTTGCGAATGCGAAGGCCATTACCGCGATGTCGCCGGGGCGAATGATGGCGAGCTGGCCCCAGCCGAAGAGGAAGCCGGCCCATGGGCCGTAAGCGCGGCTGAGATATACGTAGTCGCCTCCTTCTTTGGGGTAGGCGGTGGCGAGCTCGGCGTACCCCAGCGCGCCGAAGAGCGAGATCAGACCTCCGGCGATCCAGATTGCCAGAACGCCCCACCAGCAACCGGCCCCTTTGGCAATGTTCGGCGCCATCTTGTAGATGCCGGCGCCGATGATGATGCCGACGATTATGGATGTTGAATCGAAGAGCGACAGTTCTCTCTTGGGGGCTATTCGCATAGTTGGTTTCACTGAATTCGGCGCCTCAGGTGCACGGGATTTATGGGCGATGCGGTAGTTCGCCTCTGCTGATTGGGTCGTCGGGTGGGAGACGGTTTGGGTCATCGGACGGGGCGTTAGGAGCGGATGGGCCTGCGGGCGGGCCGAACGAGCCGGGACCTCTGCGGAAGCGGTCCGACATTGGGTCGTCACCGAAGCCGTTCCTCGGGCGATTTGGATCTCCAGGACGGCGTTGCGGGCCGAAGAACTCAGGACCACCGCGCGGGCCGTTTGGATCATCCGGACGGCGGCCAGGGCCGCGGTCACCACGGAAGCGATCCGGCATCGGACCTCGGTCGAACCCGCCTCGCGGCGGGCGATTCGCATCGTCAGGACCGCCGGGGTAACGATTCGGGTCGCCCGGACCTCTTCGGCGGCCCGGTCCTTCTTCTCCGGGGCGTCCGCCTCCCCGGCGCCAGCCCTCGTGGAATCGATTCTGAAAGTCCTCGAGCTCCCGCTGCCACTTCTGTCTCTGGTCGTCGGTCAAGGCGGCGGAGATTTGCTCGTTCATTTGCTTGATCTGCGCGTCTATCTTGGGTTTAGCCTCTTCCTGAATCTTGTGGAGCGCCTCGAAAGTTGTCTTGAGAATCTGCCCGATTTTCTCCTTCTGTTCCGGGGCAAGATCCAACATGCCCTCGAGACGCCCTGCCACCATAAAGCCGGAGAATGCCGGGTCAGGACCGGGAAACGGCTTGGGACGGGGTATGAAGATGACGGCACAAGCGGCGCCGATGGCGACGCCGGCGATCAGGATCACAAGGCCGAACAGGGCCATTCGCCTGTGGTGCACCTTCTGCAGGTGGTCGGGCGTCGGACTATGGGTTGTTTCGGTCAAGGTCATTGTATCACCCAAGAAACCGCCTGTGACAACTCGTACAATGGATATACCCAAGCCTGATACACAATGATCGCAGCTACAACGACCGGCACAGCGACGGCCGAGGAGAACGCGGCGAGCCACATCAGGGACCTCTCGGAAACCGGCTCGAACATTGTCTGCTCGGCGGTAAGGATGTCGATGACCCGGCCTGCGACGTCCACGCTGGGGGCCTGTTCGCTGCGTGCACGGGCTATGAGTGCTTCAAATTTGCTTTTATTGTTCATTCTTCTGCCTCCTCTGCGGTCTGAGTCAGGAGGTCTTCCAACCTCTTTCTCGCTCGCAGCGTCTGGACTTTGACCATGCTTTTTGTCCACCCGGTTCTCTGGGCGGTTTGGGCCACGTCACATCCTTCGAGGTAGCGGAGTGTGAGCACGAGGCGGTCTCGCGGTCGCAGCTTTTCGAGCAGGCGGTGCACAAGAGCGGCGGCTCGGCCGGGGTCCATCTCTTCGACCGGCTCATCGGGGATGAGGTCCCACTGTTCGAGAGTGAAGGTTTCGGTATCGCGCCGGCGTTCTTTTGCCTTCCAGTAGCGATATCCGATGCGGGTGGCGATTCTTGCGAGCCAGTGTTCGAAAGGCGCTTTTTGGCGGTAGCTGCGCAGGCTCATGTACGCCTCGACGAAGACATCCTGGACGAGCTCTTCGTGGGTCTGAATGTTGCGGCTGAATCGCCACATGATTTTAGAGACGTGTCCCTGGTGGCGTTCGATGAGCCGGCGGTACGCATCGGAATCGCCCTGCCAGCTCTGCTGGACGTCATCGATGTCGGAATCGGCGGCGATGGGCTGGTTTGTGCCGATTGCCAGGCTCCACAAGAGGCCCGTGACACGGCGGACCGGCTCGGTTAGCAGCCTACGGGTGCGGAGACGCCCGCCCCAATCTGGACAAGTCGCGGGATCCATATATAGAGAATACGCTACCATTTGTGATTCATCAACCTAAATTCGTGGCGTTTTTGTGGCTGTCTGTCAAGCCTGCGAGAGTAAGAAAGCCCCGCCGAGGAGCAGTTGGCTGCCGGCGGGGTCATAATCCTGTTGGTTGCCGCCCCGACAACGATGGGCGGTTCAATCGCAGAGCTGATGTTGTCATTGCTGGGGGCGCGCATCATCTGCTTTTTCCTCGCTTTGTGGTTGCAGGTTCGGGTCTTTGGGTCCTTCTGTGTCTATACCCTGCCGCGGCCGGTCATCGTTGGGGGCTGTGACGTTGGGGTCTCTGTTGGGGCGAGGTCCGCGCTGCCAACCGGGGGCGAACCCCTGGTCTCTTCCGGGGCCCATTCCCCAACCCATCCCAGGGCCCATTCCCTGGCCGATGCCGGGACCAAATCCTTGGCCCCTGCCGGGGCGCACTTCCTGGTCTGTATCCTGCCGAGGCCCACGCTGGTCATCATCGGGGCCGAAACGCTGGCCTCTGTCAAAGCGCGTGCCCTGGCCTCTGCCGGGCCACATTGTCTGGTCTCTGTCCGAGCGAGGTCCACGCTGCTCATCGGGGGCGAAATTCTGGTCATCGTCTAGGGGCATTTGGCTGCCTCTGCCCTGGCGGGATCCCCGGCTCATTCCGGGGCGAATTGCCTGACCTCTACCGAGACCGAAACCCTGCCCGTTGTTGAAGCGCATGCCCTGGCCTCTACCTGGGCCAAATCCCTGAGGTCCGCCGAGGCAATAGGGGCATCCTGCGCCGAGTCCGAATCCCGGGCCTCTGCCAAGACCGAGTCCCTGTCCTCTGCCGGGGCCCATTACCTGACCTCTGCCGGGACCAAATCCCTGGCCCCCGCCAAAGCCCATTGCCTGACCTCTACCGGGGCGCATTGCCTGGCCTCTGCCAGGGCCGAATCCTTGGCCTGGGGCGAGGCCAAACGGGCATCCTGCGCCTGCCGGGCCTCTACCAAGGCCCATTCCCTGCCCTCTACCGGGGGCAAATGCCTGGCCCATTCCAAAGCCCATTGCCTGGCCTCTACCGGGGCCCCAGGGCAGGTTTTCACCGGGGCGCATTGCCTGTGCCCTGCGTCCTATTTGTGGGCCGGGGCCTTGCTGATCCTGCCAGTCGGGCATCATCGGTCCCCACTGCTGCAGCTCTGCGGGCATTCCACGTCCGATGCCCTGGCCTCGTCCGGGGCCGCGTCCTGGGCCTCTGCCGCCGGGGCCGGCAAGGGCCTCGCCGGTTAGTAATGCTATCGCCAGAACAACTACAATCGCTGTCTGAAATCGTGTTTTGCTCATTTTTCGGCTCCTTTCACGTCATATTCGTTGCATTTTCAAGCCCTTTGGCGGGGCTCGTTCATCAGGATAGTGGCCTTCGCGGTGCAGAAGTTACACCGAAGGGCCAAGTATGAAGGAAAAAAGGCGGTTTGGGGCAGGGCCTCATCTGCCGTGCGTAAGTCGGGTTCCGAGCAAGCGAGTTTGCGAAAACCCAGACGAATTCGAGTATGCGCTTGATTAGAGAGTCCTATAAAAACCAGAGACAAGGCACAGAAAACGCACTCACGGCGGTTGCTTTACCGTATCAGGTTTCAGCAGGCCGAAGTTGTTACTCGGCGTCAGGACGACCCACGCCCGCCAGTCTTTCTTGCTTATTCGCAAGGGTTCAATAGGCTGCACGTCCTCCAGCCAGACTAACAGGCCGAATTTGCTGTTCAATCTGCTTTGCCAGTATTCGTCGGTCCCAAGGATGTGGCGGTTGTGCTGCTGTTTTAGCTGGAGCATCTTCTGCGGGGTAAGGTCGTTGAAATCCTCCACGGCGGCGACGGTCGCGGTCGCGCAGACGGGGCCGGAGCTTAGCTTGAGAAAGAGTCGGTCGCCGGGCCGGACCTGTCCGAAGGCGGGGTGTTTTGTCCTGCTGAAGCGAGATTCAATCTGCTTGCGGCCTTCCAGTACAGCGTCCAGATAGGGCCTTTTGAGGATGGCGAGGTGATGGTTCATTCTGTCTGTTATTACACCTTGGGTAAGAATTACCCCCGCTTGGCTATCAACTCGGCGACGGCGCGGATGTGCTCCGGGGTTGTTCCACAGCAGCCGCCGACGATGGATGCGCCGGCCTGCAGGCATTTTTCAATTCCTTTTGCGAATTCAGCGGGGGACATATCGAAAACCGTTGTATTTTCAACCAGCCGGGGCCTGCCAGCGTTGGGCTGGGCGAGGATGGGCATCGACACGGCCTGATGCAGAATTGAGACAACCGCTGCCATTTGAAAAGGGTCGAGGTCGCCGCAATTGGCGCCGACGGCATTCGCCCCGGCGTCAGCGAGGCTGCGGGCGCAGTCTTGAGCGGAGTTGCCCATTACCGTCCGTCCGCCGTTCTTCTCGGCGGCGAACGCCATCGACGCAATAACCGGCAGCGAGAAGTTTTGCTTGCAGGCACGGACGGCGCACAGCGCCTCGCGCAGGTCGATCATAGTCTCGATTATGAAACCATCGACACCGGATTCCGCCAAAACACCTGCCTGTTCCGTGAAGGCATCGTAGAACTGCGATTCAGCGTATGTACCATAAGGTTCGAGGAGCTGGCCGGTCGAGCTAATGTCCCCGAGGACGTATTGGCCCTTGTCGGCGGCCTGCCTGGCCAGTTCGGCGCCCGCGCGGTTGACCTTGCGGACGGAGACGCCGACGTTGTGCGTCTCGATATAGATGCGGTTCATAGTCAGGGTATTGGTGGTCAGGGCGTGGCACCCGGACTGTGCATACTCTCGATGGATCTGTAGAACGACCTGGGGATTATCGAGGTTGTTGCCGCCGCGGGACATAAGGCCGAGCTTGTCCAACTGAGTGCCCATAGCACCGTCGAGGAGGATTACCTTCTGTTTGCTCAGGAACCTGGAGAAATCCATTTTTGCGTTCTCAAATGTGCCCGTCCCAGGGCCGGACGTAGTACGCTCATTCAATTTGCCCGACGCATAGAGCCTTTGCGGCGTGGTCGTTTGCTGAAAGGACGCCGCCCTTTACCGGCGGGCCACTTATTGCCTGCGTGGCGTGGTGATTCGGGTCTGTCAGCGGGTCGGGGCGGCGGAGAATCGGGCCCGGTGTAGGTGAAGCCTTTGCGTATTTCCGGCGTAAAATCACGTCCTATGAATTCCTCAATTTGGCGAAGGTACTTCTGCTCGGCGCCGGAGACAAGGGTTATCGCGTCACCTGTGGCCTCGGCTCGCCCGGTACGGCCAATGCGATGAATGTAGTCTTCCGGATAGGCAGGCACGTCGAAGTTGATGACGTGCGAGATTCCCTCGACATCGATTCCTCTCGCGGCGATATCGGTTGCCACCATGACGCGGTATTTACCTTCTTTGAAGCCTTCGAGCGCGCGCAGTCGCTGTCCTTGGGTGCGGCCGGAGTGTATTGCCACTGATACAACCCCTGCCCGCTCAAGCCAGCGACTAATTTTGTCGGCCCCGTGCTTGGTGCGGGAGAAGACCAGCACGCTGTACATCTGCGCGTCCCGGAGCATGTGGAGCAGAAGGTCTATTTTTTGCTCCTTCCGGACAGGATAGATATGTTGCGTAATCGTCTCGATTGGATTGCGCTCTCGGCCAATCTGAATCATTTTGGGGGACTTGAGCATGTCGGCGGCGAGGACTTTTACTTCCTGCGATATTGTGGCGGAGAAGAGCATGGTCTGTCGTTTTGTGGGCAGAGCTCGGACGATTTTTCGCACGTCGTCGATGAATCCCATATCCAACATTCGGTCAGCTTCATCGAGCACGAGGACTTCGATATGAGTGAGGTCTATGGTGCGTCGCTGCATGTGGTCCATAAGTCGTCCGGGCGTTGCAACAACGATGTCAACGCCGCGATGCAGCGCATTTAGCTGAGTCTTGATATTTACGCCGCCATAGACGGCCAGGGTGTGCAGATTCACGAATCGTCCGTAGCCGAGTATGGATTGTTCGATTTGCAGCGCCAGCTCCCGCGTGGGGGTAATGATAAGCGATCTAACGAGTCTCTTCTTTGGCGCGTGCTCGTGGCTGAGGCGGTCGAGGATCGGGAGCACAAACGCAGCCGTCTTGCCTGTGCCGGTCTGGGCGCAGCCAATCACGTCTCTGCCTTCAAGCGCAGCGGGGATCGCCTGGGACTGAATTTCCGTAGGGGCGGTATAGCCGGTGGCAAGGATGCCCCGCACGAGGGGGTCGGAAAGACCGAAAATCTTAAATGGCATCAGATAATCCTAAAAAAAGTTAGAGTGAAGCTGGTTAAACCGACATTCCCATTAGACTGCTTTGGAATGCTTCAGGGCTCTTAATACCAGAATTTCATTTTGACTTCAACAATTTTGCTGGCAGGCTAATCCGTTTTGAGGCCGAGGCGGGCTAATTCGTTTCTTAGCTGGCTGATGCTCTCGAAGAGGATCGTGTGGAGTCCAACCTGTTCCGCGCCGGCAATGTACGCAGGTTTGTCATCTATAAAGACGCTTAGGTCGGGCGGCGAGCCAAGTCTTTCGACTGTGATTTCGTATATTCTTCTTTCGGGCTTGCTGGCGCCCTCGTTACAGGAGAATACGAGAACATCGAACATATCGTATCTCCGCTGATGAAAATACTCGACGCAGGGCATTTCGGTGTTGGATAGGAGGGCGGTTTTGCAGCCCTGTTGGTGCAGGCGGCAGGCCAACGAGAACACATCTTGCCTCGGCGCATAGGCTGCCTTGAATCCGTCGGCCCAAAGCGAGCGGCGGGTCGGCACGGGCACCTTCAATATGCCGCAGACCTTTTCCCAGAATACCTGCTCGGTGAAGAAACCGCGTTCGTAATCGAGTATGAAGAGCATCGTTGCTTCGGAGAAGTCGGCTTGAGGAACGGCGAGCGCTTTGGCGCAGTATGCCGTGTGTCCTGGCATAGGGTCTTCTATCAGTACGCCGCCCCAGTCGAATATGACCGATTCAATCATGATAGTTCATTGTTCGTCGTTGGTAGTTCGTAGTTCATAGTGCCTTTCAAAGACGATACATAGGGATGCCCCTCATATCAAGCCTTATCGGCATTGCCCTTTGACGAATGAGCGAGGGGACTCTATAATCGGGCGGTTTTTGTGAAGGGTAAGCCGATGGAACCAATTCTAATTGCGATGGGCGTCGTTTTGACTTTGGCGGTATTAGGGCTGTTAGTCTGGCTGATTAGCTCGACCTTTGCCGCGAGGAAGGAGATAGCAGGCCAGGCAAGCGGTATCGGGCTGCTGCAGCAGCAGCTTGAGGCGCTAAAGGCCGCCCAGGACAAGACTTCGGATAATCTGC
>CAYGZM010000162.1:0-8236 GCA_964354365.1 uncultured Pirellulales bacterium
AATGTCTGAACAGCAGGGTCGTCCCAGTCTGGTCCGGCTGGTGGATTCATCGGGTTATACGGTTTGCTCAGCCACAGATAATGTTCGATAATGTTCGGATTTGGAAAGTTGGGATCATTTGGATCAAGACCTGTTTTCCAACTCAGTACCTGATCCAGAGGGACTCCCCTTGCTCCATCTGCAGGAGATGGCTCGTGAGCCTTAGTCGGAACACCTTCCATAACGTGCTTTATCTCTTCCTCCGATAGAACCTCGTTGTATATCCGGACATCGTCCAGCAAACCCGGAAAACGGTAACCACCAGCACCGGGCCGCTGGCCGAACGCAAAAACACCGCTTGTCCAGTCATTGATGGCCCGGTTGTCATGAGCGGCCTCCATGACTCCATTGATCCAGACTTCCGCCCGTCCGGTTCCGCCTGCCGTCGACAGGGAAGACGTTAACGCCACGTGGTACCAGGTATCAGGAGTGGGGATTGTGGTACTGAGCGGATAGGTGCCGCCGGATATATAGAAGTTGTTCGCCACCTGCCCGGTGCCACCGCCGGAGGGACCCAGAACAACTTCAAAATTGTCCGCACTTCCCATGATTCGGCCAATCCCAGCTTTGCTGGGAGTCCAAGCGGTATCGAGCTTCATCCAGAACGTAACCGTAATATTCTTCAGGCCGGTTGTGTTAAAGGTAAAGGTAATATCACTGAGGGCAGTCCCGTCAAAGGTTGCTGCCTGCCCGATCATTCCGGGCGCAAACCCGATGCCGCCGGTGCCATTCCATGTGCCCACAGAGTCATCGGTATCATTCTCGAATTCCCAGTGGTGCACCAACTCAGCCTGAACAGCGCTGCACAACAACATCGAAAGCAGCACTACCCCGGGGAGCATTACCAAAAAGTGTTTTCTCATGACTGTGCCTCCTTAAAGATGGGCGCCGCAGCAGCTCCAGACGACGCAGATGCGGTCACCGTGACAATAATAATTGAAACCATAAGACCTTTGAACATGTCCATCCTCCTTATCAATATCATGCAAGCCCAGCAGGCCGCAAGCTGCGCAGTTCGCCCAGCCTCCGAGTCCTTCACCTAATTAGCATACCCGATTCGGCAAACAAATTCAAGTTTTTTTGTTTTTTTGCCTGCCCTTTGGGTCCTGGGTGTCGTGGCCCACAGCCGTGCAGAACGGATGGTCGGGGGACGGCAGAGGCTGCTGCGCGGCTGAAAAAGCTGCTTTATTGCACGGATAGGGTTAGAAATGAGCGAACGCTACCGGTCTTGCACCCGGAACAACAAGGGATTCACCGATGCGGAAGGGCAATCCGGCAACTTGCAGCTTGATTTCTGCGTTGCCATGCCGTAGAATACTGTCGTAGGCAAGATACAGGCTGTACGTAGTCCGATTAATGAGGTGCATTATGGTTATCCGGGAATCGGGCAAAGGGTTCACCCTTGTAGAGTTGCTTGTAGTAATAGCGATTATTGCACTGTTGATGGCCATACTGATGCCTGCCCTGAACATGGCCAAGAAACAGGCCCAGGGCACCCGATGCCTGGCAAATATGAAACAGATAGGCTTGGCGGTGCATCTGTACGCCGACGATTACAACAGGAAAGTGCCTCGCGATGAAACCAATGGATTCTGGGCCATGCTGTTCATGCCCTATATCGGCGGGCTGAGCAGCAACGTTGCAGCGTACCACGAGGTGGACATATACGACTGTGCCGCGTACCCCGACAAAGAGCAGACGGTGGATTACGTAATCAACGCTGCGGACCTCAAGTCGCCGACGCCGAACGTCGAGCAGCGGGGGGCGACGAGCCTGGACGCCTTTCCTCGTCACGGCACGACGATCTACCTGGCCGACTATGAGCACCATCCGAACTGGTCGCACATAAAGATAATTAGAAAGACGGACACGCCCGCTGAGTTGATAGACAAGCTCAAGTGGCTCGATGTATGGCATACTGCTCACCTTCCCAGCAGCGATACAGGGCGTCGAGTAGCCCGTGAGCGTCACGGGAGAAACGGAGTGAACTGCTTGTTTGTGGATGGGCATTCGGCCAAGATGGACTCGCTTGAGATCACGCCCTACGACTTCGGCCGCCCTGCCTCAGACTAACCATCTACACCTCGCTGATGTGATAGCAGCCTCGCAGGTCCGGCCGCAAATCTTTACAGCCTCGATTTGCAGCTTGCACCGTCAAGTCGTTATCGTGTACACTATGCAGGTTGCTGTCAAATTCATAATCTGTATTCATAAGGAGTGCACTATGAAGAAGCAATTAGTCAGCATCTGTGTTGTGTTGGCTGCTCTGACCGTGTTCCAGTCCGTCGCGACCGGGCAAATCAGTGGCGAATTGAAGAAATGGCATAAGGTTACACTGACCTTCGACGGCCCCAAGATCAGCGAGACCGCCGATCCAAACCCTTTCACGGACTATCGGCTCGACGTCACTTTTTCGCACGCAGAAAGCGGTAAGTCGTACCGGGTCCCCGGCTATTTCGCTGCGGACGGCGATGCAGCCAACACCTCGGCCGATACCGGCAACAAATGGCGCGTCCACTTCGCGCCCAGCCAGACCGGTGCGTGGAAGTACGCCGTTTCCTTTCGGAAGGGCAAAAACGTGGCTGTCAGTGAAGACAAGTCCGCAGGTGAGAGTGCCGGCTTCATGGACGGTCAAAGCGGGACCTTCACAATTGGCCCGACCGACAAGACGGGGCGGGACTTCCGAGGTAAAGGACTGCTCCAGTACGTCGGCAAACACCACCTGCGTTTCGCCGAGACTGGGGAGTATTTCCTAAAATGCGGCGCCGATACCCCCGAGAACTTCCTGGCCTACAAGGATTTCGACGGCGATTTCAAGACCGACGGCCATAAAGACAACCTCATCAAGGACTGGGCCCCACATATCAAGGATTGGAGGCCCGGCGACCCAACCTGGCAGAACGGCAAGGGCAAGGGAATTATCGGTGCGGTCAACTACTTAGCCTCCGAGGGCATGAATGTCTTTTCGTTCTTGCCCATGAACATCGCCGGCGACGACCAGAATGTCTTCCCCTACCTTAACTACGACGAGCGTCTGTGGATGGATGTCTCGCGGCTGGACCAGTGGGAGATTGTTTTCGAGCACGCCGACAAGCTGGGGATGTACCTGCACTTCAAGACGCTGGAGACCGAGAATGAGTTGCTGCTCGACAACGGGGATCTGGGTCCGCAGCGGAAGCTCTACTACCGAGAGCTGATCGCGCGGTTCAGCCATCATCTCGCTCTCAACTGGAATCTCGGCGAGGAGATAAACAACGCCTCGCACGATCAGAAGGTTGCTTGGGCCAATTACTTCTGGACGCAGGATCCGTATCAGCACCACATCGTCATTCACAACGGCGCCAACCACTACGACCTGCTGGGCAGCGCCTCGAACGTGACGGGGTTCTCCCTCCAGACGAGCCCCGGGTCGGTCTTCAGCGGGACCAAGAACTACATCGACCGGTCAGCCGCCGCGGGCAAGCCCTGGGTGGTCGCCTGGGACGAGACCAACTCGCCCGGCGACGGCGTCGTCACCGACGCCGAGGACTACTGGCACGACTCCGTCCGCGCGGGGATGTGGGGTCACATGATGGCCGGAGGCGCCGGGTGCGAGTACTATTTCGGATACGGCCACCCCCACTCCGACCTCACCTGCCAGGACTTCCGCAGCCGCGACCACTGGTGGGACCTGGCCCGGTTCTGCCTCCAGTTCTTCAAGGACAACCAGGTCCCCTTCTGGGAGATGCAGAACGACGACGCCCTGACTTCCAGCACAGCGGACCACTGCCTGCGCAAGACCGGCGAGGCCTACGTCTCCTATCTCCCCGGCGGCGGGACCACCAGCCTCAGCCTGTCGGGCGCCAGCGGGACCTACTCCGTCCGCTGGTTCGATCCGCGGAACGGAGTCGCCTTGAAGACGGGGTCGGTGACGAGCGTAAGCGGGGGAGGCACGGTGGGCCTCGGCAATCCGCCCTCGGACTCGACGAAGGATTGGGTGATCCTGGTGAAACGCACCGACACCCCCACGACGCCGGACCGGCTGAAGTGATACTGGCCAAGGTGACCGCAGGATAGGACCAACGCCGGTATCTCGCTTCCATAACCGGCGCCTGGCGTTTATAATCCCGCACGACGAGATCGGTATGGCCCCTGCGGCCTGATGACGGCCGCAATATCGGCAATATCGACGGCAAGAGAGGCGCCAGATGAGTATGAGCAAGTACAAAATAGCAGTCATACCCGGCGACGGCATCGGGTCCGAGATTATTCCGGCCGGGATCGCCGTTCTCGATGCAGCGGCCGGCAAATTCGGATTCGAGCTTGCATACGAGAACTTCCCCTATGGCGCGGGTTACTACAAGGATACCGGCGAGTTCATGCCGGACCACGCACTGGAGACTCTCAAGGGTTTCGATGCGCTGTACTTCGGCGCGGTGGGGCTGCCCGACGTCGACGACACCCTGCCGGCGAAGTTGTTTACGTTCAAGGTCCGCGTTAGTTTTGATCAGTATGTCAACTATCGCCCGGCAAGGCTTTTGCCAGGTGTGCCCGGACCGCTCAAGGGCAAATCGCCCAAAGATATCGACCTGGTCGTCATACGCGAGAACACCGAAGGCGAGTTCGTCCAGTCGGGTGGCTTCATTCGCGAGGATTTCGCCGACGGCATGGCGACGGATACGAGCGTGTTCACCCGCAAGGGAATCGAGCGAATCGCGCACTACAGCTTCCAACTCGCCCGGAAACGCCGCAACAAGGTGACCAACGTCACCAAATCCAACACGCTCATCCACAGCCTGGCTTACTGGGATCGTGTCATTGAAGAGGTCCGCCAATCGTATCGCGACGTCGAGTATCAGAAGATGTATGTCGATAACGCCTCGGCCAACTTCGTTCTGCATCCCGAGAAATTCGACGTTATCGTGACGACCAACTTCATCGGCGACATACTCAGCGACCTCGGCGGGGCGATCATGGGCAGCCTGGGCCTGGGGCCGAGCGGCAATATAAACCCGGAGAAGAGGTACCCTTCGATGTTCGAGCCGATTCACGGCTCGGCCCCCGACATAGCCGGGCAGGGTATCGCAAATCCGGTCGGTGCGATATGGTCCGGCGCGCTGATGCTCGATCATCTGGGAGAACCGAAGGCCGCCGCCGACATTGTCCGGGCCATCGAGGCCACAATCCAGCAAGGAGTGCTGCCCGCGGACCTGGGCGGCTCGGCCAAGACCATGGAAATCGCTGAGGCTGTGATCAGCAACCTATAGAATACACAGGCAGACTATGTCACGGATCATTGACTTGACATTACCCCTCTCCGATGGCGACAGAGGTGTCTTGATCACGCAGGCGCGACGGCTGGAGACCAACGGCTGGAATGCAACAACGCTGAGCCTGTACTCGCACTGCGGCACGCACATGGATGCCCCAGTTCATTTCGGCGTCGGCGCCGATACGATTGATACATTAGCCGTGGACAAGCTTGTCGGCCCTGCGTGGGTGGTCAATCTGTGTCAGATTGCTCCGCGAGCGTTAATCGAAGTCGGTAACGTCGAGAACGCCTGCAAAAATCTCGTCGCCGGGGACAGTCTGCTGATTCGCACGGACTGGAGCAAGCACTACGGCCGGGAGCGTTATCGCGATGAGTTGCCGAGGGTCAGCGAAGGGCTGGCTCGATGGTGCGTGCAGAAGAAGGTCAGAATGTTGGGGGTCGAGCCGCCTTCGGTGGCGGATGTCAAAAATCTGCAGGAATTGACTACGATTCACCGCATCCTTTTCGAAGGCGGAGTGATCGTTGTCGAGGGCCTTGCCAATCTGTCGGCCCTGACGAAACCGAAAGTGACCTTCATTGCGCTGCCGCTTAGGATTACGGCAGGCGACGGCGCACCCGCGCGGGCTATTGCCATCGAGGACGACGATTAGGCGGACAGCGTTTTGGATAGAGCCCGAATGACAATCAATATGCAAGAGACGTTCAATGCACTGCCTCCGGTCTGGCCGGAAGACCTTTTGCCTGCGATACGCCGGGAAATTGACGCCAGGCCCTTGTCGCTCGTAGTGTTGGATGACGACCCTACTGGGACGCAGACCGTTTATGATGTCCCTGTGCTTACCGGCTGGGAAGTTCGAACGCTCGTTGACGAATTCAACAGGCGGACGCCACTGTTCTATGTGCTCACCAATTCGCGGAGCGCGCCGCAAGCACAGGCTGTGGAGCTGGCACGGGAGATTGGCGCGAATATCTTCGAGGCCTCTCGGCAGACGGGCAGGGCCTTTGAGGTGATTAGCCGCAGCGATTCCACCTTGCGGGGTCACTTCCCGGCCGAAGTGGATGCTCTCGCGGACGTCCTTGAGATACGGCAGGCTGTCACCCTGGTCATACCCTTTTTCGAAGAAGGTGGCAGATACACAATCGGCGACGTGCACTATGTCAAAGAAGGGAATGATCTGGTGCCTGCTGCTCAGACGCCGTTTGCCGCCGATGCCGTCTTTGGCTATCGTCATTCCGATCTGAAGGAATGGGTCGAAGAGAAGACGCGGGGACGGGTTCCGGCATCATCCGTGCGCTCGTTGGCTATCGATGATATTCGCCTAAAAGGCCCGGACTGCGTCGCCTCCAGGATTGCCGAATGTGCGCCGGGCACCGTCTGTATCGTTAATTCGGCCGACTATCGAGACATGGAAGTCGTGGTCCTGGGCCTGCTCAGGGCCGAACACGAAAACGTGCGGTTTCTGTTTCGCACGGCGGCCTCCTTTGTCCGCGTTCGCGGCGGCCTGCGGGCGCGTCCGCTGCTGACGGCGGACGAGATTCTATCGACATGCGAAGGCGGAGGCCTTGTTGTGGTGGGTTCTCATGTGCCTCGTTCATCCGAGCAGCTTGCCGACCTGTTGGACAATGCAGATGTCTGCGACATCGAGCTCAACGTAGGTCATATCCTGGCCTCCAAGAGCCGCGATAAGGAGATAGGCAAGACGGTCAAATTCGCGGACAGCGCCTTATTAAAGGGCAAGGATGTTGCTATCTACACGAGCCGTGAGCTTGTTACGGGCGATGATGATGTCGGCTCTTTGTCAATCGGTGCGGCCGTCTCACAGGCGCTCGTCCGGATAGTCGGCTCGATAAGTGTGCGGCCTCGCTACATAGTCGCCAAAGGCGGCATTACATCGAGCGACATTGCCACGCAGGCACTGGAGATCAGACGGGCGCAAGTGCTCGGCCAGATCCTGCCCGGCGTTCCCGTCTGGCGATGTGGTCCCGAGAGCAGGTTCCCCAATCTGCCCTATGTGGTCTTTCCAGGCAACGTGGGCTCGACCGATGCAATCTCAACCGTTGTCCGCACCCTTAGAAAACCAGAAGATCGGTGAGGAGCAACAAGAATTCCATGGAGAAACCGCCAAAAACATTGACGCGACAGCGTTTCGTATTGATTTCAATTCTCTTCTTCCACAGCGTCAACACCTATATGGATCGAGCGTGCATCGCCTCGGCTGTGGATTACATCAAGAAGGACCTCTCGATATCCGGCGAGTTGATGGGATTGATTCTCGGCATATTTGCAGTCGGCTACGCCCTTTTCCAGGTTCCATCGGGCTGGATCGCCGACCGCCTCGGGGCTCGAAAGGCATTAACCATCGTTGTATCTGTATGGAGCGTATTCACCGCTCTGACCGGTGCAGCTCGAAACGCTATACAGATGCTTGTGTTGAGATTCCTTTTTGGCGTCGGTGAAGCCGGCGCTTTTCCAGGCGCAACCCAGGCATTCTTCCGCTGGCTTCCCGTCAAGGAACGTGGGATCGCCCACGGCATCAATTTCTCAGGCAGTCGTCTCGGGGCGGCCCTTTCGCTCTTCTTAATGCCCTGGCTGATAAGCGTCATTGGCTGGCGATGGACATTCGCCGTCAACGGTCTGATCGGCATCATCTGGGCTACAATCTGGCTGCTCTGGTTCCGCGATAATCCCAAGGACAACCGCAGAATCAACCAGGCCGAGCTGGAGTATATCGAAGAGGGGCGGGCCGTCGACTTCACAGCGACCGCAAAGGCCTCGTTCGCTCAGATCTTCACATCTCTCAATATGTCATTGGCGATGGTCCAGTACTTCGCCAGTAACGTGACCTTCTTCATTAGCCTGACCTGGCTTCCTTCCTATCTCAAGAACCAGTGGCCCGACGACCCGAGAGCCGTTTATTTCTCGGCCGTGCCCCTCATTGTTGCCGC
>CAYGZM010000163.1:0-8170 GCA_964354365.1 uncultured Pirellulales bacterium
GGCATCACCGGTCCGACCGGGTCAAGGCGCATATTCTTGTGTGCTTTTTGGCTTACGTTCTGTGGAAGAGCCTGGCTCAGTGGATGCGGCGGGAACGCCCAGGTAAGCAAGACGATCCGGCTTCGTTGCGTGACAACACCCGATGAAGCCCAGAAAGTGCTGTTGAACCGGTTAGGTCTGACGCTGCCGCGACGGCTGCGCCGCATCGACGAAGTCATACAAATGTAGTGAAGACTTTTGCCAAGAATCCGCGTTATCGCAGCCAAAAAACCCGATCCTGCCCGCTAACTGCGTAACTTGGGCTAAGACACGAAGGCACGAAAAGAAACTACTCAAGTTGACTGGATCTTGCATAAGTATTTTGTTGGCAAGAACATACGTAATTTGTCATTCTTTCGAGGGGTGAGTGTGAAAGGGTCGAAGATGAGCAGGTATCTGGCAGTGGGTGCGGCGTTTTTTGGTTTGCTTGGCGGGGGGTGTTTGGGGGTAGAGGTGGGTTGGCCGGGAGAGGAGTGGGATATGGCGAGGGCGGAAGAAGTGGGGATGGATTGGGGGATGCTGGAGCAGGCGCGGGATTATGCGCTTACTGTGGAGGGGTCGGGGATGGTGACTCGCTACGGGCGGGCGGTTATGCGGTGGGGAGACCAGGAGACGAGATACGATCTTAAGTCGAGCACGAAGGCAATCGGAGTGACGGCGGTTGGGCTGGCGCTGAAGGATGGGAAGTTCAAGAGCTTAGATGAGCCGGCGAAGAAGTATCAGCCTGAGTTAGGGGTGCCGCCGGAAGAGAACAAGCAGACCGGCTGGATTGAGAAGATTACGCTATTTCATTTGGCGACGCAGACTGCGGGATTTGATAAGCCCGGCGGATATACGAAGCTGCTTTTTGAGGCGGGGACGAAGTGGTCATACAGCGACGGCGGGCCGAACTGGCTGGCCGAGTGCGTGACGCTGGCGTACGGGCGGGATTTGAACGAGCTGATGTTTGAGCGGGTGTTCGGGCCAATAGGGATAAAGCCCGGCGATTTGATGTGGCGGAATAATTCGTATAGGGAGCATAAGATTAAGGGGATTATGCGGCGGGAGTTCGGGTCGGGGATAAGTGCGAACGTGGATGCGATGGCGAGGATCGGGTATCTGTATCTGCGGCGCGGGCGGTGGAAGAATGAGCAGATTGTGCCGGCGGAGTTTATCGAGATGGTGCGGCGGGCGCCGAAGGAGATTAAGGGATTGGCGGTCGTGAAACCGGAGGATTATTTTAATGCGTCGGACCACTACGGGCTTTTGTGGTGGAATAATGCGGACGGAACGATGAAGGACGTTCCGCGGGATGCGTACTGGTCGTGGGGGCTGTACGATAGCCTGATTGTGGTGATACCGAGCATAGATATTGTGGCGTCGCGGGCGGGCAAGTCTTTGAACAAGACGGGGAATGCGGCTTATGGGGCGATTGAGCCTTTTATTGGGCCGGTAGCGTCGGCGTGCCGCCGACGGCTAAACGAGGGGCCGTATCCTGCGAGTGACATTCGGATTGAGTGGGGGCCGGCGGATACAATCGTTCGCAAGGCGGAGGGTAGTGACAACTGGCCGATTACGTGGGCGGACGACGGGAATCTTTATACTGCATACGGGGATGGGTGGGGATTCGAGCCGAAGGTCAATGAGAAGCTGAGCTTAGGGATTGCGAAGATTGTAGGCGGGGCGGAGGATTTTAATGGAATCAATATTCGCAGCGAGACGGGTGAGCGGGCAGGGCAGGGGGCTGCGGGCGCCAAGGCGAGCGGGATGCTGTGCGTGGGCGGGGTCCTGTATATGTTGGTGCGGAACGTGGGGAATTCGCAGGTGGCCTGGTCGGAGGACCACGGCTCGACGTGGCGGTGGTGCGAGTGGAAGTTCCAGAAGAGCTTTGGGGCGCCGACGTTTTTGAATTTTGGGCGGGACTATGCGGGGGCGCGGGACGAATACGTTTATATCTATTCTCACGATTCGGAGAGCGCGTATGAGCCGGCAGACAGGATGGTCTTGGCGAGGGTACACAGGAGTAAGATTCGCGATAGGGGGGCTTATGAGTTCTTCGTGGAGCGAGAGAAGGGCGGTGGGGCGGTCTGGTCTGAAGATATTGAGAAAAGGGGGGCGGTGTTTGAGAATCCGGGCAGGTGCTATCGGTCGGGGATAAGTTGTAATGCGGGGGTGAAGCGGTATTTGTGGTGCCAGACGATTTATCGGCAGGAGGATATGCGATTTGCGGGCGGATTGGGGATATTCGAGGCGGCTGAGCCGTGGGGACCGTGGAGGACGGTGTTCTATACGGAGAAGTGGGACGTCGGGCCGGGAGAGACGAGCAGCTTTCCATCCAAATGGATGGAAAGCCAAATCAAAGAGCAAAAAGCAAAGAGCAAAGATACAAATCAAAAATCAAGAAGAGAGCACACGGCGTACCTGGTGTTTTCGGGGGAGGATTGCTTCTCGGCACGTGAAGCGAGACTTGTTGTGGGAGACAGCGGCGCCAAATGAGGTTGACGCGGGGATACTTTGAGAGACTCTACGAGATGGAGGAGAATGAAGAAGGCAGGGTGATGTTGGAGGGTTGGGTGAGGCGGTCTGGGGATTGATTATTTGCTATTGATTGTTGACTGATTGGGGGGGTATGATGCCTGCATTATGAAGCGAATAATTGCAGAGCGAATGAGCAAGATTGACGCAAGCGGCATCAGGAAGGTATTTGCGCTGGGGGCGGAGTTAGAGGATCCGGTTGATTTTTCGATAGGGCAGCCGGATTTTGATGTGCCGGAGGCGGTGAAAGAGGCGGCGATAAAGGCGATTCGGGAGGGTGAGAATAAATACTCACAGACGGCGGGGGATGCGGCGCTGAAAGAGAAGATTGCGGGGCAGGTCGAGAGCGAATTTGGGTGGGGAGACCCGGCGGTTTTGGTGGCGAGCGGGGTGAGCGGGGGGCTTCTGCTGGCGTTTATGGCGCTTATCAATCCGGGTGATGAGGTGATTGTACCGGACCCTTACTTTGTGATTTATAAGCACATTGTAAATATGTTAGGGGGCAGGTGTGTTTTTGTCGATAGCTATCCGGCGTTTCGGCTGCCGGTTGAGAAGATAGCCAAGGCGATAACAGACAAGACGAAGCTGATAATCGTCAATTCGCCGAATAACCCGACGGGCGCCGTTTACACAGAGGATGAGATCAAGGCGCTGGCGGATGTGGCAGCGGAAAAAGATGTGCTCGTTATGACGGATGAGATATATGAGAAGTTCTGTTATGACGGCGAGTGCGTCAGTATTGCAAGGCACTATGACAAGACGCTTTTGCTGCGTGGGTTCAGCAAGTCTTACGGGATGCCGGGCTGGCGGCTGGCTTATGTTGCGGCCAACGAGTCGCTGCGTGAGGTTGTGGAGGAGATGACGAAGGTGCAGCAATATACGTTTGTGTGCGCGCCGACTCCGTTTCAGAGGGCGGCAATTACGGCGCTGGACTGCGACGTGAACTATGTCGTGGATGCTTACCGGACGAAGAGGGACCTTGTTTATGATGGGCTGAGGGACAAGTTCGAGTTAGTGAGGCCGGGCGGGGCGTTCTATGCGTTCGTCAGGGCGCCCGGGGGCAGGGCGACGGCATTTGTGGAAAAGGCCATAAAGAATAATGTGTTGATAATACCGGGGAAGGTTTTTAGCGAGAGGGACACGCATTTTCGGATAAGCTACGCGACGAGCGACGAGAAGATTGAGCAGGGGGTGGAGATACTGAGGAGGCTGGCCTGAAAAGGTATTCATTATTTGCTATTTACGATTTACTCAAACTGAGCGGTTTTCAAGAAAAAGGGACGATAAGTCCCTATACGACAGCAATATAGCACAGTGTGTCATTCCCGCGAAACCTGTCCTCGACTCCGATCTGGGAGCGGGAATCCACTCAGCCGGCAGACTACTGGATACCTGCTTTCGCAGGTATGACAAGGCTTTCGCAGGTATGATAAGGCGAACCGGTCAGTTTGAGGATTTACTATTTGTTTTGGCGATGTTGGTGGGGGGTAGCTAAGTTGGGTGGCGGGATTCCTTGCCTTCGACCCTTCGAGCATGCTCAGGGTTAAGGGCTGGTGGGACTTGGGATGGCAGGGGATTGGAGCGGGATGTCTTTACGGTTGCGTGCGGGGAATTTTTCGCTTTATTATCCGGTATGGGGTTGACCTATTGGGTAAAATCGAATAAAAGCACGTCAAAACAGGCAGTCTGTGAGCGCTATGGGGTGGTGTCGCAGTGTATGGCGGCTTGCGGGCCACGCTACGAGTAGTCCTTATAGGGGAAGAAGTATGGTCAGAGAAATGGTATTCAGGACAGTAGGCGGGCTGGGACTGTTTTTGTTCGGGATGCTGTTGATGTCGGAGGGCCTCAAGAGGATAGCCGGGCAGAAGCTGAAGAAAACTCTTGAATCGATGACAAGTACGCCGTTTAAGGCGTTTCTGGTCGGGGCAGGGATTACAGCGGTAATCCAGGCCAGCGGCGCCACCACCGTAATGGCAATTGGGCTTGTGAATGCAGGGATGCTGACGCTGAGGCAGGCGATAGGGGTGATTATCGGCTCGAATGTGGGCACAACTGCCACCGCGTGGATAGTGTCGGTATCAGGGCTTGCGCTTGATATTACGTTATATTCACTGCCGATAGTCGGGGTAGGATTTCTTCTCCACATCGGGGGCAGAACACGAAAGATGAAGTGCTTGGGCGAGATAATGCTCGGCTTCGGAATACTGTTTTTGGGCATTGGTTTTATGAAGGATGCCTTTGCCCCGCTACAGGGTAATGCAAAAGTACATGAGGCTTTTGTGGCTCTTGGCGGGAGGCCGTTATTGGCGATCTTTGTCGGCATAGCTGCAACGATACTGCTTCAAAGCAGTTCGGCATTCATCGGGATTGTCCAGTTGCTGGCAATACAGGGGGCGTTTGGCGAGAACTGGGAGACTGCCCTTAATGTTTCGATACCGTTTATTCTTGGCAGCAACATCGGGACGACAATCACCGCCCAGATTGCGGCGTTGCAGGCAAATCGGAACTCGAAGCGTGCTGCGTGGGCGCATACGATGTTCAACGTGATTGGCTCTGTTATTGCGTATCCGTTTGCTTACCTTGGTTGGTATAGCGCATTCGTTCAGGCAGTCTCTCCATGGGAACTTGGGCCCGGCACCATAGCAGCAGAGATAGCCATCGCGCATTCGATGTTCAATATTGTTAATTCCGGTGTATTCTTGCCACTAATAGGTCTGCTGGAGAGACTTGTAGTCAAGCTGGTGCCGTTGAAACCCAGCGAGGTCGCGATGGCGCCTGTGGTGCTTGAGAAGCACCTTCTTGACACGCCTGAAATAGCACTTGAGCAGGCAAAGAGGGAAATCGTTCGTATGGCGAAAACGGCAAAAAGGGCGTTCATGCAGTCCATCAATGGGATTATTGAGGATGACAGGAAGAAACTTGAGTCGGTCAGAGAGATAGAGGATTTTATCGATTCGCTCCAGTTTGAGATCACGTCGTATCTGTCGGCCTTGGCGAGCAGGCCGCTGGCCGACGGGATATCCGTCAAATTGCCGGTCTTTTTGCATGCGGTGAACGACCTTGAGCGTATCGGCGACCACGCCGTCAATATTATTGAGATCGCTCAACGAAAAATTGAGCAGAGACTTTGCTTCACCGATTCAGCCGCGGCCGAGGCGGATATGCTAAGAAGGAGTGCGGACCAGATGTTTGACGACGTTATAGCGGCCCTCGAGAACGATGACACCGAGGCGGCGAGAGCGGCGCTGGTCATCGAGAAGCAGCTTAACCAGGCGCAGGTGGAGTTTCGTCGGACCCATGTTGGGCGTATGAGCGAGGGGGCGTGTTCGGCGGAGGTAGGCTTGATTTTCATTGACCTTGTTGACAATGTGGAGAAAATCGGGGACCACTTGACCAACATTGCGCAGGCGGTGATAGGAGGTCTGCAGTGGGCAGATGTTGAGCCGAAGATTGCCGGCGGCAGGCCATAAGGATGTTGGCGGCAAGGTGGTGTGCCGGAGGTAAGCTGCTCTTTGTTGTTTGTGAAGAGCATATAGGTTTGTGGTTCGTGCACATTGGTTTGTTGTCTGTGTAAGGAGCTTGAATGATTAGAGAAATGATTATGGGCACGGTAGGGGGGCTTGGTTTATTCCTATTCGGGATGGTGTTGATGTCGGAGGGGCTGAGAAAGGGGGCGGGGCCGAAGCTCAAAACCATCCTCGAATCACTGACGAAGAAAACTCTGCGAGGCTTTTTCGTTGGGGCGGGTGTTACCGCGATAATACAATCGAGTTCCGCCACGACCGTGATAATTGTCGGGCTTGTCAATGCGGGACTGCTCACGCTCAAGCAGGCGATAGGCGTGATTATCGGCTCGAATGTAGGGACAACCGCGACGGCGTGGTTAGTGTCCGCGACGGGATTAAAGTTTCTCGATATTTCAATGTATTCGATGCCGGCGATTGGCGTTGGATTTCTGCTCTATATGGGGGGCAGAACGCGAAAATGGAAAAGCGTGGGGGAGATAATGTTAGGATTCGGGATACTGTTCTTAGGCATAGATTTTCTTAAAGGGGGGTTTGCCTCGCTGGAGGACAGCCCGAGAGTCCAGCAGCTTTTCATATCTTTGGGTGATAAGCCGGTTTGGGCCCTTCTGGCCGGTTTGGGGCTGACGGCGCTTATCCAGAGCAGCTCGGCGTCGATCGCCATTGTGCAGTTGTTGGCGATGGGCGGGGCCTTCGGCACCAACTGGATGGCGGCGCTTAACGCGGCGATACCGTTTGTATTAGGGGCCAATATAGGCACGACAATCACCGCGCAGCTCGCAGCGCTGCAGGCGAATCGCAACGGCAAGCGAGCTGCCTGGGCGCATACAATGTTTAACGTCCTGGGCTGTGTCATTGCCTTTCCGTTTGTTTACCTCGGCTGGTACAGCAAGATGGTGCTTGCGATTTGCCCCTGGGAGCTTGGGGGCGCGTCGGTAGGAGCGTCTATCGCTGTGGCTCACAGCTTCTTCAACATTGCCAACTCGTGCATATTCCTGCCGTTATCGCCGGTGCTGGGCAAGGCAGCGGTCTGGCTGGTGCCGGTAAGGCCCACCGAGGCGGCGATGCCGCCCGTTGTCCTTGAGAAACACCTGCTGAACGCGCCGGAAATAGCAATCGAGCAGACCAAGCGCCAGATCGTGCACATGGCAAAGACGGCAAAGAGGGCCTTCAGCCACGCTATCGAGGGGATTATGGAGGATAACAGAAAGAAGCTCGATGCCGTTAAGGACATAGAAGATGTTATAGATTCCCTTCAGTTTGAAATCACTTCGTATCTGTCAGCTCTGTCGGGCAGGTCCATGGCGGATGGAATATCGGTCCGGCTGCCGGTATTATTGCATGCGGTGAACGACCTTGAGCGGGTCGGCGACCACGCCATCAACATAATGGAGATCGCTCAACGAAAGATTGAACAGAAAGTCACTTTCAGCGATTCGGCGGGCGTTGAGGCTGAGATGCTAAGAACGAATGCCGAGCAGATGTTTGATGATGTAATAGCGGCGCTGGAGACCGGCGATATCCAGGCAGCGAGGGCAGCCCTGACCATCGAAAAGAGGCTCAACGAGGCACAGGTGGAATTGCGCCGGACTCACGTTGGGCGTATGAGCGAGGGCGCTTGCTCTGCGCAGGCAGGGCTGATTTTCATTGACCTGGTTGACAACGTGGAAAAGATCGGCGACCACCTGACGAATATCGCCCAGGCGACGATAGGGGGGCTGCAATGGGAGGGGATAAAACCGAAAATCGTCCAGGGTTTGTGAACCGGTCTTGCGGTATCGGCAGTATTGTGGTAGAATTGGCGGCGTTATGAAGAGTGCACAGAGACCAATCGGTTTTTTTCTGCTTTGCGCGCTGTTATTCGCGGTCTGGAGCGCGGCGGGTGGGCCGAGCGAGGTGAACGAGCCGGGTGCGGGTCTGCGAAGCGCGAAGGCGGCGGTAATTATATGTCATGACACGGTTGATGAGGGGCTGCTTGAGTCGATCAAGCGAAGGAGCGGGATCGCACTGGCGCAGGACGTTGACTATCTGATCTACGATATCGATACATTCGGGGGGGGGCTTTTCGCGGCGTATGAGATATCGGATTACCT
>CAYGZM010000164.1:0-8106 GCA_964354365.1 uncultured Pirellulales bacterium
ACCTCTCTGGCGCTATCAGAAATGCCGATTTTGATGCCTAACTGCGAAAGTTGGGCTAGCCTGCAGTTTTACCGCAGGTTCGCCACCAATTGACACCGACCCGCACCCTGTCCTGAGCATCGTCGAATGGGACCCGTGGTCCCGGACATCCCCCCCACACCCCCGACCCCGCCTACCCGCGACCCCAACAAGCCGCGACCGTAAGGGAGCGGGTAACCCCCAAAACCTATTTAGTTCCTGTTGCGGAAACAGTCTTTGTCATTCCTGCGAGGGCAGGAATCCATTTATTTCGGCGTGGCCCCCTGCTTTCACAGGGGTGACATTGGCGATTTCGGCTTTCCGCAACAGAACCTATTTAGCCTGCTGTTTTACCGCAACTTCGCCACCGATTGACACCGCCCGCTCTGGTCATTGCGAGGAGGCCGAAGGCCCTGTCCCGTGGGGACGACGCGGCAATCTCCTACCCCCCGTCTTCCCCCCCAACACCCGAAATAAACACTAAAAAATCAACGCCAAAACTCCTGACTATCAACTAACGTTTACCCCGTGAGATGCCGCCAGCCTATCTCACCAGGGGATAACTTTAATTCTCCCCAATTTCCTCTTTCTTTGTTTTTGATAGGCGGCTGACCCTAGTCTTCCTAGTTTTCCCTTTATATCCCTCCTCTCGACATTTCATTGCCTCACACTCAGAAGTAGGTAAATCTTTGTATGGTGCGTCGGAACAAACAGTTCCCTTGTTAAATTTGGTATTATCGACAACCCGTATCGAGGGTGAAAGTGGTACATGTACCAGTGGCGTAATATTACCATTATTTCCAGCAGATAGTCTTTTCATTCCTTCATTTCTTTCTACGATCAACTGATCCCAACACCAGCCCTCAGGTTGCTTATTGTTTAGGACATTCTGAACCATCGCTCCCCAAATATCAGAATCTAACAATTGGAATATCTCGACACTGGGCACATCAATCACCCAAAGTCTGCGTATCTCAGATTGCTTCCAATGTTCATACGCAGGAAAGCACCAGAGGAAATCAAGAGTGCCTACCTTCTCCTCTAATCTCGTATAGAGGGGTTGTAGTTCTTTCCACGTATCCTCTCCCCATACTTGGGAACCCTTTGAAGGATCGCGTTTTTCCCTGGTCACGTCCCAATCGGGAAGTTGCCATGTGTACAATCGAAACCATTGCTTCATCTGAAACGCCTTATAAGGCAACCGCCGACTGTCACCGGTTCATGCGTCATTTGGTAGGTGACTGTCCTCGGAATTTTACACATGAAAGAGCCGGGGCTCATCTTGTGTACTCCGAGGCCGAAGGTCGCACAGTTCGTGAACGGTCCACTTCTTGCCTCTCTTGTCAATGATCGCATCGAGCAATATCTCGATTCCTTCATCGTGCCATTTGATTGCCTTACGGTAGTCGTATGGCATTAGCTTACAAGCTACTTTACGCCTCGCAGTCCCGAATCTTAGCTCCATGGTAATTTGATGGAGAATCTCAACTTTCGAGTCCTCCTTTTCAGTGGGAGGATCCTTATGCAAATCAGTAATGAACCCTATCAGCAATTCACGTTGAAACTTCTCTGCTTTCCGATAGCGCTCATAGAGTATCTCGGCCTTCTCAAATAGAGTACTCCTGAACTGTAGCTCCTCGACCTGTGGTTCAACGCCAGGTTCTATCTGCACGCCGCTACTTGGATCCCTCAGTCGCGAATATCGTACACTGAGTCCAGCCGAAAACATTAGAGGCCGCGAAGGATACATATCCTTTATTGATCTGGCAACACTCTTGGACATCACCGCTGGCAACGGCGTCTCTGGGTCTGCCACATCATTTTCCACAAGGAACCGGAAGTTTTCGACAACTCCACGCGTAACTTCTCTGCAATAAGGCTCGGCGTCCTCTGTTCTTATCCCTAAATCACTTGTGGGGCAAAAGACTTTTAGCACAAAACTCCCATATTCAGTCTGCCCGAATTGGCAGGCGTTTGCATAGCTGGTTGCAGAGTCCATAATGCTCGGCCGCCTTCTAATATGGGCGATTCTTTGCGCCGAGTTCTTCAATGTGTTATAAAGTCCGCCAGTGACTGTGCGAAGTTCATCTATACGTACCTGGCCGAATCTTGCCTCGTCACTCTCAATCTTGTAGCGCAAAATGTCACTGTTGGGATTGGCTATTAGTCCCAATATATCGTCGGGCGAAAGACTCATTATTTGCCCTAGGTGATCCACTAATGCCAATAACAACTTGGTATATTCATGAGATTCTTTCTTTAGCGGCAAAATTACAATTCCGCCCTCCGCAATGCTGTATGCTTCAGCAACATCAGCTTTCTTGCCACTCAGTTTGTACCCGGCGTTCATCAGGAACGTGCGAATCGCTGCGGGCCCAGTTGCCTGCAGAAGTTTAGCCGGAATGATAGAGCGTGACGTCATTACCCTGCGCTCCTTTGATTTGTTGCCCAGGCTTGGGCCGCCGCGCAATCCTGGTAGAGGCCAATCAGAGCTTTAGCAGTCAATTGGTTGTTCGTGGGAATCTCAACCCGAATCGTCTCCTTATTCTCTGTCTCAGGCTTTCCTTTCAGGCTAACATAATAGGCCATGTGTCGAAGCTCAACCACATGTTTATGGGTCTCATATTCCAATTGATACTTTATCCAGTCCGTTCTTTCTGAAGGTAATGTAAATAGGACAAGGTACTGGGGGCAGATACTTCTTAGTCTGAGTACACGATAATTCTCGACTGGAAGGTCATACTTGATGTACCCTCCATCTTCAACCTTCCAGGATGCGGTTGATTTCAGTTGAAGGCTAATAAAGACATTGGCAATCTCATTGCAGCCAGTCGGTCGGATGGAACCGACATTGAGATCAATTCCGTTATCAAAGTTCCAAGAACACACATTCAATCTGGCCTGCGCGCATACAGCCTGCACATAGGCTAAACTCATCCATTCCTTCCCAGTTGTCTCAGGAATTCCATTCAGTTGTTCGAATTCTGTCATGTGATTCGCCAGCAACCGGGGGAGAATTGAAGCTCTCCGGTACATCTTCTCCCGGAACTTCCGCCACAATAACTCCCGTCTATCCTATTTACGATCTGAGTTTATCCCGTCAGATGACCCTCGTCTATCTCGCCGGGGTTTGGTTCACTCACTGCTGCCTCATCTACCACCAAATTACCGCCCATTTCACATCCAGTCAAGCAAAAATCCCGGCACGCCGGGATTCGTCTCTCGTCTCTCGTGCAGCGTATCTCGTGGGCCAGGCGTGAAGCGTAGCGATATATCGCGTGAAACGTGAAATGTGAAGCCCCGACGGTAGGGCCATGTTAATTTGGGTAAGCTGTGTAATCCCGGCCTCGCCGAAGTACACCAAGACGTCTGAGCGCCTCCGCCCAAATCCGCACTACAATCCTTCAACTTGTTGTTTTTTCTGCTTGATATTGGAATCCTGCTGCCATAACCACCGTCGAAATAAGCCGTTATGGTTTGTTTTGAATTTTGAGTTTCGGTGATTCGGATTTGTCTAAGATTTCGGATTTAGTGCTTCGGATTTGGTTGCGGCCACAGGCCGCGCCAAGAAGTCTGTGGTTAAAATTTACTTGACACCCAACAGTCTTAGATGTATAATATACATCTAACAAAATAGGAGGTGATCAATGTCTAAGCGAAGTTGCAGTAAAGCGAACATCCCGATTCATCGGGAATCCCTCTTCTGGATTCTGGATTCTGTCTTCTGTCTTCTGTCTCCTGTCTCCTGTCTCCTGCCCTACCCACCCATCCTGCCCAGCTTTCCAGGACTTTATGAGTCAATTATGCAAAACAAACCCAATTCTCAGAACGACAAAAGCAATGCAACCTCCTTTGCCGCAAAGGATTATGAAAATAAACCACCCCCCGCCCACTCGAAAAAACAAACCCAATCAAACCCAATCGCTCCCCCCGGCCGTGGTCTTTCAACCTTTCAGGTCGAACCTTATCCGAACATCCGAGGCGAATTTGTCCTCGTTAATCTTCAGGCCGAACCCCGGCGCGTTCGGCACGCCGGCGTGACCCTTGCGGACTTCGTATCCCTCTGCGAGAAGCACCGAATTGGAAAGCGGATCGTGCTCGGCCGCGTAAAGGTTGGTTATCGCCCGGCCCACGTGCAACTGCATATAGTAGCTCACCAAAGACCCCCAGTTGTGAGGCCCCACTCTCAGTCCCTTCGCCCTGCACCACTTCGCCTCGGTCAGAATCCCCTCTATCCCGAACCGGTTCATATCGCCCTGAAATACGTCAATCGCATCAGCTTCAATGAACGGTTTGTAAGCTTCGAGGTCTCCCTGCGTCTCTCCGTCCGCCACCAACGTCTTCCAGCCGTGCTCGCGTATGAACTGTTTCAGCTCCAGGCATTTCTCAACTTCTTCGGGGAACATCTCTTCCAAAAAGGCAAAATCAAAGTCTCCCAATTCCTCCAACAGTTGTTTGGTCTTCGGCAGGTCGTAACCGTTGTTCGGATCGACCCCAATAAGTATCTTCGACCCCACATGTTTGCGAATTGTCCGCAGCACCTCCACGTCACGCGCGTAACCTTCCTCTGCCGGCATCCACTTTGCCCCGCGCCCTATCTTGACCTTAAAGGCGCGATGCCCCAGGGCCATCCCCATATCAATCTCTTCTTTGAACCGGTCCGGCCACCTGTCACTGTACTCGTCGAGAAGGTCGCTGAAGTATATCGACCCGTCATATACGGGGACCTGCTTAGGCCCCGCTCCGCCCAACAGCTCATAAGCCGGCTTATTCAGAACCTTGCCGGCCAAATCCCAAAGCGGCATCGTCCCGGCGCCTAACGGCCCGGCCATCCTCTCGTCCGCACGTTGATAGAAATCAAGCGGGTTCTTCCCCAGAATCTGCCCCAGGGCTTCTTTGCTTGCGCGACAGTTGCCGATCCCCTCGATGCCTGCATTTGTGAACAGCCGAACCATCCGGTCGGTTGCCTGTTTGCCGTGAATGCCCAAGCGCGAATTCTTGCCGACTAACTTCGGCCTTTCACTGACAAGGTCAAACCCGACAATACGGGTCACCTTAATATCACGCGGCATGTCTTTGGCCCACGCCCACGCAGGCGCCGACATTGCCCCCGCAGCCGCCTTGAGAAAATCTCGTCGATTCATAACTGTTAGCCTCCTTGCCGGATAGAATTCCTATCACACTTCACTCGGCAGCTTACTCTCTCCAGAGCCACTGCTCTGCAAAGGCTTCGAGGTCGAACGCATCCACCCGGCCGTTGCGGTCGATATCCTCGCGCAGGAACAACTCTTCTTTGCGCCAGTTGCCGGAAAAGCCATCGAAGTCTCTGAAATCAACCACGTCGTCGATATTCAAGTCCGCGGCGCTGCCCGCATCCGAAAGCGACATACTCGCCTCCGGTGTCCCTCCGTATCTACCCATATTTATGCGTTTGCCGTGCGGCCACAATTCAGCCCTCCACTCGGAGCCGGGGTTGCCCGCGTCAATGCACAGACTGGTAACGCCATCCAGGACCCAGTTTTCGCTGCCCGGGTCCCATCTGCCGGCCTCGGATTTCAAGTGATAGTCGCCGTTGCAGGGGTCGGCGAAACACGGATCGGCGTCGATATTTCCTTCGCCCGGCCAGCCGCTCTGCACATCGCTGAAAGTCACCGTGACCGTAGTGCCCACTATCCCGGCGGGGTCGTTATAGTAGATAATGGAGTTGGTAATTGTCTGGATGCCGGAATACACGCCGGTTCCCGAATTTCCCACAATCGTGCAGTTGGTTATCGTCACCGAACTGGTGATTCCACGCCCCTGCGACAACTCGATCCCGCCGCCGTTGGCGACAATAAGCGAATCGATGATTGCAGGCTGGCTGATGTTCCACAGCCGTACTCCCATACCTGTATTGCCGGTGACGACGCAGTTGGAGATTGTAGGCGACGCGCCGGAGCAGTATATCCCGACGTCGCCGCCGATAATCGTGAGGCCCGAAAGAACACAGTTCGCATCTTCACTCGTCTGGAGAGTAACCACCGGCCCACCGCCCGCGCCGCTGATTATAGTCGCTGCAACACTGCCGGGATTATCAGGCTCTGCCGAGCGAATAGTCAGATTTTTGCCCTTGAGATTTATGTTCTCGGGATAGACACTCTGCGGGACCACTATCTCATCGCCGTCGCGGGCGTCGTTTATTGCGTACTGGATATAATCGTATCTTCTTTCCCTCATCAGGTTCCTTATCGGCCCGTCTGCGCTCGTCCACAACTGGTGCTGCGTCACCAGCTCAATGCCGTCGCCGGTTCCGAGATTGCGCGAATACTGTCTGCTTGTCGGATTGTTCCAGTGCTCGTGGACTCCAAGACTCGCAAGCCTGGTCCCGTCGCCTTCAGGGTCATAGAATGTCCCCGATGGAGGATTGTTCGCCAGCGCCATCTCGTGCAGATAATTGTCCGGCCGATCGATAACGTCGGTTACAGTTGTGCCCGGCGTTTCCTGCTCGGCCCGCAAAAAATCCAGCCCGACAGAATCAATCGCCACCGGGTCCTGCGAAACTAATATGCTCGAAAACCAGTCGTTGCCAAAGCTCCTGAACCTTGTCACGGGGTCGCTTTGATTCCTCGCAGGATACAGCGCGTCAATAAAGTACAGAAGCGTCTTTCCGCCGAGGTGTTTGTGCCCGTTCAGATCGACAAGGCCGTTATACGTCCCCATGGCGTTCGACCGCTGAGCGTAACCGTGCAGCGGCTCCGGCGTCCACCCGCCGCCGGAAGGAAAATATGTTGAGCCATAATGATTCTTCGCACACAATGTCACCCCGTTCAGAGAGTGAGCCCTCAGAAGCGCCATATTGATCAGATACTTGGCCTGGGTGACGCAATCCGGCAGGCGAGCAACCGGGGCTTTGCTGTAAAGCGGGTTGGCCGCGTCGCCGTTTGCCGCGATGCGCCCGTTCGCCGCCAGGCCGGACTTGACCACAAACTTTATATTTCGATAATCGGGATTCGGGTCGCTGCGGACCTTATTGTAAATGGGATTGCCGATGTACCGCGCAGCATCGTATATCGTAATCGCGGAGCCCGGCACACCCACCACGTCCATAAGCTGCTTGGCAAAAGAATAAATCACGTGCGGGCTTGGCGTGCCTTTGCTTGACGACCAGCTTCCCCCGCTGCTGTTCTCCTGATTCATATTGATCTTGATGGCGATCTTCTCCCCCGCCTGATACCCAACGTCTCCAAACCCATTCTGCTGATTGAAGTGCCTAAAAAGCGCATCCCACGCATCCGCGTTGCTAGATTCGCCCGTCAGTCCCTGGATGGCCGTGGAGATCATACTATCCACCTTGGCTTGATCGGTATTAGTGTCGTCCCACCAGCTTCCAGTAGAGCCGTTCCAGCTCGTGGCGTTTGCATCGCGAATCCACATCACGCGCCCGGGATAGATACCCTTGCCCACGCCCATCGGACTGTTCGGCGGATCGGTCGGCACGAACGGCGCCGCCTCTGCGTCGCTGCCCCGGGTCATACTGACAGACCACCACACCGCCATAATGGCCGCAGCCGCAAATACCCCCGCAACCACGTATCGCGACCGGCCCATCAGCCGTCTGGCCTTGCGGTACGCCAAAGTCGAGCCGACCAGCCCCGTAATCCAGACAATAAAACCGCTCGCTAACGGCGCAGCAATACGCTGGCAAGGATACGTCGCCCGCGAAGGCTTGGGCACGACGCGAATCAAAAACCATATCAGCGACGCCAGCCCGGCAATGGGAAACACCCATATCAGCCAGGGGTATCTGCGCCAAAAGCCCCTGCCCTGATTCGGACACAACCCAGCACCTTCGCCCGGACCTTTTCCGGCTTCGGACAGCAGGCAACCTTTCAATGCGTGCTTTCTTCCTCTGTGCAACATTTGAGAGCCTCCTTAATCGGCCCCGGTTGAAGTTTTCATCACAACCATATTCTACCATTAGCACTCCGCAGCTGCAACTCCATTTTGCCCGCGATCCGGCCCTTTTGCATCCCCGCCCGCCGTTTCTTATACCTTAGCCCGACTTCGCGGATTCGAGGGTTAGAACCTGCGTGGCGTGGTCAAAATCGG
>CAYGZM010000165.1:0-8105 GCA_964354365.1 uncultured Pirellulales bacterium
GAATTCCCACAAGGGTTGCGCATTGTGCGCCGCCAGAGCACAGTCGAAGGGTACGTGACGATCCGTCCCGGCGCCAATGCCGTCCAGGTGGGGCCATGCGTGGCTGTGGCCGATGCTGGTCCGCCTTTATTATCTGATGCATTGAGCCGCTGCCGGGGCAAGATGGTCTTCATGGACTTGCCAAAGGGGAATGTCGATGCTATGAGGTTTGTTGAAGCGGCCGGACTGAGGATCCAGCGGTGTTTCACAAGAATGTACTATGGCAAGAGGGTCGATGAGAACATAACGGCATTGTGGGCCAGTTCAGGCCCTGAAAAAGGATAGTGCACGGTTGAGTATATCGGCGTTGCTCTTGTGCGGTTTCAGGGATCTATCTACACTCGCTGGTCTTGCATTCTGGGCACGTTTATCGACACGGCAAAGAATGACAGGAATGCTAATGAGTTCTGCAAAATTGCAGGTAATCAACAAACGATTTTTTCTTTTCTAAGCAGTCCTGACCTGCAATTTTGCAGAAGCCTGCGGGCTAATTACCTAATGCTGGGACTATCTCCCACGCGAAAACGGTTCGAGGGGCAAATTCGATCTGAGTCTGATCATTTGCTTGAATGGTGAACCTGGCTTCGGGCGCGCCGGGCGTGATCCTGGTCACTTTTAGTGTCTTGCTGAGAAGGTTGTATTCCTTGGGATTGAATTGGACCTTGGTAGTCAGTCCCTGGTCGGAGACATTCACAAATAGCAATATCGCCTTGTTCTCGCGTTGAAGTTGCCAGGAGCCAGTCATGATTGCAGGAGTAGTAATAGGCCATTCGCCGCGCCACTGCCAATCCGCCGTAACTTTCGGGATTTCGCCGATTAGTTTGGGTGGCCGGGTCATCTGTCCGGCATAGAAATACTTTTTCAGCCGCCAGCGCAGTTGAACGCAGTCTCGCAGGAATTGTCCGCAGTCAGGACGCTTGATAATCTCCGGACCGAACCAGCCAATCTGCTCTCCAAACACCAGTTGTTGTCCGGCCTTCATGCGATTGGCGAGATCTTGACTGGGCCCTTCCCTGTAAGCCCGCCCGAACATCTGTATGGCGCCGCCATAGACGGCGGGAAACGCAGGCACCATATTCTGCTCCTGCCAGTGCCAGGTCAGGTAACCATCGAACCACTTGATGTAAGGCTCAGCGTTACACTCAGTTGTCAGCATACATTCGACCGGTTTAGCGGCACGGATTGCATCGAGCATCTTCCAATAGCCTTCTGTCCACCAGTGGCCGCCGCCCAGGGGATGACCGTGGGACTTATCGAAGCACAGCCTGGGCTGCGCCGCGGCAATCTGGTCGATATACACGCCGTTCAAGCCGTATTCATTGAAGAGCCGTAGGACAATATCCCTCACCCGGCTTTGCCATAGTGGCGTCGATGGGCACATGGCGGCCAGTTGGACACTGTTGCCGTCGGATTCCTTGCTGCCGTAGCTTTCGGTATATGGATTGCCTGCTTCATCTTTGGTTGCTGCTGCCAAAGCAACAGAAGTAAACTGCCAGTCCTCGGAACCTTTGTCGTGTGTATCCCAGAGCCGGCCATTTATGTAGGGCATCGCATAGACCCCCGCCCCCTTTAGCTCTTCCACACCTTCGGCAAAACCGTCCTTGGGCGGAAAATAGTGGGGATAGTCGTTATCGAAAGGAATCTGATGCCAGTTGTACCAGTGGAATCCGACCGGGACCCCGAACTCTTCAGCAAAGACCTTCAACTGTGGAACGCAATCGGAGGCAGGACCGCCGGTCAATGCCCACACCGGCAACTGCCGCATCCATTGGGGCGTGTCGCTTCGGCCATCCGGCCCCAATTGCGGCCACCATTTTGCCTCACGGCTTACCCACTCTCGGTAGATTGTGGCAGCGTCAAACCAGTCTCCCCGCAGTAATTGCAGTCTTGCCTCCCCGGGCAGTTCGAAATCAGCGCCTGCCTGCCCCATATCAGGAACAGGGTGTTCGAATCTGAAAGCGACCGCACGCTGGTCCGGCTGACCTTGGGCAAGAATGTCCTTGGTGGAGCCAAAGGGGTCGTGCGTGCCGACATAAAGACCTGTTCGGCCGGCCGCATCGTAGGCGGCCATGTATTGCATGCATGTCCAGCCGCTTGGGTAGGTTCCGCCCCGTCTGTCTGCCGTGTTCCACATGTCCGACAGTTCAATCCCTGCTGTGTGCGGCAGAAATACACTTGAGCCTTCACCCAGATACCTCACCGTAACCTGGGGGAAGACTACCCGCCACAGACTCAATTGTTTACTATCATTCGTTACCTGCAGATCCCACGTCAGCGCGTTGTCTTTGTTGTCGCTAAGGAGCTTGACTTCAACACTGATTCCGTTCAGACGGTCATCGATAGGCTCCTGAAAAGTCATAACACGCACCCCTGAAGCGTCAACGCCTGACACATCCGCCCGATGCCAACCCGAATCGGCTGCAAGTGTCAGGTGCTCCTTCTTTTCGCCATGACGCAGTTCCAGGCAGAACAGTGGAGGACTATCCGGAGCAAGCAGCTCCTGCCCGGCGCTCTCGTCGAACAAACTCAGCACACGCAGGCCCTGTTCCGCCTTCTCCAGAACCAGATTCAGATCGCCTGCCTGAACCCGCGTCCAGCTGGATAGAAAGCGGCCCTGCGCGATGTCCGCTGCTTGTTCAAGCCGTCCGGCTGCTTCCAGTTGTCTGGCCATGGCTTCACGCCATTTGCCGATATCCTTGCTGCCGGCCGAATTGATGGCATTCCGCACGTCAGCGGTCGTAACGAGAACATTCGCCGCAGCCGGGGCCTGGTCTATCAAGGCCCGTATCTCTTTGACTGGCTGATCGGCCGAGCCGATCCAGAGCCAGGCAGAAAAGCTTGTCCGTGCTTTCGACCATCCGCTCCAGGCCCGATCCCCCTGCGCGTGCAGGTACGTACCGTAGCCCCCGCGACCGTCGTGGAAGATCAAGCCGCCGCAGTCGAACATCGCTATAGCATCGCGTCCTTCGATCAGGGCCCCCCATTTCGCTGCGTTATGGCTCTTGCCCGTGGCCTGGAAGCCCCCTTCACTCAGCGGCTCCCCGCCTGCCCAGCTCTTGAAGTCCTCCCCGGGAAAATTCAGCTCCAGGAAATGCAACTCGTTCCACTCGAACTGCCCAGTCTGTCTGACCTCTGCCGTCACAAATACGAGTGGCAGATCATGAAGATATATCCAAGTATAGGTTGCCTCGGGTTTGGATGCCGGAGGCTTGCCCTCGGAGTTGACATACCCGGCCCTAACACGCACGGCCGTACAGAGGGGACCTGTCGTGAGGCATTCAACAAAAGCGGCCTTGTCGTTTTGGAGGGTGAAGCCGCCGAGCTCTCTATGATGAACTCGATCCTGCCATCGGAAGTTGTCAAACACCTTCCCCGTTTCCCGAAAGACAATCTTTGCAGGCAGACCACCCCTCTTGGGATCATGGAAGATGGTGTAGTAGGGTGTCTCGATGGATTCAAGTCCGATGGACGGCTCAGGCTCGGAGCCGAATTCCAGTTTGAGATCACTTCTCTTGTTCGGGCTTAGTCGGGCGATTATGAATCCGGTGAGACGTCCCTGCGAGTCGAAATCGGCATCCGGAATGAACTGGAAGGGTACAGAATTGCCCTTTTCGTCGATGGCTGTAATTCGGCCGGATTCTACTGGATCAGTACCGGAAGTGCGGACCGCAGGGGTAAGATCCACCTGTCCTGTGACCAGACCATGTTGCGGCACCCTGTCAACAAGAAGAAGTGCCTGGTCAGCACACAGCCTGCCTGCTATGAGCAACCACAATGTCAAGGACACAAAAGAAGCTCGGAAAACGGTGTTTTTATCCATTTGCCTATTCGTAATCATACAGTCATCTCCAAGTCCGTTTGCACAAGATTCTAACAGTTGAAATAGACTCACAGCAACAAAACTCTGGGAGTTGGCGCTCCACCTTCGGTGGAAGAGGTCATTGAAAACGGTGCTCAATTTTGACTTTTTCATAACTCATTGATGAGACAGGGCTTATGAAATGGGCATTTTTGCTGAATTGGCAGATAGCGAGCCCTTCAGTTGTAGTGGGGTGGTATGTGCCCCAAATGGTCAAATGGCCTGACCGGCTGGCTGTCTGGCGCTTGCGGTATGTGGGATGGCAACGTAGGCGGTCCGCAACGGCGCCTGTTTTTCCCTTGACATTTGTCTGCGCACAGTATATGCTCATTATGTATCATGAAGAAGGGGCGAGGGGTATCCCTTTTCCGAAGTCTAGATCCTTCTTTAGAGGAAGCTCATCCTTGCCGAACTGCGAGCGTCGCCAGAACCTGAACAAAACGTGTTTTTTAACAGAGGGATGAAGAAGCTTTGCGGATCATCGTTTGAGAATTTCGCCAATCCTTGGTGCTTGAGCGTCTCGTGAGGGGATGAGTCTGACGAAAAGACCTGTTATCACTGCATTTCTTGTTTTTCTGACCCTAAGCTATGCCTTTGGGACGAGTTCTGTATTGGCGGGAGACCAGAGAACTCTCGACATATCATCCACCCCTGGGGGCTCCGTGACCAATCCAGGTGAAGGAGCTTTTCAGTATGACGACGGGAGTGAGGTTACAATCGCAGCGATTGCGGATTTGAATTACCACTTCGTGGGGTGGGCAGGCTCAGCGGTGGACGCGGGCAAGGTAGCTGATGCGAACTCGGCAGATACCACGGTCACACTGGATGCGGATTACACGCTGCAAGCTAACTTTGCGATAGACCGGCGGACGTTGACTGTATCTTCTACGGCGGGCGGATCGGTATCTGTGCCTGGCGAAGGCTCGTTCGAATATAATCACGGGGCCGAGGTTCCAATCACCGCAGCGGCTGATCTTTACTACCACTTTCTCGGTTGGACCGGCACCGCGGTGGATGCAGATGCGGTCACAGACCCGGACTCTTCGATCACCACGGTCAGGATGGATGCGGATTATGACCTGCAGGCGCACTTCGTTGTTTCTGATCCGATTTTCTTTGTCAGTCCCACGCCCGATGACGGAGAGACAATCACAGACTCTGCGGTTGATATAAACATCATGATAGTGGAGCCCAATTTGACCGACGTGACATTTGATTGGAACGGATGCGGCTACACGCTCTACGACGACTCTCTTGTATTGATGTTCAACTTTGACAATGTGTCTGCCCTCGGGGAGGATTACAGCGTTCCTTGCGGCCTGGTGAAGGACCTTTCATTGGCCGGCAACGATGGCTATCTGAGCGATCCGCTTTGTTCTTCGGAGAAGGTCCCCGTTTGGATTCCTAACGGCAGATATGGAGGCGCTTTTGACTTTACGGGCAACGGGTCAACGCAAGGGCAGAGTATTCTTGTGTACCATTCAGACTCATTGAACCCTGGTAGCGGTGATTTCGCGATAACATTCTGGATTCTGACCAGGGACGACGATGACGGAGACGTTATAAGAAAAGGTTCTACCTATACGGCGGGCACATGGTACAAAGTCGAGCACGCACCGAGCGGTCCTACGGACTATATCTACTGGGAACTCAATACAGATGGAACAGACGCTTCCGTCTATTCCACAGATGTGTACAACGACAACAAATGGCATTTCGTGTTTGCCCAGAGAAAGAACGGTCCCGGGGGTGACGTGGCCGAATTATGGATTGACGGCGTGCTCAATGGAACCGATTCCGTTTCCGGGAGCATCTTGAATAATGCGAATCTTGCAATAGGAAGCAAGAACACCCAGGACGATGACTTCATCAATTCCTCGGTGGATGAGGTCAGGATATACATGAGGTCTTTTAGTCCTGCTGCGATACGGCAGTTCTATAACTCCAATCTAAGCAAGTACGATGCACACAAATGGGCCCTTTACGTGAATCAGTCCGACCTGGCTGAAGGAACATATACATATCAGGCCTTTGCCTCCGATATTGAAGGGCAAAATAATGCCACAGAGCAAAGGACACTCAATGTCTATCTGCCCCGATCTCCGACCGTATATCTAAATTCACCTTCTGATGGGGCTGTCAGGAATTCCACTGCCGTGACATTCACGTGTTCCGCGTCAGACCCTGTAGGACTTCTCGACGCCGCGCTTTACGTCGGCTATTCACCACAGACAGTCACTTTCAGCGGTCCGAATCAGACCGATGATGCTGAGATTTCTGCTGATGACCCGAACAGCAATTACGGCGGCGAATATCTCTCCGGCATAAATGTCGATGGCTCCAACCCACATTGTCACGCTGTGATTGAATTCCCAGATATTGTCGGTATGGCTCCGGGGCAAGTGCCTGCCGGTGCAACGATTGTGTCTGCTGTCTTGAAGGTCCATTGTTTTGGAGACGGTAATCCCACAAAACTGTACCGTCTGACAGAGGACTGGGCTGAAAATAAAGTGACCTGGAACAACCGCCAGGATAGCCTGCCGTGGACGAATCCAGGCGCCGACGGTCCCGGCTCCCACGCTGGCATTGCAATTGAGGGGGACTTCAGCCAAACAGGCTGGCGAACAATAGACATAACCGAGTTTGCCCAGGATTGGAGTGACGGCCTGCCGAACTATGGGGTCGTTCTCGTTGATACCGGTAGTAATGGTGTGGATTTTGACAGTAGTGAGTCGGCCAACCCGCCGCTTCTGACGATCATGTATGTCAGCGCATGGGAGCAGAGAGGATATGTGGAACTGAGCGGCACAGACGCTACAATTACGTTTGACCCTGTCAGCCTGGCCGATCAGCACGCCTACACTTGGAACTGTCTCATTAGAAATACTTCCTTGCTTGAAGGCTGGGCTCCTGTTGATTTTCAACTTATGGTGGATACTCAATGCCCGGATGAGCCGGTATTGGTTGGTCCGAGCGATGGTGAAGTCAACGTTCCCCGCTCTCCTACTCTGGAGGTCGGCGTCAGTGATCATCAGGGTGATACCCTGGATGTTACATTCTACGGCCGACAAGTCTCCGGAACCACAGACTTCACGATCGTTGTCCTGCCGGATACGCAAGGTTACTCAGCGTCCGCGGACAATGCGCAGATCTTTACAGCCCAAACACAGTGGATCGTGGACAATCTTTCTTCCCGCAATATTATCTTCGTGAGCCACGAGGGAGACATTGTGCAGGACGCGAATAGCACGATCCAATGGGATCGCGCAAGAGAGAGTATGAGTGTGCTGGATCCAGGGTTATGGAATCTTTCAGACCTTAATCTACCCGACCCATTGATCCCCTATGCGGTACTGCCTGGCAATCACGATCAACCTACGGCGCCACCATCGGGCTTCTACAACCTGTACTTTCCGTACACTCACTATGAAAGTCGAGGCCTCCGCTGGTACGGTGACCATTACCCCGAGACAGGCAACGACAACAGCTACCAACTGTTCTCGGCCGGTGGCGATGACTATATCATTATGCATATCCGCCATGATCCAAACGCGAACACTATCATGTGGGCGGACCAGGCATTAAAGGCCTATCCCGGGCGAAAAGCTATTGTTGTTGCCCACGCCCTAATAGATACCGACGGTGACCTGCTGGACGAAGGCGAAGCCATCTGGAATGACTTAGTTCTTGGTAACGACAACGTTTACTTTGTTCTGTGTGGCCATGACCCCGGGCAGAAAACACGAACCAACAACGTCAATGGCCGTGATGTCCACCAGCTGTTGGCTTGCTACCAGGACGACCCCAACGGAGGAAACGGCTGGTTGCGGATAATGCAATTCAAGCCGGCAGAGGACGCGGTTTATGTGGAAACCTATTCGCCCTGGCTTGATACATACCGGACAGATGCCGACAGTCAATTCAGCCTCGATTTCCCGATGGGATATTGGTCGGCAATCGGCACGGCCACGGATGTCACAAGCGGCGCAAATGCGTCGCTCACGTGGCCTAACCTCTTATCGCAGACCCAGTACGAATGGTATGTTACCGCAACCGACGCCAGTGGAAGAATAGTCGCCAGCCCGATATGGAGCTTCACGTCAATACAGCAACACTTGCTAGCATTGTCCTCAACCTTGGGCGGTACAGTCACCGCACCCGGTGAAGGCGCTTTCGAGTACGACCGTGGCTCAGAAGTCTCAGTCAT
>CAYGZM010000166.1:0-1451 GCA_964354365.1 uncultured Pirellulales bacterium
AATGGCGTCCCGCCGGGCGCAGCGGCCTTTAGCCTGCCGATATTCTGCGGACGGATAGAAGGCATCGAGACAACGCTTGGGCCAAAGGGCGAGCGCGTGGAGATTGTTGCGAGGGATTTCAGTGCGGAGCTGAGCCGCGTCACCGTCTATGGCCAGCGCGTGGGGGGGGAAGAGGACTCTACTTTGTTTCTGGCGGGGCTTGATACCGTATTCAATCCGGATGGAAAGGCCAATGCTGATTCCTCAGCTGTTACGGTGAACGGAAAAAGCTACACCGTCTTCCGTGCCGAACCTTCGCAGGGGAGGCTCTGGAGGTACGCGGAAGTAGTCGATTATCTGCTGAGCGAATATCTTCCCGGCGGGCAACTGCAAATACCGGAAACTGAGCAACTGGCTGCGCTGACCGAGGACCAAATAGTTCGAGACCTCGATGTCACCGGGTTGAGTCTCTTGGAGGCTCTGCACCGATGCTGCGAGAGGATCGGTTTGCAGTTCAAATTCGCGCCACGTTCGGCACCGACAGGTCCAGGTCAGGCGATTGTGTTCTACAGAGCCGGCACGGGCAGAGTTGTCGAGCTGAATCTGCAACAGGCAGGCGAGCGGCTGGGCATTTCAAAGACAAACATAGTAAGACTGAACAGCAGTAAGAGCTTCTGGCCTATAACGCATAAGTATATCGGCCAGGGCGATTTCAAGGTCTATGAGGCCAGTTTCGATCTGGTGAAGGCCTGGGACGCGGGTCTGCAGGACACCAAGTATGACAAGTTCTCGCCCTCGACGAACCCGGATTTCTACCAGGTTAGAGACGTGTATCGCAAGTGGTGTCTCAACGAGGCGGGCGACTACAGCGGCGAGCCGTACAATCAGGGCGATGCGTTTGATTTCTCGAAGATTTTCGGCACGAGTAATTATGCGCATCGACGAAGGCGCTTCTGGCCTGCGTTGACGGCCGACAAGCAGGGAAAGTCGCTTGGCTATTTTCTGCAGGTCTCGTGGGACGGCGGGGACAACTGGTGGCAGTACCTCTACGCCTTTAACAATGTGCTCGATGAGTGTGGAATATGGCTCAGCAGCGACCAGCTCGATATGGATACGTGGGTGGCGGCGTTGAAGGGTGCGTTGAAATTCAGAATAACCGCGTCGGTGATCAGCGATGAGCGATTGACGTGTAGTCTCGCCGATGGGCCTGTGAATTCAACGGCACCGGTTGTCGAGCACCCAATAATGCTGCCCCGCCAGTTCAAGTATCGCAGGGTATCGCCGCAAAGCATCTTCGCCAACAGTTCGGATGAGGCGCTTGGCGTCGCGGACGAGGTCGATGATACGAATGCTCTGTACGAGTTCATCCGGCACAAGGCTGATGCTTCGGGCGAAACCATCGAGAGAGCGGACGTCCAGACGCCATACCTTGTATTGAACTATGAAGTAGGCGACAGGGTGGGCACAAGCCC
>CAYGZM010000166.1:1551-8056 GCA_964354365.1 uncultured Pirellulales bacterium
TACTGCCCTGTCATTCCCGCGCAAGCGGGAATCCAGTTCCTCGCGGTGGCTCTGGACTCCTGCTTTCGCAGGAGTGACAACCGTGCGCAGGAATGACCATTGAAAGAGTTGACTATGACTAACGGTAATTCCAAATCGTGGCAGTTCAATCGGCAGATAAATGTCTCGACGCTGGTGCAGCTTGTATTGCTGGCGTGCCTGATTATCGGCAGCTACGTCAATCTGCAAAGGCAGCTCGACCTATTGCAGCGTGACGTCACGATGCTGCTGCAATGCCAGAACGGCTTCAACAGAAAGTTGGAAGACCTATCCGCCAAGAGCATCTCATACGAATACCGCCTGCGGGCATTGGAACAGAGTTGGCAAAGGGCTGGGGCATCTGAGTTTAGCTTCTGACTCAAAGGGATAAACAACCGTGTTATGCAACGCATTTTTTTGAGAAAGGAGGCGAGCATGCTATGGCATCAGAAGGCGTGAACAAAGCACTCTTCAATCGCGTTCAGGAAAAAGTGTGCCCGAATAACATATGGGATCTAACCGACGCAATAAGGTCTGTACTGAGATCTCAAATCAATCAGCTACCCCGAAGGAAGGTGTCCGAATCAGAAACACGTTATCCAACAACTGCGGCTGGTATGCGTTCGTTTCTGGAAGCCTTTTTCACCAGACACTACTTTCAGGTCCAGAATAGCCTGATCAAATATCTTGTTTCTGAAGACGCAGTGAGCATTCTGAGGGAAAGGCAGCTACGGATTCTTGATATTGGTTCAGGACCTGCGGTCGCTTCTTTGGCGATTACTGACATGCTTGCCCTGGTCCTCAAGCAGCTCAATGATGCTGGTTCACGGCTTGGACGCCGAAGGTTGAGGTTGATATATGTCCTGAACGATACTGCTGGCATTTGCCTCGGGACAGGCCAGCGCATGTTGGATGCCTACTTCAGCACGCGTGGGGAGCATAGGAATTGGGTTACTGACGCCGGAACATTCGGCGTACAGAAAGCATTTCCGGCCAATATGAGGCAGCTTCGACGCATCGCGCACAACATAGGTGGATACGATGTAGCTGTTTTCTCGTATGTTCTGACCCCTTTGAACGAAGATGTTGGTTTGAGCGCTCTCGTTGGCGGTATGTCAGCTATCGAGACCCTCTGCAACGATAGCGGGCGAATACTGATTCTTCAGGACAAATTCAAGGCGGGACTTATGCAAAGAGTCAGCGGACTGCTTGGGGAGTCAAATCACAAGGAGGAGCTGACTCAGCGCGCATGTCCCGGCAGAGATGAGAATGATACGCACACCTACTCGTATTACAGCTGCTTGTACATCCCGATGAAAGACAACGTAATGTGCAGACGACCTGTCGTGTGACAATTACCAGATGACACAGTTGCATTCGTGGCCTTTGCAGCGGTATTTCAGGACATTCCAGATATCAGGTGTCTCTCTGCACAGACCTATGGAGACATCCTTATTGAGGCTGCGGATAATATCGGTCAAAAAGGTGTAAAATTCAATACGCTGTTGAGGCGGATAGCGGAGCTTGCCGTCCGAGGCTCCCTTGACGAAGCTATGGCGAGAGAGCGTTTGAGCCCGGCTGCCATACGCTGCCTGGGCGAGGCGAAGGTGGCCTGGGAGAAGCCTCAACATGCCAAGTGTTATGTTCTCCGGGCTGAGGGTGGTCAAGGCTTTTTGGACCAAATCGGCATACGAAGTCTTCCAGTTTGCATGGAGAATGCCGGGGTCGATACGAAGTCGTATTCGGTAGCCGTGGTCCTGGCATGCTTTGGCTGCCTCAATTCGCTGGCCCAGAGTGGCGGCGCCTAACTCGTGCATCTCGATCATCTCCTGGCTATTGAGGCTCCAGGAGACAACCGTTTGCGGGTTAGGCTCAAGTGTCAGCAGATTGTCAATATTGTTGCTTTTTGTCAGCAGCATCAGATAGGCGTTTGAGAACTTGGAAAAGAACGGGATCAGCATAGTCGTAAGATTTGTGATGTGGTCAAGCGCCAGACTATCGAGCATTTCGCCCAGGTTGAAACTGATCCTGTTTCCAGACCCTTCTACGGCGCGTCGAATCTGCTTGAACATCGTCTCATAGTTAATGTTGATCTTGATAAAAGGAGCATACTTTCGATAGATGAACGCGAGGTAACAGTACGTGCAACAGAAAGGGCACCCGTTCGAGAGCGGGACCAGCTTGTAATAGGGCCGGCAACAGACACTGGAGCCGAGCTCGCCATCAAAATATCCCACAAAAGACGAATTCCGGCCGATCATTAGTGTCCTTTTTCCAGTCAGAAGAGCGTGGGATGCCGGCGTGTCGGGGGAAGGAGCATAATGTTGCTTCTTGATTACGCGTATGTCGGTCGATGGGAACAGCGCCAATATGCGTTGCGCCTCCGGGTCGTCAACCACGTTTTCCCACAGCAGCACTGTTTTGGGTCTGAATCTCTTGGATGAGTCCATATCCAGGCTTTCCGTATCGAGCAGCAGAACCTCCCGGTTAAGGCTGACAGTATTATACCAGGCAAGAGCAGAGTCCAAAGTAAATCAAAGGAGAGAAACGATGAAAAAATGTTCACAGACACGAAGACAAGCAAGTGGTTTGGGGCTCTATCCTATCGTTTTTGTTTTACTGCTGAGTGGCTGCGAGTCTTTACGGTTTGCACCAAATGCAAGGCAGAAGCAAAATGCGTGGCTTCACAATCGCACGGCGCTTATGGCGGCTCAGACTGCGAAGGTGCAGGCCGCTTCGGGAGAGCTTCAGGATTTGACGGAGCTGAGCGAGCTTCAGAGCAGGGCTTTTACGACTTACTTCGGGCTGCCTAAGGAGTTTCCCGCAGCGGAGACGACGGACGATATTTTGGCCCAGTCGAGCCGGCAGCTTGCGAAGGACGCTATCGCGGATTCGGCGGCTCGCCCGGACCCGTGGCAGACGGCGGATGCGGCGATCGAGCTCGGCATCGGGATATGTGCGCTGTTGGGCGGGGTCTATGGCGCGAAGGCGGCGAAGTTCCTCAAGGATGCGAAGGCCAGGTCAAAGGCTCTTAAGGAAATCGTCACCGGCAACGAGCTCTTCAAGAAAACCAACCAGACTCAAGCCGAGGCCTTCAAACAGGCCCACGTCAGCCAATCCCCCCATACCCGCCAAATCGTAACGGAGATGAAGAATACATAGAGAATTTGCTTCTTTTCGGCGTTGGAATATACTACTATTGACAATGGCGCGATCTTTGTTAAGGTATCTCTGTCCAGTGGCCGATAAGTCGTAGTGTTTGTTGGGATGTTCCAGATGCTGAAATATGAGAACGATTACATAAACTTAGTGGTTCTCGGGAGTTTCAATCCCGCTATTCTGAGGCACGAGTTTCTCGTCGGTGAATGCGGGTTTGACTTGCCGATTCAGCCAGAGAGCAAGATTCCTGTGATGCCGATGCCGGTCGTATCATCTATTGATTACGGAAGCCTTACTTTCTTCGCGGATCTGGGCCGATTGGAAATAAAGCAGAAGAACTGCCAGGATCCTAATTCGAGCAGGTTGCCGGAATACTTGGAGACGTATCTGACCAAATTGCCTCACACGCCTATTACCAAGTGCGGGGCGAACTTCAGCTACACAGTGACCGTAGCCCAGTCGAAGCTCGAACAAATAGAGCAATGGCTCAAAGAAAACAGAGGCAAATTCTGTGAGCTGTTGCGGCACGACCCCATTGATTTGGAGGTGCATTTTGAGACCGGCGATAAAACCGAGGCATTGAAGACCTGGACGGTTCGTACAAAAAGGGCGGAGCACGATGTTTCTACGATGCTGAAAGTGACCCCAGGGTTTCCTGGGAAGGTCAAGATGGACTTCAATTATGAAGTAGGGGGCCTTGACAAGAACAGAGGGCGGCTGATGAGTGTTACGGCTGAGTACAAAGGAGTATTCCGTATATTCAAGCAGCAGGTCGATTCCATATTTGCAGGATAGGTGCGATGTTCGAACTACTTCAAGAGAGCCCTACGAGTACTGCTGTCTTATCGGCGTCGGCGCTAAATCCGGAGTCGCTGCACAAAGTCGCAATCGACTTGTGTTACAGGGGCTACGAATGGATTAAAACTTGTTCCCTGGTTACAACCCACGGACAATACTCCGGACCAGCAAGAACTGGGGATACCTTACCCTTCGCGTCCTCAGCAGAGGTACAGTCTCTGACGGAGATTCTGCCGAAAGCACATATTCGACAGGAGAATATCGAGGCGATTCGTTTTCTCGATGAATGGTTTGCTCAGCCGGATGATTTGGGCCAGGAGGCGTGGGCAGCATTCGATAGGGAGATCGAAGCGAATAAATTCACGATTTAGCGGCGGACGGGATAGATGCCGACATATCTGCTTGATACAAACGCATTGTCGCTAATCCTCAAGAAAAGGGCGGAGGCATACGCGCTACAAGGTAGGCTACAGGAAGCGCTAAAGGCAAATGCGATCATCTTGATGTCTCCGGTAGTCTATTACGAGGTAAAACGGGGATTACATAAGATACAGGCTGAGAAGCAACTTGTTTTTTTCGAGGAATTCATAAGTTGTTTGCAGTGGCGTGACCTGACAAAGAATACGTGGGAAAAAGGCGCGCAGTTGTGGGCAAGTTGTGCGAGGAAAGGTGTTAAAACGGGCAACGGTGAAAAGGGCCTCGATGGAGACGTTCTGATCGCAGCTCAAGCTCAGGAGCATAACGCGACAGTCATCACAAACAACGTTCGACACTTTGACTACTTAGGTGTAAATCACGAGAGCTGGTGAGCTGTCATGTTGGAGATATAGAGTGTTCTCACTCGGAAGGCAAAAGACAGTTCTATCTGGACTGATCTTGAGATTCTTGACAGGCAGGCAACGGCGGATAGACTTGGACTCTGGATTCGCACTTGCGCAGGAATGACGGCTGTCGATTGAGCAGTAGAAAGGAGTCGAAGAATGAAGAGGTTGATCATTGTGCTGTCGCTGGCTGTGATGCTTTGTTCGTGTGCGCCGGCAAACCGTAGGCACTTGGGGGAGTGGAAGTCGATTGTGCCGGGCATAGGTCAGATGAGTCTGAAGATCGACCAGAGGACCGTCGAAATGACAACGCCCGACGGCGTCCAGTCCGGCGAATACACCATCGACTACGGCAAGACGCCCATCTGGCTTGATGTATCCTGGGGCGGCGAGATCGTCAGGTGCATCATTGAGTTCATCGACAGGAACACGTTCAGAATAATCGGCGAGAATGATGCGGACAAGCCTCGGCCAAACAGCTTTGCGCCGGAAGAAGACATCGTGCTGTTTCAGAGAGTGAAGAAAAAGGGCCAGCCGTCTCCGAGCACGGGTTCCAAGCCGGCCGGGAACATGTCGCCAACAAACCCTCAATAGCCGAACCCCGGCATTCCGAGCGAGGCCAGACGCCACCCCGTCATTTCGAGCGAGCCGCAAGGCGAGTCGAGACGCGTAGCTAAGCGCACAGCCCGGAACGGAAATCTATCTGATCAGCCGCTTCGCCGGGAAGTCAGAATAGACCCCTCGACTCCGGCCCGAAGGGCCTGCGCTCGGGGTGACAAGACGCTTCGCTCGGGGTGACGAAGTCTGCGCTCGGGGCGCCATGGGGCTTCACTTGGGGTGACGAGGCTGGCGCTCCGGGTGACAAGGGGCTCCACTGGTGCTGGTGAAAGGCTGCGTTCGGGCCGACAGGAAAGACCATCATTCCAAGCGGACCCGCCCCACACTGTCATTCCGAGCGGAGCGAAGCGGAGTCGAGGAATCTATTAAGACAGCAGTCCGTTCCGGCTTCTGTTGGTTCTCGATGCTCGATTCGCGCTGCGTAACGTGGTTCTCATCCGTAGCCCGGATTCCCCGATGGGGGTCTGCGACTTCGTTGCGCTGCGCTCCAGCGAGAATGACAGACACTGTTCGACTGGGTTGCCACCCGGGCGAAGTATGGCCCACAATCGCATCCGATTCATTTGGTCTTTGCGCGGGCCGGACTAAACCGGCTGGCCGGGGAGGGGCCAGACGTTTTCGGGCGGAATTTCGACCGTGCCTTTCTCAAAGTCCTCGGCAGTGGGCTTGAGCGTCAGGTTGTAGAATTCGGGCTTGGCCGCCGGATCGGTCATTATCTGGCTCCAGGTCACCTGCTGGCCCGTGTAGGCGGAGATGCGCCCCATTACAGCGGTGGCGCTCGACTCGGCGACCGCCTTAGCCTGGTTCACGGGCTTGCCCTTATTGACATAGTAGAGCGTATCGACCTGCTCCTGAATATGGCCGGCCGGCGCTTGCGGCAGGTCTGCGGGAATCGGGGAGTTGCGGCACTTGGCGTAGTTGCCGCCGTCGGTGCGGCCCTTCTCAAAGACGAAGTCGTGCCCGGTCCAGTTATAGCAGCCGTTGATCTGTCGGCACATCGAGTGTATATGCACGCCGTCGCCGTAGTCGTAATCGATGCTGAAGAAGTCGTACATATCGCCCGCGTTGCGTCGTCCGCGGCTGCCGAAGCC
>CAYGZM010000167.1:0-1222 GCA_964354365.1 uncultured Pirellulales bacterium
CCAATTTCAAAATGGGCAAAATGACCATAAGTACAACAACACTAAAGGCTTATGCCAATGAACAACGAACAATGAACAACGAACGCCATTCAAAACAAACCCAATCAAACCCAATTCCCCCGCCCCGGCCGAAATCCCGAACCCACTACTTCTCGACTGCGAACGGCAGCCGGTCCGGCACCACGTGCACCTCCGTCGTGAACTTATACTCGCCTATCTCCCCGCCATCAAAGGCCAGCTCGACAAAATACGCCGTCCAGCCCTTCTCCGGCTCCCCCACCTTCCCGACGTACTTCCCATCCGCCCCGGCATCCAGCCCCGCGCAGCTCCACACCGGTCCCAATACATCAATCCGGAAATCCCGCTTCTCCGGGTTCGTCGCCTGCCACAGCCTCACCTCGGTCGGCTTGGTTTTTGCCGTAACCACAATCGCCCCGTCCTTGCGCACCGTCCAGTTGAATTTCGGCCTCTCCGCCCCAGCCAGAATCGACTTATAAAACGTCGTCACCGCCCCGAACGCGCTCAAATCCAGCCCGTGCCCCGTATTTGGGAAGTACCGCACGTACTTCTCCCCCGGCAAATCGTGGAAATAAAATTGCGCCGAGTCCGGCACGAAAAACTGGTCGCCCGAAGAATTCAGCAGAAACTTCGGCATCTTGTACCGTTCCCTGTAGCTGTATGGGTCAATAAAACTCTGCAACTCCTTGCCTCTCGGCGTGTCCAGCCGGTCGAATACCTTCATCTCCTCGTAGTCGTCGATCGCCGGCGCCCAGAACCCGTACGCCCCGTAGTGGTGCTTCATCGATTCGCCCATATTCAATACGTCGATAACCGCAGGGCAAATCGCAATCACCCTCTTATCCACCGCCGCCGTCAGCCACGTCGTCCACCCCCGCTTCGACCCCCCGGCAACGACGAATTTCTTAATCTCCACAGGGCCGCTGTCCAGCCCTTTCATAAGGCTCTGCATCGTATCCATCGCCCGCACCGCGCTTTTGACCATCGGCAGCAGCAGCGGCCAGGTCGCATCGCCCGTCGCCAGATACTTGTCAAATGTATATGCGATTATCGCGTCTTCGGACCTCGGCCGGCCCCCATCCGGAAAATTCAACGGCTCGTTCGGCACCATCTTCAAATCAGCAACAACCGTATTCGTCGTCAGCGCTATCATCCCCAGCATCATATCCGCCGAGGTCGGCGCAGGCTTCCCGTTGCTGCCGCC
>CAYGZM010000167.1:1322-7768 GCA_964354365.1 uncultured Pirellulales bacterium
CCTTCCATAACCAGCCAGCCGCGATAGCCGATATCGTCCATCGCCTTGCGGACCTCCGGAAAGGCGATTGTCCCTTTGCCGTACAAATCGTCGTAATCCTTCGCGTGGAATTCGCATATATGTCTGCCCAGGCGGCGAATCTCGGCATAGATACCATATCCCGCCTTGTGCGAATTCGCCACATCATAATAGACCTTCACGGCGGGCGAGCCGACCCGCTCGATGATCGCCAGGTGCTGCTCGGCGCTGAGCCACGATTCGATCCCCAGCGCTACGCCTGCATCCTCAGCCTTCGGCGCAACCTTCTTGAGCCGTTCAACCACAACGTCCGTGCCCTTGGGGTCGTTTCGCAAATCGCCGTCGCCGAAGAACGCCAACAGGATTACGTTCGCGCCCATCACTTTGGAGACGTCTATCGCCTGCGAGACCCATCGCTCGGTCCGCGGGTCGCTCTTGTAGGGCACGCCGTTGAGAGTGCCCATCGCAAGCGAGGCTATCTCCATTTGGTTCCTCTTTGCCTCGGCGAGGATTTCCTGCTGCAGGTCCTTATTAAAGAGCGGCAGGTCGTTCTCCCCGCTGCCGAAATCCACCTGGACGCCGTCCAGGCCAATCTTCTTGGCCAGCTCGAACGATTCAGGATTCGTCGCCTTGCCTATCGTCCAGTCGCAGACCGCCAGCTTGAAGCCTTTGTGCGACCCGGCCCGGCGCTGCGGCGATTTGCACGACGCGGCCAGCGTAAGCCCGGCCAATACGCCTGCCCCGGCCTTTAGCATCCGCCGACGTGTTATCTTCAAACCTTCCATATACATACCTCCATAAAAACGTGATGATAACACCGCAAATCCGCTATTGGAATCAAAAAAACGCATTACTCAAAACGCAAACGCCGCAGGCTGAATGTTGGTTGTACGCTTCGGAGGATTGTAAGCCTGATTTTCTATGTTTCGTGATTTCATTCCATATCTCCTGCCTCAAGAGGTCGGTGGGCTGAAGCCCACCCTACGGTCTGGGAGCTTGATTCTCAGGTTCGCGATACCATCCAAATCGTACCGGTTCGAAATTCCAAACGTCTTTGAACACCAGCATACGCTCTATTGTTTCACCTTGGGACATTTGACCTTTCTTGCTCTCTCGCCAATCGCTTCTTTCCGCGACACCCATCACGAGATAGTTGTTCCCTATTATTTGCGGATTCAGTTGGTAAAAACTCGCCGCCATCAAGGATTCAACTTCGGACTTTCTGGCTATTATCAAATCACACCTTGTACAGTAACGGCATTGCTTGTTTAAGAGGAAAAGCTGCTGAGGATCGATGTGAATGACCAGCGGGAATCTGCGAATTCTTGTCTTGCTCTCACACTTGGGGCACTTGGTGAAGGCCGCATCCTGATAAGGATTCAGAAAGAAATAGTATCTTCTATTTTGCGGTATGGCGTCCCGTTTAATCATACTTCTTAGCACCAGATCGAAAGCCTAAAAAGTCCCTAACCCAGAAAGTGCCTCATGTACCATGCGGCATCTCCTATCTCAAGAGATTTGGTGGGGTGCAGCCCACCCTACAGTCTGTATCGGCAGCGGGCTCGCAGAGCACGGGCTTGTAGCCCGTGCGACCACGCCCAGGCCTGTCCCGAGCGAAGTCGAGGGAATGGCCGTGCCACAACCAATAGAGGCCCAGCTTCAGTTGTCTATGCCTTTAGACCTTTTAGATTTGCGTCGAGCTTGTTTTTGTTGTTGATAATTTCTTTCCAGGCGACCTGACGTTTTTCATAGGCGGCGGTTCGGCCGAGGATAGTAATCAGATTGCTGCGAACGCTCTGGGGAACGGTCGGGTTATCGAATTTGCCTTCGGTAATGCTCTTATGGAAGGTTGCGATGTTGGCGACTGCGCCTTCCTGATAGATTCCGGGGCTGCTTCCGCCACGATAGAACGTATCGCCCTTGCCGCGGATGAGGACCTGTCCGCCGTATTCGGTTTCGAGGACGCCCTTTGAGCCGAACATCCGGTTTCTAATGCCTTCGGGCTGCGTGCCGAAGCCATCGGACTGGCGAGAGCTAAATGTAATGCCGATGTCGTTGGGGTACTGGAAGAGGATGGCGAAATGGTCCCAGCAGGTTCCGACGGGTCGAATCGTGCGTCCGCCCGTTCCGACGGCCCAGAGCGGATCGACGCCCATAATCCAGTTCATCACGTCGAGGGTGTGGATATTCTGCTCGGTGATGATGTCGCCGGAGAGGATGTTATCGAGTCCCCAGGCGCGGAGGCGGTTTTCGGGATTATTAGGGTCGGCCCGCCAGGTGTCGTACATTCTTCCGAAGGGGCAGCCGGCGTGATAGATTGCCTCGCCGAATGCAACGTCGCCCAGGGCGCCCGCGTGGACGCGCTTGAGGGCCTCGATGTAGAACTGGTCGGCGCGGGTCTGAAAATCGACGAGGAAGCAGAGCTTTTTGGCGGCGGCCTTTTTGCCGGAATCGCCGATGCTCAGACAGCCGGGCGTATCGACGGCAATGGGCTTGGCGACATAGACGTGCTTGCCGGCGTCCACGGCAGCAGCGGCCTGCTCGGGATGGAAATAGGGTGGGGTCTCAATCGCTACGGCATCGACCTTCTCGATGAGCTTGCGATAGCCGGATAGGCCGGTGAAACGATTGGCCTTGTCCACGCCCAGGCTGTCGCCGGCGGAATCGGCCCTGTCCTGGAAATAGTCCGAGACAGCGACGATATTGTACCCGCCATGCTGTTTGAAGAGATTAGCAATCCAGGTCCCGCGTCCGCCGCAGCCTATCAGGCCGAGATTGATTTTTGAATTGGCCTGCGCGCCGCGGACGAGGGCGGGCCTGACCACGGTAAAGGCCAGCGCGGCTGCGCCTGCGCCGGCAACGAACCGGCGGCGACTTAGCTTATCAGAATTCTCAGCGGCTGTCGAATTTGTCTTTTTTTGCGACATTTTGTATGCCTCCATATCGTTAGTGTACGGTTCACAAGCTGATTACGTTGGGAGCAATTATAGCGGGGCATTGTGCGATATGCAATCGAGTTGTCGCTCCAAAAATATGAGGGCGCGAGTCCACCCATCCCCAAGCCCTTCGGGCTTGAGACTGCCACCCTGCCGCCACGAAGAGTCGAAAACACCTGGTCGTTGTTACAGGTTCATATAGGCCTGGCGCTTGATTTTTCCGGTGGAGGTCTTCTCGAATTCTTCAATTCTTATTTCGAGGTGTGCGGGGGAGATTCTCTCGAAGGAAGAGAGCTGCCTGCTTTTCTGCTGACATTCGTTGATGCTCTGCCAGACGAGCGTTTTGACGATTTCTGGCTGAGCGGCCAGATCGGCAGAGGAACGATTCGTGTGGGTTTCTATGGTGTCCCAGGCGGGCAGGACAATCGCGCGGACGGTCTCTTCGACTATGCCGGCTGAGTCCTTTTTGAAGCCTGGAACAATTAGAATCTCGCGGACGAATCTGGCCTCCGAAAGGGCGGACTCGACGAGCTCGGGATTGACGTTTTTTCCGCCGGGGAGGACTATCAGGAATTTTTTGCGGCCGGTAATATAGAGGTTCCCGTCCTCGTCGAGATAGCCCAAGTCGCCGGTATGCAGCCAGCGAACGCCATCGTCGTCGGTCTCAATAACGTCCTGGGTGGCTTTAGCGTTCTTGTAGTAGCCCTTCATAATGCAGGGCCCGCCGAGCAAAATCTCTCCCTTTTGCCGTGGGGCGAGATTCCGATTTTGCTCGTTGACGACTTTGACGAGTATGGTGGAGATGGGCCTGCCGACGGAGCCTAATGTGCGGGTGTCCTCGTTGAAGCCGTACACGGGGGAGTTTTCGGTGGTGCCGTAGCCCTCGTACAGCAGCAGCCCCCTCTTCCAGAAGACATTCAGCACCCACTTGGGCATCGGGGCTGCGCCGGAGAGGCAGAACCGAAGCGCGCCCCAGCCGAGCTTTTTCACTATGCTTCTGCCGACGAGCTTTGGGCCGCAGTGGTCGAGCAGCCGAACGAGGACTTTGTCGGCCTTCTGCTTAACCAGATTCTCTTCAATCTTCTTGGCAAGGACGGTGTAAAGCGATGGTATGGCGATAAAGATGGTGACGCGCCTGTCGCGGATAAGCTCGGGTATCTGGCGGTATTTGTTGGTGTAGATGTTGGTGGCACCGACGGATAGGGGGAGCAATTTGCCGACGGTCAGGCCGAACGAGTGATGAGGCGGCAGGATGTGGCCGAGGACGTCGTCGCAGGTAAGGCGTATCTTCTCCACCGAGCCGTCGATATTTGCAATTAGATTTGTGTGTGTCAGCTCGACTTCGCGGGGGTCGCCTGTGGTCCCGGAGGTGCACAGGATCCCGGCCGTAGCGTCGGCGTCAACCTCCCCGGCGATTCCGGCGAGCAATTGATTGCTTTGCTCTGCGCTTAGACTCTTTATGTCATCGCTCCCGGCGTCCGCACCATTTAGGGAATCGCACAAGGAGGTATCAGTCATTTCGACCAGGCCCAGCCCACGGCTGGATGTGAAGTCCCTCAAGTCCTGCCGGGACTCGGCGTCGAGATAATCATCGGCCATAACGAGCAGGTCGGTATCGGTGTGAAGGAGGTGATTTATTACGCCATCCACGCCTCGCTCCGGATCAATCAGCACCGGGACAGCACCCGCAAGGACGGCGCCCCAGAAGGCCACATCCCAATCGGCGCGGTTCTTGCCGAGAACGGCCACTTTGTCACCGAGACGAATCTGAGCCGAGCGAACAAGCCACAGCGCGAACCTCCGCGCGGCGGTCCCGAGCCTACGGAATGTCAGTATCTCGTGGCGTTCCGGCCTGACTATTTCAAGGCACGTCCTGTCGAGCCGTTCGACCGCCTTGAGCGAGCCGTTGAAAAGCTCGATTAGAGTCTTGAACGTGAAGCGCGTTCTCATCTTCGAGCCGGCTCCCTCGCAGATAATTCCGGAGCGCAAGGGCGCCGCGCCCGCCAATAAGTTTCTTTTCCGAGGCGTTCCATCAACAATAGTCTATCCGATCACGCACAATTTGACAAGATTTTTCGGTCAAACGCTTGGCAATTTTACACTGATTGACAGGAAACGCGATAGAATCGGCCCTGTTCATCGGCGCCGAACTCAATCGGCAAAAACTGCTTTATCACTTCAATATTCGTTAAAAGGTGCGTGGAAATCTCGTTGGTTGTGTATGCGCCGCCGTTTGAGAGGGCCAAATAGACCAAAAGCTGGTCGGCCAGGAAGCGATCTACGGCGGCGCCGCTACCCAGGAAATCGGCGGCCAGTTTAACGACTTCGCCGACGACTTTTTCGGAGGGCTTGGCGCGTTCACCAAAGGCGGTGAAGACGGTAGTCCGGCCGGCGCAACAGATTCGAATCATCACGCAGTTGCCCGGCCCGTCGGAATCTTCCACCTCGATATGCTCGACTTCTTCAATATCGAGCTTGCTTTTTAGCAACAGCTTTTCCTGGCGCCGGACGATATGCGCCGGGAGCCTGGCGGTGTATATCCGGGCGCGGATTTCAGAGTTCTCGCCCGGCTCAGGAAGCTCAATAGTTCGAGGCTGCTTTTCCTGGCGAGGCTCAATGTTGAAAGTCATTTTTCCGCCGCCAGCCGGGAAGAAGCCGTGCTTTATCAGCTTGCAGCCGGCGGAAAAACCGGCTGTTGCGATAGCCGGCGAGAAAGTCTCGTTCAGAAAATCAAAGGGCGGCGCCCACGGATTGTGCGTTCCGCCGGCGACGGTTACTCTCGATGGCTCTTGCGCGAGGAACAAAGCGGGCAGGACCGTTTGAATCACCAAAGACGCGGAACCTGCTGAGCCTATATCAAAATGATAGTCGCCGCTGCGGACGGGGCCGGGCTGAAAATCGAGGACTTTCGAGCCCAAGGAATCGCCCCGGCATCGGCCATTGCTTATCTCGCACGCGGCGTGAACGCAGCTCAAATGCTGCTTGGCGAGTCCGGGATTGCGGCGGGCGGTGCGGATATTCGAGATGCGCAAGGGCCGGCCCGTTATGCAGGACAAGGTCAGGCTCGTCCGCAGTATCTGGCCGCCGCCCTCGCCCTTGCTGCCGTCGATGAGAACCGCTTCCATACTATCCTTCACCAAAATCCGCTTGGGCGTCGCCAACAACAAGACAGCGGATTTGCCCGGCGTCGAGCCTGGGGCCCCGGACTACGACCAAGCCGTCGGCATCCTGCCATTTGCGTATCACGCCTACAGCCACGTCCTCGCCTTTCTGATTGCGAAGTCCGATAAGCCGACCGGGCAGGTTCTGCGGCGGAACGTCGCGCGTGCCCTGGACCGACAGGTCGGCCAGGTTCAGATTGTAACAGGCCGAATCGCGAAAATATATCTCGAATTGGCGTTGTCGATGCCTTCGCCGCTGTTGGGGCGATTTGGCGGATATTGACACCGGCGACTCAACCGGCTCCACGCGCGAACCACAAAATTTCAGGCC
>CAYGZM010000168.1:0-7716 GCA_964354365.1 uncultured Pirellulales bacterium
CGAATGTCGCTGATTGAAGTCCTACATCTTTTTTGAGAATTCATTGAGCAGGTTGGCTATGCCCTGAAGGATTTCCTTTTTGGGGATCGGCAGTTTCAGATGGCGCTGTCCGGTGGTTTTGTCGGTTTCAATTTTTAGTCCGGAAAATACGGTTGAGCTCGGCTGCTGCGGCGGAGCTTCTTGCCCGAGCAAAGTCCGGCCAAGCTTGTCAAGAAATGACAGGCCTGTCGAAACAAGGTCGTCCCAGGCTTGCTCCTGTGTGATCTTTGCCCCGGGCTCCTCTTTTGCTTCAATTGAGATTTCCTCTTCGACGGCATCGCCGTTTCCTCCGCTGCCGGTTTGCTGGGGCATTGGTTCAGGTATGGCGCCGGTGGCCTTATCGACCGAATCCATAAACTGTTTTAGCCTGGTGCCGCCGAGGAAGACTTCATCTTTTCCTTTGTCAAGAACGCCGGAGAAAAGGGATTGCTTGAATGACAACAGCGAGAGCATGCCGTGCTCGATTGTGCCCTGGGCGATGAAGTTCACCACGCGAACTGGGCGGTGCTGGCCAAGCCGGTGGATACGTCCAATTCGTTGTTCGAGCACCGCCGGGTTCCAGGGCAGGTCCATGTTAATCACGGCAGAGGCGTTTTGCAGGTTCAGTCCCACTCCGCCGGCATCCGTGGAGAGGAACACCCGGCAGTCGGGGTCATTCTTGAATTGTTGTATCAGATCCCTTCTTTTGCCGCCCGGAATGCTGCCGTGAAAGAGTACGTAATTGCGTTTGAATGATTCAAGGCGGCGCAGAAGTATTTTGTGTGTTCCTACCCACTGGCTGAATACCACGACTTTTGCATCTGCCCGCTCGAATATTTCTTCGAGCACCGCCATCAGCTCATCTGCCTTGACGCCATAGTCCGTCTTTTTGTCAAGAAGATAGGTGCTGTTGCAGCTCATACGCATATTCTGCAGGGCAATCATAAGCATTCTTTGGTCGGTTTCGGAGAGGAATCCGAACCTTTTCCATTTGGCAACGATACGGGCGACGATTTCCCGATTGTCTTCATGATGTTTCATTTGCTCATCGGTCATTGGAACGAAATAGTTCTTTTCCAGGCGTTCCGGCAGCTCTTTCAGGACCTCGTTCTTGGTGCGTCGAACAAGGATCGACTCCAGTGATTTTGCGATTTTGGAAAGGCTGTGGTACCCTACAACCCTGCCGTTTTCGTCCACGTGCTGGTGCTCGGCAAGGAAACGGAACATCGGGCCCAGATGGAAGCGGTCCACAAACTCAACTATGGAGTGCAATTCTTCCAGCCGATTCTCCAAAGGCGTTCCGGTAAGCACGAGAGCATATCTCGAATCAAGCTTTTTTACGCTCTGTGCTCTTCGGGTTTTCCAGTTCTTGATTCGCTGGGCCTCATCGAGGATAACCATTTCCGGCGCCCAATCGCGGATAAGATCGAGGTCGCGATGAATAACGTCGTAATTGGTGATTTTGTAAAATGAATCAGAGCGATAAAGTTTTTCCCGTTTTGGGAGAAAGCCTTCCACAACCTCGGCCGAACGGCTGCAGAATTTTTCAATTTCCTGTTTCCACTGATGCTTCACCGAAGTGGGGCAGACAATCAATACTCGTTCGAGGCCGGCTGTGCGGGCAATTATCTCAACCGCCGCAATCGCCTCAATAGTTTTGCCAAGCCCCATATCGTCGGCAATCAGGCTCCGTCCCGCTTTTGCCGCAAATAGGGCCCCTTGGCGCTGATAAAGATATAACGGGACCTTTAATAGCTTCTTGAAAGCAGCACTGTTGGCGGCACTCGGGAAAGCTTCTTCAATCCGCTTCTTCAGGTGGGCCTGGTCCCTGACCTGGGCGACAAACTCTATCGCATCCTCGTAACACCGCAAATCGTGATTGAACGCCCCGGCTTGCCTTACGAACATATCAAATTGTGCATACGCGCCCGCCTTGAGAATGCCATAGTCATCGAAGTATCGCCGGGCAAGCTCCAGCAGGGATTCCGGACACTCAACTCCCGGACTGAACATTACCTCTCGCTTGGCGCCATAGCGCAGATAAACTTGCGAATACGCGGGTCGGAATCCTTCCGCAAAGGCCTTTTTGCCTCCCGGCCTTCGCTGTAGTTCGAGAAGCGTGAATTCGATATGCTTGCAGGTTCCGAGTGTATTGACCGCGAAATCCGGGCACGAGCAGTAGTTATCGCCTATTCTTTCCCCGCGAATTGCGACACGATATTCGCGGTCGGTTTGCGGATTTGTGACAATGAATTCAGAGAAAACCGGCTCATCGCCGATATTTTTGAGTCGAAAATTCTGTTTTTCAGCGAACTGTTTGCGCAAAGCGATCTGCCATTGCTCCAACGGCATATCATCAGGTTTGCGCAAACGCGACATCTTTGTGATTTTGTGGCTCCTTGATGCGTTCTTTGTGGTTATGCGTTTAGCCATATATCATCGCCAAATCAACCAACTTCTCAGCAGTTAAAGCAAAAATCAAATACTAACGGTTGGCGCTAAGACTCGCAAGGCTGATCCGTATCAGTTTCAAGTGAATTCGCAGCGCAGTAGTCTTTGATAGCAGGAAGAATGATCCGGCCGTATTGCTTGCTTTTGGTTTCCCCGACTCCTTTGACCTTGAGAAAGTCGGCTTGTGTGGTAGGTTTTCGCCGGGCCATATCTCGCAATGCCGCGTCGCCAAAGACTACGAAGGCGGGGACTCCTCTCTTTTCGGCGATGGTTTTACGGAGCTTTCGCAGGGCCTCGAACAATCCCTGATCGACTCCTTCCCACGAATCGGCGGCGACTTTGGAGACTTTGGCCGGCTTCCTGGCGGTTTTCAGCAGGCGGGGCGTCTCTTGGCCGCTGAGGACTTGCCAGCCTTTTGGCGTGACCGTCAAGACGTTGTATTCACCGGCCTTTTGGATATAGTCTTGGCCCACAAGCTGGTTAATCCAGTTATGCACGGCGTCCTTCGAGTGGTCGCTCAGCAGCCCATAGGTGCTGAGAGCGTCGTGGCCGTTCTCTACTATTCGTTTTTCCCGCGCGCCTGTCAGCACCGAGGCGGTATAGTTGCCGTCGAATCGCTGATCCAGGCGAAGAATGCACGACAGGATTTTCTGGGCCGTGACTAATGCGTCTATACGGCCGAGCTCGCCGAGACATACATCGCAGGCCTCGCAGTTGGTCTTGTCGAGGTCTTGGCCGAAGTATCGAAGGACGGCCTTGTGCCTGCATACGCCGCCGGTGCAGTAGCTGTACATACTGCTGAGCTTTATGAGGGCAATTTCCTGCGATTCAGCTTCCATATCTTTCATCAGGAATTTCCAGGTTCCATAGTCGCCGTCCGAGTAGAACAGGCAGCACTCGGCTTCGAGCCCGTCCCGGCCGGCCCGGCCGCTCTCCTGCTGGTAATGTTCGAGCGATTTGGGCATTCCGGTGTGAACAACGTATCGCACATTTGATTTATCGATACCCATACCGAACGCAATGGTGGCCACCATGGTATCGACTTTTTCGTTGATAAAGAGGTCCTGGTTCTTCTTGCGGTCGGCATCGTCCATTCCCGCATGGTAAGGCGCGACGCTGTACCCCTTGCTCGCCAGTTCGGCGCACATGCCATCGACGTCTTTGCGCCGGATGCAATAGACTATGCCGGATTCGCCTTTGTGGCGATCGAGCACATCGCGAACCTGCCTGACAATACTGCCTTTCGGCCGAACCTTATATATCAGGTTCGGTCTGTCAAACGAGCCGATAAGCATTTGCGGGTCGTTGAGGGCAAGCTGCTCGGCGATGTCCGTGCGAACCTGCTCGGTGGCGGTGGCTGTGTAGGCGCCTATAGTGACGCCCGGAAAGAGCTTCTTGAGTAAGCCCAATTGGCGATACTCCGGCCTGAAATCGTGCCCCCACATGCTGACGCAGTGGGCCTCGTCGATAGCGACGAAGGACAGCCTCACTTTGCGGAGGACCTGAAGAAAATCGTCAGATACGAGTCGTTCGGGCGACAAATAGAGCAGCTTGAGCTTCTTATTGTGTATCCCGGCAAAAACGTCTCTTTGCTCCTCGAAAGAGAGCGAGCTGTCAATACGCCCCGCCGGAACTCCACATTCCGTCAATGCGTCAACCTGATCCTTCATCAAAGAGATCAAGGGCGAAACCACCACAGCGAGTCCCGGCATTGACACGGCAGGCGCCTGAAAGCACAGCGATTTGCCTCCTCCGGTCGGCAGCACCACAATCGAGTCCCGCCCCCGGGTGATGCATTCCATTGCCTGTTTCTGCAACGGCAGGAAGTCCTTGTAGCCCCAATACTCCAACAACGCTTTTCGAAGGTTCTCTATCATGACCGATTACACCATCTGTACGGGCACAATGCCAGGCCGTGCCGTATGACGCCGTGGCGGCGTTCAAGTTCCCGATGTATCGGGATTACCCTGTCCCCCACGACGGCGTCGGTATTGTATAATGACGTGCCGGTGGTGCAAAGCATAAATGCCGGGCAAAATCAATTGACTTTGCCTGTGCTGCGGCTTAGCTTGTACCGGTGAAGGTTCAGCGAAAACCCTTGATATATCGGGGCGCTGTTTCAAGCTGTTGCGGTGTTTTCGGTTCGGATTCTCTCCAGAGCTTGTATTAGCGGCTTGAGCTTCAAGGCTGTCCTGTAAACCAGCACATTTCTCCCGATACTTGCCCCTTCCCGCAGGGATTTTTCCGGCACGGCTATCAGGATATTGTGATGCCCAAATTGCTGTAAGGTCTTTCGCTTCTGTGCCAGGTATTCCGGTGTCCAGAAGCCGACGATTTCCAGAAACACCTGTGTACCGTCTTCGTGATGAAAGGTAAAATCCGGAACGAATGTCTTCTGGCGATCATGGAGGATTTCACTTTCACGAGTCAACTTCCAGCCTTCGCGATCCGGCCCGAACTTCCCGGCGAATGCCTCTTCCACGCTGGAGTCAAACTCCTGCGGTGAAGGTAGATGACTGGTAAAACAGTCGTCCTCAGAAAGAGCCAGCTTCGCAACGGCATTCCAAGGTGTTTGTAACTCGGCTGTCATCTCCCAACCCTTGCAGGCCAGCAGTGCCGGCAGGAACTTTGCAAAGCTCACTCCGTAGCGACGTGTTTCCCGCAGCACTGAAGCCGGTCCCGAGAAGAGTATGCGATATTTCGAAGGGCCGAGCCGGACAATCTCGTGTAACAGACGAGCCAATTTCGCATAACGGAGAATCGTCTTGAGATCATCGGTGGCCACGACAGTCACGCTCTGGGCTCGGTAAAGACATGCTTGAAGCTGGGCAACGTTATAGTGCGAAAGCAAGGCGCTTGGGTCGGAATAGCCCGTAAATCCTTCAAGTTGTTGGAAGGCCATTACGTCCGCATAAAGGGCTTGTTCGATTTGGTCCCACGGGAGGCTAAGTCTTTCTGCAAGCTGCGATTTTACACTTTTCTCTTCATGCTCAAAGAGCCGATCCGGCTGCTGGACAAGTGGATGCAAACACGCTGCGTCGGAGAATAGCTTTAATCTTAGCTTCGCTGCTTCGCCGGAAGGGTCAGTCTGAAAAGTGCTGCTGTCATCCAGCAATTTGCAGAATGCGTGGATTCTGCGAACGTCGCAGTCGGGTTCGTCGGCGAAGATGTTTTCGATTTGTCGATGGAGTTGGCGACGCTGCCGGCCGATGCCGTTGCGATAGACAGAGAGCATCTTCTCGGCGTAATCGATATAGTGCCGATGCGCATTTTGAGTCAGGCGGTCGGGAATGGCCCGGCCTGCCTTAAACTCGACGATGGACTGTTCGCTCGTAAGCATCGCTCCTTCGCCTCTTTCGGGAACGCAGGACTTCCTTTGTATTCTCGCAAACCACCTCGTACAGGGTGGCTCTGGCGTTGCCTGACCTTCTCAAAACGCGGCCGAGCCGCTGTTTGGCTTGGCGCGTTGAGCCTTGCCCGCCGATAACCACCGCCACTTTTGCCTCAGGCACATCCACCCCTTCGTCCAAAACGCGGTTGGCGACAAGAACGCCGAACAGCCCCTTGGCAAAACCCTCCAGAACAGCCAATCGCTCACGTTTTCGCGTATGCGAAAGGATGGTCGGGACCAGGAATCGCCTGGAAACCTCTATTGCCATCGCATTTGAACCGGCAAAGATAATAATCTGCTGGCCATTGTGGAGCCGAAAGATGTCCTCCAGCACCCGCAGCTTCTCGGCGGCACGGTCCTCAATAGACTGTTTGAGATAGTAGGCCTTCTGTGCGTGACGGGCCTGGTGGTCTTTGCCCGATTCCTTGCACAGGTCCCTCCACGTGTAGCCCGGCAGGTCTTTACGACGTGATGTAATGAAGTGCCGAATTGCCCGGCTGCACTGGTCGTAGGTTGCCTGCTCTTCGTCGTTCAACGCCACCGGGATACGAACGACGTCAAAATCGGCAAGAGTCGAACCTTTAGCTTGCTTGAACGGCATGTGATATATCACCGGGCCGATGAGCCAGTCCAGGTCCGTGTGCAGACCGTCCGAACGTTCAGGAGTAGCCGTCAACCCGAGTCGCATAGTCGCAGCGCTGAGAATTGCAGCTTCACGACGATATTTTCCCGGCAGATGGTGCTCCTCATCAAAGACCAAGAGGCCGAAGCCGGCCCCCATTTTATCCATGTGAATATATGCGCTGTCGTATGTTGTTACCGTGACAGGCTTGATGTTGGACAGGTTGTCGCCGACGATCCCGGCATCATAGTCAAAGGCTGCGAGAATCCGTCTGTGCCACTGGTACATCAGATCGCGGACCGGCGCCACGACAAGGGTTGCTACTTTTGTCTCGGCCATCGCGGCGAGGGCCACCTCAGTCTTTCCGGTTCCGGTCGGCATGATTATTTGTCCGCGATGACCAGCCTGCACCCAGGCTGCAAGGGCCTCTTTCTGCTCTGGCCTAAGTTCCGGCAGCTCGACCTTCGGCCATGAGACACGAGCCGGCTGCGGTATCTCATCCCGAAAGCACGATGTAAACCGGCGATTCAGAACGGTGCGAATCGAAGAATAGTGGATCGCATCGCACCGCCAGGCCCCGACACGCGTGTCCCTCATCCAAACAGACGAGTCAGAGACGTTGGGTAAATCGTCGCGTTCCAAACCTGTCAGTACAAGCGTACCGCGATCGAACGATAAGGATATTTGCTTATGTGATTCTATGGCGGCCATTGAGCCAATATCATAACAAGACCCAGCTCTTTTTGCCATACCTGACTTGTTGTCAATGCACGGCCAGAACTATACTTTTGGCCAAATACAGAGACCCCCCCTGTGATTATTTCCTCGTAAAGGCCGGAGTAAAAATGCGGCGGGTGTCTGATTTGCGAGGATATGTTGCTCACCAAGGGAAGTTGTTGCCCGGAGGGTAGGAGCAGGGTATAGTATCCTGCAGATTGTAAGGTGTTCTCAAACTGACCGATTCGCCTTGTCAGTTTGAATAAGGTGTTATGAATTGAGCTATCCGTGAGAGATTCGCGTAGAATGGGTCGCAAACAGGAAAAGCCGGCAAAAACGCCTGATCTTTCAGACGAGATGCTCTGTGGCATGGCAGTCGAGAAGGCCGGCGTGAAGGATGCCAGGATAGTCTCACCCTCAGACGTGGAAACCGCGCCCTGGGTTCGGCTGAAATGCCAGTTTGGGTGCGACGGATATGGTCAATGCTTAGTGTGCCCGCCGTTCACGCCGACGCCGG
>CAYGZM010000169.1:0-7589 GCA_964354365.1 uncultured Pirellulales bacterium
CAGGTATGACAAGGCTTCGCAGGTATGACAAGGCGAACCGGTCAGTTTGAGTCATTTCATATCAATCCGGGTTTAGGTATTTGAATTCGAAGAAGAATCCGTCGGGTCTGGCGATACCGTAGGTTGCGGAGAGGCCGAAGTATTTGCGGACAAGGTCGAATTCCGGCAGGAGCTTGACGTCGATGATGTCAAGGCCCGCCTGTGAGAACATCAGGCCGGAAGTGGATACCCCGACTTTGACCGTCCGCTTCGAGTCATCGGGGGATTCGGCCTCTTCGGCGGCGGCTGTCTTTATTTCTTTCCAGAGGACCTCCGCCACTGCGGCGGTGTCCTCGAAGCCGGCCAGGCCCACACTATCGGGGACGGCTGACCTTGCCTTGGCGAACCACTTGGGCAAATCCCCGGAGGAACCTGCGCTTAGGGTCCGAATCGCGCGTTCGACGGCGGACTCGACGCCTATGACCAGATGGGTATCAGTGACGGCGAAGGCCACTTTGGGCAGCGGCGGAAGGGCCGGCGCCGGCGGCTCAGAGGGGGCCTGTATGGCTGGCTGTGCCGCGGGCATAAAGGCAGGAAGAAAAGTCGATAGGTCAATCAGGTATATCGTATGGCCGAGGAGCTGGCGCCTGGCGTCAGGGTTGTTCTGGGAAATCATTGCGTGCACGTTCGAGAGGGAGCTTTCCAGAGCGGAACGATTGTTTATGGCCAGCGCGACGAGCGATTCGGCTTTAGGCTCGGCCGGGGACGACCTGTCTATGCTCTGGAAGCCGAGAATCTGCGAGCTCAAGTGGTCGATGATGTCGGCTTTGAGGGTCAGGCCGGGCCGGCCATCGGGACTGGGCGGCATAATCGGCATATACATCAATGCAGCAGCCTGGGGGCTGAAACGCTGAAGGACACGGGCAAGCTCCTCGTATGCCTTGTTGAAGCTCAGGTTCACAAAGCTCGCAGAAGCAAACCCGGCAGGGGCGAACTTGGGAACCCGCAGGGCCGTCGATTCAAATTCGAGCATCTTGCAGATACCCTGCTTCTCGCCGTCGATCTTCAAAAACGCCCTGCCGGAAGAGCCGCTTGCGGCTTCCCGCCCGACGCCAATCGAAAGGCCGAGAGAAATGACATTATCAAGACCGAGGTTGGTTACGGCAGCCTTGAGCTGTCCCGTTGGCTCTTCGGCGCTTATTGCCGCTATCGCCCGCTTCACACTGACGTAAAGGTCGATGTCGTGGTGAGGCCCAACCGCTTTTGTGGCGGCGGTGTAGTCGGGGTCATCGGCCAGAGTGGCGCCGGCGGCGCCTTTGATGCGCGCTATGACAGACTTGAGAAGGTCGAGATTTGCTGAGCCTACGAGGCAATCGTCGATGAAGCAGTAGCATAAGGCCGGGTCGGACTCGCTCATCAGGGTCGTGACGGTCACGCCGCGGTAGTCTTCAGTCTTCGTGCGTGCGCCGGCCTCAGCGGCCTGGGCGAGCACCTTATCTATCGTCTCGCGGACTTTGGGGAGGGCCTGGCCCCACTGGGCTATGACCAGAATCCGCGGCTCGTTGACGTCTTTTGCCTGCTCGGGCATAAAGGCAACTGCGAGCCTGCCGGCGGGCAGCACGTCCGCACTTAGAACGGTTGCGATGAACTTGTCGTCTGCTTCTTTGATTTCCCGGCGAATTTTCTCTTTGGTGTCCTCGATAAACGCCGCCATTGCGGGGTCTTTGTAGAGCTTGTAGAGATCCGTCTTCTTGAATTGCTCCGTTAGCCGTGTGAAATCCGGGATATCGACAAGCAGGACGGTTTCGGGCGGGAGGAGCTGAGCCGTGCGCGGCAGGCCCGCCAACGTCCGCTGGGCGGGCAAGTCCACAGCCCGGAGGCCGGCGCTTGCGCAGCAAAGCATAAGAGCGCAGGAGCACAGGAACATCGGCAGAGAAAAGAATCTGCGATTTGTGCGTTTATGAGTTGTTTTTGCGGCGTTTTGCACTTTATGCCCTTTCGATAATGCGATAGTTCCGTAGTTCGCTCCGCTATGAGCGAGAGGCGTCTTTATCTTTGAGAAAATCAGGCCTGGCCTTGTTGAGCCTTCCGTCCGGCTGGAGGTACCTGTAGCCGGTGTTCGGATTGTCCTTGTCGTAGGCGAAGGCCTCGCGGTTCTCAATGAAGTGCCTGACATAGTTGACGGGTATTGCAAAACCGAGGCCTCCGTAGAATATGTACCCCATATTCGTAACGCCGATGACCTCGCCGGCGAGGTTGAAGAGGGGGCCGCCGGAGTTGCCCGGGTTGATGTCGGTATTGGTCTGGAGATAGATAAGCCCCTCGAAGGCCCTGTTTTTCGTGCTGATTACGCCGTCGGTTACAGTCCGTTCGAGGCCGAGCGGATTGCCTACGGCAAAGACCTGCTCGCCCACTTCGAGGCGGTTGAGGTCGCCGAGGTAAACAAATCCGGGCTTTGTATCACCCAAGTCTTCGACTTTCAGCAGCGCCAGATCGACAAAGGGATTGAGGGCCTCGATCTTGACTTTTTTGAATTTTCTCTTTTCGAAGCCGTTTTTGACTTTTGCGAACAGGGTGACTTCGATTTTGGTTTCTCTTTCTATTACGTGGTAGTTCGTTATGAGGTATCCGTCTTCGTTAATGAAGAATCCTGAGCCAGTGCCTGCGGGACTGGAGACCTTTACCACGGTCTCAGAGACAGCCTCGGCGCATTTTGCGATGGTCGTTTTCTTCAGGTCGGCGGTCCTGTACAGGTAATCCGAGGACAGCGCAGCCCCCCGGTCGCCTGTGGGGGCCTGATTTATGTCGTTGACGTCACTGCGGGCGGGATCGAAGCTCCCGGTGTATTCATACTGGAGTATTTTTTCCTTGGGAATAGCGAGGACCGTTATTCCGATATCCACGTACAACTGGTTTTCTTTTTCGAGGATTATTTGGCCGGTGATGGTTTGCCCTTCGCGGAGGACAACCGTATCGGCGCGCAAATCCAGCACGAGACAGGGCACAAAAAGAATCACAGAGCCGACAAGCATAAAGGCGCGTAGGGTGGGCTTCAGCCCACCAGTTCGGTGGGGCAAGCCCCACCCTACCGCCGCACTCTTGCGACACAGTGTTTTTATGATTCCAGTCATTCCCAAGCCCTGGCCGCCGGCGGGCGAGCCCTCAATGGTTCGACAAGCTCACCATCCTGAGCCTGTCGAAGGATCGGCGCCCTGCTATCGTAGCCGGCAACAGGCGCCATCATCAACGCGACTAAACTATTGTAAGTGCCGCGGGCGTTTGATGCAAATGAAAAATAGACTTAGAGCCTATCCCAATAACCCAGTCTATTCCGGCTGGCTGCAAAGCCCGATGCCTGCGTTGTCGGCCAAAAACGTTCTCAGCGTGGAACAAACCACGCCTCCGAGCGTTTTTGGCCTGCCGTCTTGGCCTCGGGCTTTTCGCTCAGCCTCATGACGACCAAGTTATTCGGATAGGCTCTTAAGAAGCCCCCGGCGGCTGGGGGCTGGCCCGCCCAAGCGCCGGCGGGCGGCGATTTCACTTGGTGGGCGGCGGCAAAACAGTTATAATCAGAACTAAATGAGCCAAACTGAAATGTTCAAAATCGAAGGTGCAGCGTCGATTAGGTATTGTTTTGGATGAGTTCTGCAAAATTGCAGGTTAGACCTATATTATTGAAGAAAATCTCTTTTATGATTTTCTTCAATAATTACCTAAGCGATTACGAGACAATACGTTGCCATTGAAAAGAAAAAATCAACAAACGATTTTTTCTTTTCTAAGCAGGCCTAACCTGCAATTTTGCAGAAGCCTTATTGTTATGGCCACCAAGGAGACTGGACAAGATGAAGAAGCTTTCGACCATACTTGCTCTGATTGTCGGGATAGCGATAGGCTATTGTGTCGGGCGTTTCATGCCGGGCCGAGCCGGGACTAATGAAACCGGCAGGGCGAAACCTGCTGACCTGAAACAGCCTGAAACCAAGCAGCCCGATACCAAATCACCGGCCCAGACGCCGGAGGCGCAAGAACCCATTGCGGCCCAGACGCTCAAAGACGCCGAGGCAGATCCCAATGTCGTCGCAGCAATAGGCCAATACGTTATCACAAAGGAAGAACTCAGAAAACGATTGATGATGGAGCTCCAGCCGTACGATTACGACGGATTGTCAGAGAAGGCCGAGCCGACCGACGCCAACGCGGCGCTCATGAAAATGATAGCTGAAAAGGCTATGACGATGGACGCCCGCAAGCAGAACGTCCTTGTTGAAAATGAAATGATCCTTAATGCGGTCAGGAAATTCAGGGAACGCAAGCTCGTCAGCCTGCTGATGCAGAAGCAATTGGAGGGCAAGCTATCTGCCGTAGTTTCGGACGCGGAAATCGCCGAGGAGATGAAGGCCGATCCCAAGCTGGACCGCGAGCGGGCGAAGATGGCGGTCGAAAGGGCGAAGGCCAATGAGATTATGGGCCAATACTACGCGGATATATACAAGAAATCCAATGTCAAAAAAGTAAGCGCCAATTTCATCAAGGCGGCGCAGCTTCATCAAAGGCTTCTATTCCAGCCGAAGATGGAGCGCAATGTGCCGTTTATTCGCAACAGTCAGATGAGGGACGAATTGACCGAGGAAGAAAAGAACATCGTTCTGGCGACGTTCGAGAAGGGAAAGGTAACAGTGAGAGACTGGTTTGAGACTTTGGGCGACATGGCGCCGCCGCGTCGGCCGAACGATTTGAATACGGCTCAAGGCGTGGAGAGGTTGTTGGACCAGACATTGAGAACGTCTGTTCTTGTTGCCGAGGCAGTGTCGCTGGGACTGGGCGAGGACGAAGATATAAGGAAACAGGTAAGAGACTACGAAGATATGAATCTGCTGGGTGACGCCCAACAGACGAAGTACAAGGAAGCGCCGGAGCCGACGGAAGAGGAGATAAAGGCCTGCTTCGATGAGCATAAGGAGGAATTCAAGGAGGACAAGAAGCTCAAGATCGAGCAGATCTGGTGCTCGGATCTGAAAACGGCGGAAAAAGCGAAGGCGGAATTGGATGAAGGCAAAGACTTCAATTCGGTCAAACAGGAGTATTCGCTGGAGAAGGAGGGCTCGCCCGGCGCGGCGGGCAAGGCTTTCGATACCTACCCCCGAACCGAGGCCTATTTCTGGCCGGAGTTATGGGAAGGCGAACCGAATAATGTGGTGGGACCTCTCAAGGGTATGTATGGCGATGGGTTCAAGTGGCGCATCGTTAAGATTCTCGAAAAGAACCAGGGCACGATACCCGATTTTTCGGAGAGAGCAGCAAACCACGCAAAGTCGATAGTCCAGGCCCAGAGAAGACTTGCTCTGATGGAGAAGTACTGCAAAGAGCTGCTTGGGAAGTACTCTTACAAGATTTACGCCGAGAGGATCAAGGATATAAACCCGCTGGATATTCCGTGACTGAAGCAAGAAATGGTTTTTACACTGCACAGGTATATATTTCGCGAGCTATTGAAAGTTTTTACGCTGGCGGTTGTAGCGTTGACGCTGATTCTGAGTCTCGGGAGCATTCTTCGCCCTGTGCAGGAATACGGGGTGGGCCCCGAGCAAGTGCTCAGCCTAATGGGCTATTTCCTGCCGATAACGCTGACATTCGTGCTGCCGATGGCGGCTTTGTTCGCATCGGCCTTAGTGTACGGCCGGTTCGCGAGCGATAATGAGCTTGACGCCTGCCGGGCAAGCGGTATAAGCTTGGCGACGCTGGTGTATCCGGGCGTGGTGCTGGCGATTGTTGTGGCGATAGCAAATCTGATTCTGAGCTTTCACATGCTGCCGTATTTCGTGCAGTTGGCGGAGAAATCGCTCAAGGCCGATGCCAAACAGATACTCTTCCGCAACATCCAGCAAAGGGGGTATTACAAGCTGCCGACCGACAGTCCGTGGCTAATCTACGCCGACGAGGCCAGGCCGCAAAGCGACACGTTAGTGGGCGTGGTCGTGGCTTACGTCAAATCGAACGGGATAGACGAAATCTACGCTGCCGAACGAGCCAGAGTGACTTTCAATCCTCACGACAAATTCAACGATGTGCAGATATACACAGAGAATACGCTGCAGATCGGCTCCGAGGACGGTGGGGCATTCTCGGCGGAAAAAGGGGCGATCAGCACAGAGTTCGGCTCACTGTTGAGTGATGACATCAAGTTCAAGAATATAAACGAAATGAAGCGGATTCGGGCCGATCTAATGCTCTTTCATCCGATAGAGAAGCTGGCCCGTGATACGAATGCCCAGTTCACCACAGAGCTGCTGGCACAGGAGATTGAGAAGGCAATGGGCACAGACCCAAACAATTACTGCAAACTGCACAGCGCCGATAAGCTGGTTGAGTTTACCGCGCGCAAAATTGCAGTGGGCGATGAAAGAGTCAAACTGGACGAAGACATTGTTGTAATCGAATCGGATTCAAGCGGGAGGCAGCCTCCGGCCAGATTTCGGCCCACGAAGGCTGCGCTGCACATCGAGGGCGACAAGCTTGCGCCGACCCTGACTATGGACCTGAACAACGTGCTGGAGGAAGAGTCCGGGGATTTGCCAATGCGGCACATCATCCGGGGCCTAATTCGGCCGAGCAACACAGACGTAAGAGAGCGATTTGGGACTGAGAACCTGCTGGACGCCATTCAGCGGGCCTTGGAATCACCTACGCTGAAAAAGGGGCCAAGCGGCGAGCTGACGAAGCGGGAGTATCTGCTCGGCAAAAAAATACAGGGCACTCTGCTTCAAATACGTGCTGAGATTCATTCGAGGCTGGTGTTCGGTGTAGGGTGTGTGCCGATGATATTGATCGGCATTGGGCTGGGCATCGTCAAGAGGGGAGGGCATCTGTTGACGGCTTTTGGGGCGAGCTGCATACCTGCGGCCGTGCTGATAGTGTGCATAATAGGCGGCAAACAGGTCGCGGAGAACGCGAGATCGACGGTCGTCTCAGGTATGGCGTTGATGTGGGGCGGGCTGGTATTTCTGTTATTGCTGGCGGCGGTGATTTACCACAGGCTGCTGAAGAACTGAGATGAAGATTTTAGATAAGTACGTTATTAAGAACTTCCTGATTGGCTACGCAATCGCCTTCGGCGTTTTGCTGGGGTTGAGAGTAATTATCGACCTGTTTGTGAATCTCGACGAATTCACGGAGCAGACCAGCCGCGGTGCGTGGGCCGTTATCGAAAACGTGCTCGTGTATTACGGGCTGAACGGCACACTGTACTTCAGGGATTTTGCGGGGATGATAACGGTAGTTGCAGCGGCTTTTTCTTTCGGCAGGATGGTTCACTCCAACGAACTGGTCGCAGTGATGGCTTCCGGGGTGAGTCTGAAGCGTTTGATTGGGCCGATAGTAGTGCTTGCCATAGTATTGACGGGCTTGTTGGTCATAGACCAGGAGCTGGTTATACCGCCGCTTGCGCCGAAGCTTGTGCGGGATCGCGATGCGGTTCCGGGTCAGGAATCGTACGATGTATGGTTCATGAGCGATGGGAAAGGCTCGCTGATATGCTCACGGCAATTTGTTGTGGAGACTTCAACGCTGTACTGGCCGACCATTATTCTGCGACAAATGAAGGGCGATTC
>CAYGZM010000170.1:0-7548 GCA_964354365.1 uncultured Pirellulales bacterium
GGGTGTTTTCGGACGTGGAACCCTGTGGTTCAGGCGTCCGAAGGGTGTCCGAATGAAAATATCGAAGTATTTTTGAAGAGGGTTTTTTGTGCATCGTTGTTGTTTTTTGGAGGATTTGAAGTTCCGACAAGATAATGTGGTTAGTAAAGTCACGTATCGATTTGGTCGATACACTCAAGCGTGAGGAGAACTATAACACCGGACGTTGTTCATCCTTCAAAATGAAAACAAGTTTTTGTGGAAAAGGGGTATGAAAATGAGAGCTAAAAGTGGTTTTACATTAGTGGAAATCCTGATTGTCGTGGTCATTCTTGGCATACTGGCCGCTATCGTGATACCTCAGTTCACCGAGGCAAGCACGGAGGCCAAGACCTCAAGTCTGTGCACCGACCTTCAGACGATGCGTTCACAGATCGAGCTGTACAAGATTCAGCATAACGACGACCTGCCCGGGGCCGGGGGGGCGTCATTCGTGCTGGCATTGACAGGCCAGACGGATGTCGCAGGAGCGGTAGGCACCGATTATGGTCCGTATCTCCAGAAGATTCCAATGAATCAGTTCAATGACCTTGATACGGTCCGTCTCGATGGTGCTGCTGCCGGGGCGAACACCGATGGGTGGAGGTTCGACACTACGACCGGGGCCTTCTACGCAGACGATAGTGCTGCACATGCGGCTCTCTAAAAACTCAATAGGATTGAGTGTGCCGTGAGTGATCGAACGATTGTTTGCGGCGCACGTCTGTGAAAATCGCAGGACTGAAAAGACAGGCTGACCATGCTGGGGTAATTGCCGACAGCGGGTCAGCCTTTTTAATGATTATTGCTTATTGATAATTGCTTATTCTGCTGCGGAGTACGAAGCACGAACTATGAACTACATACTGCGAGCCAAACGTAAAGGGTTTTCGCTGGCTGAGGCGATGATGGCGACAGTTGTGCTGAGCATTGCCGCGGCGGGAGTGCTGCTGCCGTTCACAAGCGGGCAGGCGGTGCGAGCTGAGGGCACACGCGCGACCCTTGGGGCGAAGCTCGCCGGCGATTTGATCGAGCAGATTATAAGGACTCCTTTCGAGAGGATAGTGGCCGACTATGACGGGCACATCGAGGCGCAGGGGGACGTGAAGGACGCTGAGGGGGTGGTATTTACCGATTCGAAATACGCCAGGCTCAGCAGGACGGCGAACTGCGAATATGCGTATATGCCACAGGAAAGCGGGGCGGCAAGTCCGCGGTTTATTCTTATTACGGTTAGAGTGCATTATAGCGGCAAAGAGATTACGGCCGTAAAACGACTTGTGAGCCAATGAGACATATCTTGAAGATAAAGAGATTTTCGAAAAAGTCCGATTCAAGGCGCAGCGGCTTCACACTGGTTGAGCTGCTGGTGGCGTTGATAGTCTCGAGCGTGGTGCTGACCGCGGTGGCGACGCTGGCATACGCCCTTGGCTCAGCCAATGATTCCACGGATGACACAAGCCGCAAACAGGCGCAGGTGCGTTACACAACGCTGAGGATTTCGGAATTGGTTCGACACTGCAAGCTCGTATGCTTTGCAGGTCCTGCTGATTTCGCCGTATGGAGGGCCGACGACAACGAGGACGGTCGAATCAATTTCAGTGAATTGGTGTATATTGAAAAGGGCGCCGGCGCCGACCATTTGCATTTTTGCCAATTTCCCATTTCCTGGGGTTCGGACCCGGTTGTGAACCTGAGCGACATCCGGGCATTCTCAACGAGCTGGTGGGCGGCGTACAACATGGCGATTGAGAGCACGGCCCTGGTTCCGCAATGCAGCAACGTGCAGTTCAGCTTTGACGTCTTACCGCCGCGGACTGAGTTTGTGAGTATTTCGTTTGATCTTGTTGAGGACAATAAGCCGAGGCAATACCAGATAAACGCAGTTGTTCGAGGGTGGGCGGGCAACCTGCTCAATGCGGCCGGCACCGCCCTTGTGAGCGACGATGATTAGAAAAATGAACAATAAACAATCATCAATAATCAATTACCGGCGTCCCGGGGTGGCGCTGTTAGTCGTTTTGTTTGTCGTTATGGTTATAACCATAACATCACTGGCCTTTCTGTCGCAGAGTAATGTTGAGCTGGCGTGCGGGCAGAATATGAAGCTCCGCACCGAGATGGATTACACCGTTGAATCCGGGCTGGAGCACGCCAGAGGGCTGATCATAAGTCCGCAGGATGTTGCATCCGAGTACTGGAGGGGCGACGTGGCGCAGCAAATAGGCGGCGGCGACGATTATTACGACCTGGCGATTGTCCGAGACGATTCGGATCCCACGGATCGCTGCAATTATATCATAGACTGCAATTCCTACCGTTTGAGAGGCGGCGAGAAGATTGGTCGCAGCAACATAACGGCCGAATTGCGGCTGGACCCATGCATCACATTCTGGGTTGGGTCGTCCACAAAGGTAACTCGACGGGTAACGATTAACGGGGACGTGTATTCGGCGGGCTATCTGGCCAGCGCCGCTACCATTCGTGGCGATGTGTTTGCAAGGCTTACCGTGAGCGGCACAGGCATTGAAGGCCGGTCTAACCAGGGAGTTACCGTAGCGCCTGTGGGTTGGCCCGGGATTGAGGTGGGTGATTATAGCTCGACCTACTACGTTGGCGGCGGGACATATACACCGGAGCTTGTCGGCACGCATGCTCATCCGGCGGGCACTTTCAATCCTTCGCCGGGCAATCCCGGAGGAGTTCGCTATCGCAACGGCGATATGAGCCTGCCGGGTAACGTAAGCATCAACGGCTGTGTTGTTGTCAACGGCAACCTGATAATAAACGGCTCGAACACGATTACGGCGGTCAAGAATTTTCCTGCTGTTCTGGTTAATGGCGACCTGATTATTGAGCCCGGCGGCGTGTTGAATGTTGGCGGGCTTGTAGATGTGGGAGACGATGTTTTGATCAGCTCAGGCGCAGGCGTTCTGGATGTTACAGGCGGGTTGTTTGTGCGGGATGGTTTCTTTGAGACGGTAGTCGATTCGTCCGGCAACGGCCACGGCGGCGTACTATGCAGCGATGCGGCGTGGCGGCCTTCGGGCGGACTGACGGGAGGCGCGCTTGAGTTCGATGGTGCTCATGATACGGTCGAGGATTCCGGGGCCGGCGGCTATTTGAATGGTCTGTCTGAAATTACCGTGTCACTTTGGGTAAAATCGGATGTCACCTACCAGGACCGTGGAATCATGTTTTCGCGCAGTCCTACCGACGCGGATTCGGATTTGGGTATCCGTTACGACCAGACGGGCGCTTATGGCGGCGGGGTGAGGCTAATAAAGGCTTCGATAAGGGCGACGTCGGGCTATACCCAGATCGAGAGCACATCGAACGTGCAAACGACAAGCTGGCAACACCTGGCCTTAGTGTGGAAGAGCGGATCGAACCTCAAGCTATATATCAACGGGGTGCAGAATCCCCTGACCTACAACATGGGAATCGTATCGGGAACAATCACCGGCGTAAGCAAGTTGATGCTTGGCCTGGACACAAAAGGCGCATACTGGGATGGGATGATCGATGACCTTCGCATCTACAACCGCGCGTTGGATCCGAATCAAATCTATCCGCCCCTTGACGGCCTGAGCGGTTTGCTGACACATTGGAGACTGGATGAGGGCGGCTGCGATGTTGACGTAACTGCCGAACCGTGCAAGGCCGCGATCATGACCTGGTCGTCCGAGGGCGTCGCGGACAAGTGGGAACAGGTCGGCGGCGCATTTTTCAGAAGTATCATCAGGAGAGAATGACGGCGATTCATGCACCGGCATCGACCTGTATAATGATTTGCCCGAGACGTGCTTATCGGCCTTTATACGCGCCGCCAAGAAAAATCCAAAATACGGTTATGACGGCAATCTCATATCCTGGCCCCTCGGGGCGTTCAAATAATCGGCTGTTTTTCGTGATATTGTTTTGACGATTGTAGCACTTCTATTGACCTTGACTGTCGTTTGGCGGGGAAATGACGCTGATAACGCGCCGATTGTGCGTGAAATGGCGACGGAAGACGAAATAGGCCGGTCGATTTCGGCGAAATTGGTGAGTCAGATAATGTGCGATGCGAAACGATACATTTGCTCATGCAAATCACCTGGTAAAGACACATATCCAACAGGACGAAAAGAGTAAAGGAGGAGGATGCTGATGATGTGCCATAACAAAGACAGAAGGTTGGTGAGGATGCCAAGTTTGACATATTCGCCGCAAGGGTTGCGCAGTCCGCATCACGGTCCGGGAGACGGACCGGCTGTGCGATGCGCCGCCCGCGGCTTTACTTTGATAGAGATTTTGATTGTGGTTGTGATACTCGCAATAGCGGCAATGACGGCGATACCGATGATGGGTTCGGCGGCGTCGGTGCAGATCAGGTCTGCGGGGAACATGATTGCCGCCGACCTGGAATACGCCAAGAGTCTGGCAATAAGCAAAGGGCAGAGCTTCTCAGTGGTCTTCGATGAAGGCGCAGAGAGCTACAGCATAGTGGATCAGGACGGCAATACGATATCGCATCCGGTCAAGAAGGGATTTGACTACGTTATAGATTTCCAGGACGAGGGACTGGGCAGAGTTGAGATCGCCGATGCGGATTTTGACGGAGCTTCTCAAGTTCGATTTGATTATCTCGGAAGCCCCGACAATGGAGGCACTGTCCACTTACAGGCCGGCGCTATGAGCGCAACGGTCAGTGTCGAGCCGGTAACAGGGTATATCACCGTTGGAAACTGATTAGGGACAAAGGCGAATGGTAAGCTGGAATCTCAAAAACCGAAGTCCTCGCCCAATTGGATTGGACATAGGTCATAATTCGGTCAAGATGATTCAAATGACTGTGAGCGGCGGTCAGATTGGTGTTCTGGCTGCGGACAAAGTGCGGATAGATACAAATGTCAACGGCGATCAGCAGGGCAGGAGAGCGGTTGTTGTCTCGGCCATAAAACAAATGCTGGCGAAGGGGAACTTCCGCGGGAGAAACGTTGTTTCGTGTTTGCCGAATGACAAGCTGAAGATAACGAGTGTGCGAATAGGCGAGACGGAGTTTGACCAGATCGAGCAAGTCCTGCGAAAGGAAGTAGTCCAGCGTTTCGGATTGGATCCGGACAAGGACGCAGTGGATTATGTTGTTGCGGGCAATGTCCGGCAGGGCGATGAGATCAAGAATGAGTTGATATTGTTTGCCGCGGACGATGAGACAATAAGAGGGCATATCAGCATGCTTGAGGATGCGGGGCTGCGGCCGGTGGCAATAGATACGGTCCCGGGCGCATTGTTCCGGGGCTTTGAGAGGTGGCAGAGACGTCAGGAGGACAAAGAGCGGACGGTCGTTTTCGTTGATGTTGGCAGCCAGTTCACTACCGTAGTGTTTGGGCGGGGAGGGGAAATCAGTTTCGTCAAGCAGATACAGATTGGCGGGGAAAGGTTCAGCCGCGAAGTGGCGGAGAAGCTGGGCATCACCGTTGTCGAGGCGGAACGGCTGCGAGAAAAGCTTAGGGCTGAGAAGGCTTCGACTGCGGCGAAACCGGACTCGACCGAGGAAGCCGACGCCGGCGAAGAGCCAACGCTCGATGCATCGACTCGACAGGTAATGGTTGACGCCATAAGCTCGGTCGCCGAAGAGCTGGCCAGAGAAGTATCGTTGTGCCTGAGATATTTCACCGTGACATTCAGAGGCAAGCGTGTGGAGCGGGCTGTCTTCTCGGGAGGAGAGGCATACGAGAATATCCTGCTCAACGTTGTGCGGCGACAGCTGACCGTCGAGATTGAGGTGGCCCAGCCGTTGAAAGGTTTCGACATATCGAGTGAAAGGGAGAGCATAAACCTGGACAGCGACAGGAGGGGCTTGCTTTGTGAGTGGGCTGTGGCCGTGGGGCTTGGTCTGAAGGGTTTGAACGTGACCGGCGCCCGAGCAATGGCCAAAGGATAGATATGAAAGAAATTGACTTTCTCCCAGAATGGTATAAGAGCGGCAGACGCCGAAAGGTTACGTACCGCACACAGTACGTCGTTTTGGGTGGTATATTCGCAATAACGATGGTCTGGAATTTCTTTGCCGCGGGCTCCGTTTCAAGAGCCGAGGCGGAGCTATCCAGAATTTCGGCAGGGGACGCGGAATCGCAAGCTGCGACACTCGCATTCACCCGGCTCAAAGACCAGATCGGCGAGCTCCAGAAGAAGGCGGCTTTAATAGATGATATTGATGCGAGGATTGACGTCGCATACGTTTTGGGCGAGCTGAGCTTTCTTGTTGACAAGGGCACAGTGCTCAGCAAGGTTGAGCTGATTGCCGAGAGGTTCGCCGACCCGCAGGCGCCGAATCAGTCGCAGCGATCCGGCTCTCTCGTCAGGGCCGTCCGCGCCAAGTCCAACGAAAGTGAAACACTACCGCTGGGCCGTGTCAGATTCAAGGTCGTAATACATGGTATGGCGGCGAATCCCGGCGACGTCGCGGCGTTGATATGCAAATTAGAGGACTCACCGTATTTTTTTCAGGTCGCGCCGAGGTTCTCACGACCCGTGCAGATAAAGCCAAAGACCAGCCAGGCACTGAGGTCTTCGGACGTTCAGAGCAGTGAGAACCCGCCGGCAGCGGATATTAAGGCGAGTGAGTTTGAGATTAGTTGTTACCTGGCGAATTATCGCCAACAGTAAGAGGTCAATTGCATAGATGCTGTTCAGAGAGAGAAAACAAATTGTGATATGTGTTGTCGCCGCGGCAATGGTGGCCGGATTTGTGCTGCTTCGGTATCTGCCTTTGCGCAAAAGGCTTGAAATTGTCAAGCAGGCAAAAGCGGAGGAATTGCTTGCCGTCAGCAAAGGCCAGACCCAGACCAAGCAATTGCCCGTACTGGAGGAACAGTTGCGGAAGCTGGCCGAATCGATCGGCGATTATGAGGCGAGGATACCCGGGGAACGAGAGCTTGGCGCGTTCTTGGGTAGAATCGCCGACTTGATGAATGAGCATAATCTCAAAGAGCAGGTTATTGCGCCAGGCGGGCAAATAATAGCCAAGGATCTGATCTGCATACCGGTGGACATGCAGTGCAGGGGCAAATTGGCCGAGCTGTTTGAGTTCTTCAAACGGCTGCAGGCCTTGGACAGGCTGATTCGCATTGAGCAGGTAAAGCTCACAAATGACCCTGATTTCAGCGGCCAGGTGACTATGGAGACGAAGATAGTCATCTATTATGCCACCCAAGTCGAGCAGGGATAAAAGAGGGCTTAAACTGAATTCGCCATTAGGGATGAAGGATATGAAACAGCATACGAAAAATGGTAACGGCAGCAGGCTGCTTGGTCGATTGGCTGCGGAAAAGAAGAAGGCTGGAATAGCGCTCTGCCTGATTGCAGTGATGGGGGTTATGTGGGTCAAAGTGTTGACCAGGAAAGGGCCGCAGATCGCCCAGGCGGGACTCGCAACTGAGCAAACCGAAGTGGAAAAACAATTGAACGAAGCAGTGAAAATAGCCTTTGTGGAGCTGCCGGAAGTTCCCGGCCGCAACGACATAATCGGCAGGGACTGCTTTG
>CAYGZM010000171.1:0-7450 GCA_964354365.1 uncultured Pirellulales bacterium
GCCGCCACCGATGTCGTCGTGCCCGTCCAGACGCAATACTATGCTCTTGAAGGTCTCAAGCAGCTGCTCGAGACCATAGACATCGTCAGGGAGCGATTCAACCGGAATCTCGCAGCGCTTCGCGTGCTGCTGACCTTTGTGGAAAAGAGAACGGCCCTAAGCAGGCAGATACAGCGCCAGATGCGGGAATTCTTCGGGAATATCGTATTTGATACCGTTATTCATAGAACTACCAGGCTTGCCGAGGCCCCAAGCGCCGGTGAGTGTATTCTGACCTACGACCCCAAGAGCAAAGGCGCAATTGAATACAGGGCGCTCGCTGAGGAGATAGTTGGCTCAGGGCTGTTGTGTATGGAGATAAAGTCTCAAGGACTCGCGGACAGAGAAACGGTTCAGACCTTATGATTTGCAGGCGTGTTGAGACCTCCGTCACAGGCGGAGCACAAAATGGTCTGACGGGGCTGATGGTTTCTCGAAACGAGTCAGAGGCAAAAGAATAATGAGAACAATAGCGATAGCAAATCAGAAAGGCGGCTGCGGCAAGACCACTACCGCCGTGAACCTGGCGGCGGCATTGGCCCAAATGGGCTATCGAACACTTATAGTTGATCTCGATCCACAAGCGCACACGACTATCGGCCTGGGCCGGAATCCCGACAGGTTGACAAAGACGGTTCACGATGTCCTGACCGACGTTGATACCACCTTGCCGCAAATCATAGCGGATACCAACATAGAAACCCTTAAACTGGCGCCGTGCAATATCCTGCTTGCCGGCGCGGAGCTTGAGCTGACTCTCGTGTTCGGAAGAGAGTTTGTTCTCGGCGAGAAGCTCAACACCGTGGGCGATCAATATGACATCTGTATTATCGACTGTCCTCCATCGCTCGGTATGTTGACGCTCAACGCCCTTATCGCCAGCACCGAGGTTGTTGTTCCGGTCCAGGTCCAATACTACGCGATGGAAGGGCTGAAACAGCTCCTCGAAACGATCAGCATTATCAGGGAGCGCTTCCACCCGTGCAGCGTGAAAATACTTGGCCTGTTGCTGACATTTGTTGAAAACACCACAACGCTCAGCAGGCAGGTCCAGCACCAGATGCGCGAATTCTTCGGGGATCTGGTCTTTGCTACGGTTATTCACAAGACGGTGAAGCTGGCCGAATCCCCAAGTGCGGGCGAGTCCATCCTGACGTATGCCCCTAAGAGCAAAGGAGCCGTTGAATACGCAGCTCTGGCAAGGGAGATATCCAACGGCGACGGTTACGCTCACCACGGCCGGATGAGTGTTAATGAAATCCCGGCCGAGGAGGAGAAGGAGACAGGCAATGACGGACATGAATGATAAGAAAAAGGCAGGGCTCCACAAGGAAATCTCTTCGATTTTCGATGGTGTGCCCGTTCCAAGCAACCAGGGTATGGCGCGCCCGCACCTCGGACCTCCCGGACCTCAGCCGGGTCAGGGCGGCTACGATAGCCCGCGACCGGCGCCCAGAGGGCCCGAGAATCCGCAGATTCCGGTTCCTTCGCAGCAATTCAGGCAGGCGGGCAGGCCCGGCGCGCCGGCGCATGCCAGGGCAGGCGCTGCGGCAAGAAGCGCCGACCGGGGTGCCCTGCGCCAAGTGACCAAGAAGCTCTTTGGGCATAAGGAAGGAGTCAGTGCAAAAAGGCAAATAGTAATGGCGGTGCTTGTGCCCGTCCTGCTCGTAGCGTTGATAATTGTCCTCACCAAGGTCCTTGGCGCTTCTTCATCCAAGTCCACCTGGTCGCCTAAGCCCAAGCCTGCAACAACAGCCGACCAGGCGAATGCCGAGATTGACTGGCGGATGCCGGAGCCTTACCCGGCAGGCCTTCGCGACCCGATGCAGCTTACAGCCGAAATGACCGCGCAGATTGAGGCCGAGGCCATAGCCAAAACCCAGGCCGTCGCAAACGCCCAGGCTAATGTCGGCGCTACGGAACAGCAGCCGGCCAAGCCGCAGGAGCTGGCAGTAATGGGTATCCTGTTCAGCGAGGATGATCCCGCCGCCATTATCGGCACCAGAATTGCTCACGTCGGCGACACGATAGCCGGCGCAACCATAGTCAAAATAAATCTAACAACCGTCGAATTCGAGAAAGACGGAAAGTCGTGGACTCAGACTCTCGAGCCGTAGAATTGGAATATGAAAATATGACGGGGTCGAAGGAAGGAAATATTATGGCAAGCTATATGATCAAATATAAGGTGTTGAAGCTCCTGGCGCTTTGCGCGGTTGTCTGTATAAGCTGCGCCCCGGCCCTGGCCGGCGGCGACGCCAATGCCCCGCCGGACGCCAATATGGTCTCGGACCAAGTGTCGCTTGAGCAGCGTCTGACCAAGAGGATAAGCGTCGAGTTCAGAAAGACCGCCATCGAGGACGTCTTGCGCATCATGGCCGACCAGGCCAACATCGACATCGTCAAAAGCCCCAAGGTCGAGGGCGAGGTAACAGTCACCCTGACGAATGTGCCACTCGAAGAGGCCCTCAACAACATCCTCAGCGTCCACGGGTTCACTTATGTCCTCAGCCAGAATATGATAAGGGTGATAACCGCCGCCGAGCAGGTCGAAAAGCCAGAGGCCCTCCAGACCGAGACCTTCGAGATTGTCTATGCCGATGTCACCGAGGTCGTAAAGGCCCTCGATAAATTCAAATCGACCAAGGGCTCCATATCTTCCATTCAGGGCACCAGTTACATAATGGTCACCGACACCGAGACCAAGATAAGAGACATAACGCTCTTCATCGAGAAAATTGACGTTACAACGAAACAAATCCTGGTTGAGGCAAGGATCTATGATATAACCAGCACGGACAATCTCGACCTCGGTATCCAATGGGAGGCAGGCCGGAATACCACGTGGGGCGGAGGGGTCACAACTAATCCTACGGCCGGACGAACCGATCCGTTTATGAATGGCGGCTTCACAAATACGGCGAGCAAAACGGATACTCTTACAGCCGGGTTACGCCTGGGTTGGCTCAATGACTCCATTGATGTCGATTTCCTCTTGAAGGCGCAAAACGAGAATATTGATGCAAAACTTCTTGCTAATCCTCGAATCCTGGTGCTTGATAATGCGACGGCAAAAATTGATATTATCACCGAGATCCCCTATCAGCAGCTCAACCAGGGAGGCGGAACCACGCAGAGCTTTGGGACAACTGAGTTTAAGCCCGTCGGTGTCAAACTTGAGGTTACCCCGCATATTGCCCAGCGCGATGAAATGATCAGGCTGAAATTGAAGCCGAGTTTCAGCGTTCAGACCGGTACGGTAAATGTAGGGGATCCAGCGCAGGCCAGATATCCGCAGCCCGTTGTCGATAAGCGTGAAGCGGACACTGTATTGTTGATCAAGAACGGGCACACGGTTGTCTTGGGCGGACTGCGCAAAAAGAATACTACCAAGCAGCTTAACAAGGTCCCTCTTCTCGGTGATATACCTATCGCCGGCAACCTGTTCAAGTTCAAAGCTGAGAGAACGGTTCTCAGCGAAATCGTCGTTTTCATAACTCCGTGGATTGTCGAAGAGCCCGCCATGACTGCCGGTGAGCAGGAGGGTTTTGAGGCGACCAAGTTCAATGGACCCAAGCCCGGCTTGACCGAAGCGGAGAAAAAAGCCGAGAAATAATCGGTTAATTCCGGCGACCATCAGCAGGGACCGCCCTTTGCGGTCCCTTTTTTTATGCCTGCCCTGCGTTTTATCCTATCCTCGCTGGTGCACGTCATCTTTGCGGGCGAGTCAGAATGGACCCCCCGACCCTTCGACTACACTCACGGCAGGCTGCGCTCGGGGTGACGATTGTTTAACAGATTCCTCGACTGCGCTCGGAATGACAGAGGGTGCGCTCGCGGAAAGTCAAATAGACCCCTCGACAAGCTCGGGGTGACGGTGGGGCCCTTCGGCATGACGACTGGCTGCGCTCGGGGTGACGGGGAGCATGTGCTCAGGCAGACGAAATGTGATTTCGAGCGCAGCGAAGCGGAGTCGAGAAATCTATTCAAAACAGTAGGGTGCGATTTTTTCGCACCACTTCTTTCTTTACGCCCGAAGGCGACTGTGCGAAAATATAGGCGTGTCTCGAACAGGCTTGTCTTGAATGAGTTCTGCAAAATTGCAGGTAATCAACAAACGATTTTTTCTTTTCTAAGTAGGCCTAACCTGCAATTTTGCAGAAGCCTTTTATTTTGGAAATCTGGGAGGTAACGAAAATGAACCGCAAACCAATTTACCTAACGATAATCTGTATTCTAACCTGTTCCGCCGGCTTCGGCAAATCGCCCGAATCGCCCGGACCCGGGACCGCCCTGACTATCTACAACGATAACTTTGCCGTCGTAAGGGAATCGCGGCAGCTTGAATTCGACCAGGGCGTCAACCAGACCAAATTCGCCGATGTCGCCTCCGAAATCGACCCGACCAGCGTGAATTTCCAGTGCCTCTCGGCGCCGGGGGCGGTCTGCGTCCTCGAGCAGAACTACGAATACGACCTGGTTAGCGCCGAGAGCCTCCTGAAACGCTACATCGACAAGAACGTCATCGTCGTCCTCAAAGGCAGCGGCAGCAGCAATCGGACCTCCCTTTCCGGCCGCCTTCTCGCTGCCCTGGGCGGAGATTTGATAGTGAAAAGCGAGAACAATGCTATTGAGATCGCCAATATGGCAGGCGTCGAAGAGGTTACTCTCAAAGAGTTGCCCGATGATTTGGTGACAAAGCCGACGCTTGTTTGGCTTGTGGATTCAAAGCAAAAAGGCAGCCGGCTCTGCCAGGTGACATACACTACCGGCAAGATCGGCTGGTCCGCCGACTATTCGGCGCAGCTCAGCCCCGACGAGACCGCCCTCGATTTTGCTGGCTGGGTAACAATCGACAACAAGAGCGGCGCAACATACAAGGATGCAAGGTTGAAGCTTATCGCGGGCGACGTCCGGCGGATTACCAAAGAAGAGCCTCCGATGCTGATGATGATGCGGGCCGCTGCCGCCGAGACGGGCGGCGCCCCGGCGTTTGAAGAAAAAGCCTTTATGGAATATCATCTTTACACGCTTCAGCGGAGCACCACGGTAAACAATAACCAGGTCAAACAGATTGAGTTCATCAAACCGGCGCTGGGCGTCGCGGTAAAGAAGATATACATCTATGAAAAGAAGGAAAGGTGGTTCTACGAGAGAAAGCAGCAGCCCGATAAGGTCCAGACAAAAATCGAATTTGAGAACACCCAGGCCAACGGACTCGGCATAGCCCTGCCCAAGGGCAAGGTCAGGGTCTTCAAGAAGGACCCCGCCGACGGCACGCTCGAATTCGTGGGCGAGGACGAGATCGACCATACGCCGACGAAGGAAAAGCTATCTCTTTATATCGGCGACGCCTTCGACATCGTGCCGGAATATACCCTTCTTGACGGGCAATACAAGAGTAACTACAGCCGCGAAACTCACAAGATTGAGCTGCGCAACAGAAAGCTCGAACCCGTAAACGTCTATGTGGATGAGAAGTTCCCTCAGGGCCGCAACTGGACGATTGACCAGGCGACCGGGCGTTACGAAAAGCGCGACGCCCGCACCGTCAGGTTCGAGGTGAAAATCAAGGCCGACTCCACCGAGACAATTCAATACACGGCCACCCAGACCTGGTAGGCCGAAATGTCTGCGACCCGCCTGCGGCGGGCTCGGAATGACAGAGGGCGCGCTCGCGGTGACGATTGTGCCGCGCTCTGGGTGACGATTGTTTAATAGATTCCTCGACTGCGCTCGGAATGACAAAAGGTGCGCTCGGAATGACAAAGGGCGTGGTCGGCGCGACGGACTGATTGTCATTCCGACCGGAGTGAGCGCAGCGAACGCAGCGGAGGAATCTATTCAAACAATTCTGCATTCTTCTTCCCTCCTCCGCCTACTGGAACCGCTGCGCGGCAAGTCAGAATAGACCCCTCGATCCGCCTTCGGCGGACTCGGGGTGACGATTGGGGATGGCCTCGCCCGAATCGGCATCATCATTTCAGCTCAACGGACCAGTATGCGTGGTCGAGGAATTGCTTCCAGGACCGGTATCGCTGGTGGCCGAGGTGGATATGGACGAGCGGGTTGTGCTTGGGCCTGACCGGCTTGTGGATCAGCGTCATACCCGCTTGCTTGGGGGTTCGGCCTCCCTTTCTGACGTTGCAGCCCGCGCACGCGCAGACGATATTCTCCCACTCCGATTCTCCGCCCACGCTGCGCGGCACGACGTGGTCGAGCGAAAGCTCGCTCGTGGGGAAGCGCTTCCCGCAATACTGGCACCTGTTTTTGTCGCGGGCGAAGATGTTTCGCCGATTGAACTTCACCTCCGTCCGGGGCAGGCGGTCGTAGAAAAGCAGCCGAATTATCCGCGGCACCGCAACATAAAAATTGACCGTCGAGACCCAGTCATAGCCGTCCGGCTCAAACTGCCGACGAAGCTGGCTGACCTCGCACCAGCTCTCGAAATCGTAATTTGAATAGCTGCCCTCCTCGAAAGAGACAACTTCCGCAAGCTCCCGGCACAGCAGGGAGAATGCGCGTCTCGCTCCCACTATGCGGATTGCCATATAGTGCTTGTTGAGCACAAGCACGTTGCAGTCCAGAGCGGATTGTAGCCCACCGGCTATCATAATCTCGTACCGCACTATGCGTTTGTCATATTCTGCGTCTCAAAGCGGCGGGGCGATTTTCGCCGCTCGGACTATACGCTAAATGATACAAGCCCCGAGAAAAATCAGCAACTAATTTCGGCTGCTCGGCTTGACTGAGTGAGGTAATGGAGGAATGAGAAAAAAGACCTGCTTACAACCTGCCCCAAGGCCCAAGACGGACACTTGGCCTTCCTGCTATTCTTTGGGTGCTGCAGCGGATTTCGCAACTACCTTCTCAGCCTTTTGGCCCTTCTCACCCTCGACAATCTCAAAAGTTACAGCATCGCCTTCTACAAGTGTTTTATATCCGTCACCTGAAATATCTGAATAGTGGACGAATACATCGCGCCCGTCCGACGTAGCGATGAATCCGTAACCCTTTCTTGGGTTAAACCACTTAACCGTACCCTCAGCCATAAAACGCTCCTTGGAACAACCACTTCAACAAAACGAACAGCTACCGCCCCCGCAACGTCCCTCGGCCTGCAATTGCCTCCCGCTGTCGCCCGGCTTGCATTATGGAGCGCGGCTTCTTGCTCAACCCGGCTACTTGGCGTCGGCCGACTCGACCTCAGGAGCGTAAAGATTGTCTCTCATCAGCCGGCCCATCTTAAACTTGACCGTACGCTTGGCCGGAACCTCAACTCGCGCCAGAGTCTTAGGATTCTGGGCAACTCGGGCCGCCCTTGTCTTGGTCTCGAACACCCCGAAGTCCCGGAATTCAATACGGTTATTCTCACACAGCTCCTTTACGATCTCGTCAAGGAAGGCCTGAA
>CAYGZM010000172.1:0-7407 GCA_964354365.1 uncultured Pirellulales bacterium
CGGCGCGCCTGGCGGGACAGCGGGCCATGAAAGAGATCGGCTTTGTCAAGGTCTCAGTCAAGAACGGCAGCGAGCTCGTTACGCAGGCGGACACTCTCTGCCAGAAGATAATCCTTGAACGAATCAGGCAAGACTATCCCGATCACGGCTTCATCGCCGAAGAAGGCGAAGGGGGCAAATTGTTCAAGCAGCAGCCGCGCGGCTCCGAGCCTGTCTGGTGGGCCATCGACCCGATAGACGGGACGAACAATTTCGCGCACGGCATGCCCATATTTACCGTCAGCATCGCGGCGATGTACGAAGGCAGACCGGTTGCGGGTGCGATTTTTGAGCCGGCGGCGGACTTGATGTTCACGGGCGTCAAAGACGGCGAGGCGCAACTGAACGGAAGGCCTATCCACGCCGGCGATGGCGATATGGACGAGTTCTCGAGCGTAGCTCTCGACAGCCATTTCCCCGGCGGCGATGGGCTGCCGGGCTGGGTTTGCGAAATCATACAGCGGACGAGATACCGCAATCTCGGCACAACGGCCCTGCAATTGGCATACGTGGCAAAGGGCAGTCTTGTGGCCAATATCGCCTCCACGCCCAAGCTATGGGATTTGGCGGCGGGGGCGATAATCGGCTGGTGCGCGGGGGCCGTTATGACCGATTGGCAGGGTAGGGAAATCTTCCCGGTCGATCTGGCCGGCTATGAAGGCCGGGAGTTCCAGGCGATCTTGGCCAATAAGAAGGTGCACGGCCAAATCGTGGAACTGCTAAGACGATTGTAGATTGAGGATTTTCGATTGTCGATTAAAAATCAAAGTTCGGATTCACACTCCAGAAATATGACGCCTGATCAACTCAAGGACAGAACAAAACGGTTTAGCCTGCGCGTAATCCGATTGGTGGACGCGCTGCCCAAGACAAAGACCGCCATGATAATCGACAATCCCCAATCACCACGGATCGGGAACCTGGTGCAGCGCTCGGACCTTCACCTTCCCCGTTGTATAAGGCGCTGTGCTGCGAGGAAAAACGCCGCTTCTGTCGAGTATGGCGATGACTCGTCTTTGCGGACCATCGGCCCCGATTCGAACAAGTATGTAAGCGGTGAAGACGTCGCTGCGAACGGTGATCAGATTGCTGATTCGCTGGAAGATCAAATCCCGCTCTTCGAAATCATCCTTGGCGCCGTCGAGGAGCCCCAGGAATTTTAGGGGCGTCAGGTCAGGGAAGCCGCGCTGGTCGAGGCCGTCGGTGGCGTAATAATCCATACCGGGCATACCGGGCACCCCGGCCACCCACGCCAGCTCTCCAATACTCCTAAAACCTAATCCGCCGGGTCGCGCACGATAGTCAGGCCCGCCCGGTATCGCTATCTTGTCTCGGTATGCCACTACCGCCTGGCTGACGATGGGTCCCACGCCCACGCGCGCGGGGGCAATCCACGGCAGTTGCTCAAGGACAAACGGCGGAGCAGTGTTGACGTTTATCCGCCCTTTGATCCTTGTTTCATTCGGGTCGCGGCCGTGGTCCGCCGGGTCAATAACAGTCAGATAGTTGAGGAGTCTGGCAAAAAGGACATTCTTAAAATCAAGCCGCAAATTGGCCTCGGTGCTCTTGATTGGCACATCGTAACCGCTGCCGGCAAATACCATTCCAATCTCGCCTATGTTCTTGAAACCTTTGCCCCCGTAAACGGCAGGTTCAAGATAAGGATGGGCCTGCACCTGTATCCTGCCGAGAGCGGAAGAATCAACGTATGTATTGAACTTTCCGAGGGTCGAAGGGTCCGCCCCAGCCGCAGTATCCCACAGTCGCCGAATACACTTATGAAGAGAAATGTCCCTTTGAATGCTCCAGAGAGTCGCGTCGGGTGAGAGCCATCTACCTGTGGCGGCAGGAATGGTGCCGGGGTACGAATCAACCGGTATCCACTCTGAGCGACCACCTGGAAGCGCAACCTGACGCTGCAACTCTATGGTGCTGCCGGCACCAATAGCAACGCTGCTGACATCCTGGACGATAGCGTCGGCGGGAAGTCTCGGCGGCGTATAACCCGGAACAGCCGCTGCATACAGTTTTTCGTCAGGGTCGTTGAAATCTACAGGCCCCAAAGGCGCGCGTGCGTCTTCAAACTGCACTACATGGAAGCGTTGGATCCCCGTCCAGTTTATGGGCACCGTTCTGGCGCCGATCCTTAGTCGCCACGTGCCGGGACCGGGGATGTCATCTTCAAAATAAGGTTTGTGGAGCTCTATCGCATAAGAGGTATAGGTTGCTGGCGGAACACTATTGGCCTCCGCCGCGACCTCTGAAATATAAATGCAGGGTCGCTCAAAACCGTAGTGCGGCGCCCCGTTGATATCAACCACTCTGGTCACACTGGAGTCGTCATCGCGATAGTCTATGATGTTGGCAGTAATCTGCACTGCCAACGCGTCAGCCGTCATAACAGACCGGGTGGGGTCCGCATCCAAAATGCCCATCCTGAGTGCATACCGAAGCTGAGAAAGATTCGCAGTATTCACGCTGACCATCTTGCCCCTTTCAAGTGGCATGCCAATACCTGGAATGGGTCCAACGGGATTTATGATGCGGTCCATACTGCACGTCGTTGCGATGTGGCGATAGTCGTAGCGCCTCAAGCGACCCGGATCGGGAACAGACACCGGATCAAAAATAAACGCACGGTCAAACCACTCGCCAACAGTCATCCCCGAACCACCCAGACCTATGGGCACTTCAAGAGTCGTCGCGGCGAGGAAAGAACCAGTCCAGCCGAACCGCTCGATGCGGGTATAGGTATCTCTTTGATTCAGCAGGAATCGGTTCCGCAACTCAAGTTCGTCTGCGATATCGAAAGGCGTGTAGGGCAGAGCCAGCTCACCATCATAATGCCAAACGACGTCGCCCTCGTAAGCAGCCAGGTTGTTGGGGTCAAGACCGACACCGTTTGCTCTGGCGACAAGCAGGGCCGTCTCGTTCGCCCGTTTCTTCGCCGGCGTAAGAAGGACGTCGGGCCGCTCAGCCAAGGCCATAAGGTTTATCTGCGAGAGGTTCGTGCCGTCGATTCGGGAAATGTCGGGGTCGCACGGATCGAACCTGAACGCCGTGTTGACGTTTGTCACGCCGTTATCGACGACCCTGACGGCAGCGAAGACCGGCCTGCCCTTGGTGGTGGTAATACCCGGCACAACCACCCATAAGGAATCGGCGATGCCGTCGCCGTCGGCGTCAGCCGGGAGGCCCTGGACCATTCTGCTGCTATCCTGATAGTCCGCAATACGCCCGACCGGCAAGTCGTAGGCGTTGGGGTCGAATCGCTCGAAGATATCGCTTACGTGGCGCCAGAAGTACCTTGCAGCCGCCCCCGCCCCCGCCTGGTACGGCTCGGAGCTTGCCAGCCACCTGTCGTCCGGGCCGGGATAGTCGTGGTATTCGGGGTACCTGCCGCCGGCAAGCCGCGTGCCGGGGACGTCCCAGATCAACTGCTCGGATACTTTGGCGACAAGCGCATCAATCGCCAGGTCGAGCTCCTTGTTTTGTGACGTGGCCGAGGTCGCCATCCTGTCCACGCGGGTAGTCATAAGGAACAACACGCCCACGATAGCCAGCAGACTGGTAAGAACAACCGTCAGAATAAGCGCCGAACCCCGAACTTTCCCTTTTCTGCACATCCTAAGCCCCTGCATTGCTATCGAAGCAACGAACAACAGACAATGAACAATGAACTACGAACAACGAACTAATCCAAATACACAATATGCGTAAAAGTCCGGCCTTGTTTTATAATGCCCTTCGAGTCGAACAGCGTAAAGGTGAACTTAAGCGCCCGCCCAAGACCCGGAATGCGGTTGAAATCCGTTTCGTCCACAGGGCCGCCGTAGCTAATCCCGTTGATATTCACACCTCCGTACCCTCTCGGATCCAGCGGCGTCAATCGAGAAGGATACAGCACTCCGGGAACACTGTCAGGGTCGAGGACACCGGGGCTAAGCCAGAAGAAATCGGAATCCGTCAAGGGGCCGGGGCCGTCAATGTCAACCTCCGGCACCCACCTGCGCCCGGCATCGTACCAGCCCTGAATCTTGAACTCTCCAACGCCCTCGCACAGAAGCATGTGGATCAAATTGGGGTCCGCCGGATCGACGTGCGCCCCCCAGACGGCCCTCGCCACGGTGGGAACGCCGAGAACATCAACCTTGACATCGGTGATAACAGACAGGGCATTCCTTTTATTTGCAGAACGCATCTTCTTCCAATCATCGAGCCATATCTTGTCGTACTCGTACAGGTTGTTCCACACGTACCATTGTGGATCGGTAGTAAATGTGTTCGGGTCAACAGCAGGCAGGTCGGGATCGGCTGTCAGGATGTGCTGGGTCCTTGCGAGTATCCGTTTGGCCCTGGGCTGGACAGCCGCCGGGACACCGGCCGGGCCGCCCCTGGTTGCGAGCATATAACAAATCCGTGCGATATCCCCGCGCACCATCTTCTTGCTGACGCCGTCACTCATCAGGGCTGGTCGATAGGACTGGAAATCACCATCGGCGAAGAACATTATCCGGTCGAATCGCTCGAAGCCGTCCAGATCGCAATCGCTGAAGTCCGGCCTTCTGTCCTGCGCCACCCAGGTCACAAAAATCTCGCCGTTTTTGCACAGGCCCTGGAAGTCGGCGTCGAGCCGGTCTGTAATGGCGCGGAGCTTCCGCATAATCTCGGCGTTTGCGAGGGCGGTGCGGTGGGTGTTGATACCGGCGTTAAAGATCACGCCCGCAAAGGACAGGACGATCACCAGAATCCCCATCGCAACCATAAGCTCAATTAGCGTGAAACCGTTGGTTGTTCGTTGTTCGTTGTTCATTGTTGGTTGTTTGTTGTTCATTGTCTATCGATTCATGGAGCGTTTTAGCCCGCTTAGCATCTTTGACAAATCCGTCAATTTGTCCTTCAAATCAACATTCTTCTCGCTGCTAAAATCTGATCTTTGTCTGATACACCACTATGCAGGGGCCGCCGCCCCCGACTGGCGGCAGTGCTGGCGGAACCCATGATGGCAGCAGCGACGGGGGGGGAACAGCCCAGACCAGGTTGCCCCCCAGCCACGGTTGGTCAAGAATAACCTGGGCGGGGTCAGCACCCCGCTCGACCACTCGATATTTTTGCCCGGTGCTGTCTTCAACTATTGTATAGCCCTCGTTGATCCACCTGGGGTCGTCACGGATTGTAAGAACGTTACTGCCGATAGCCCCCGCCACACGAACCGGCATCGGCACGGGCCAATTCAAAGGCCCCGCCGGTCCAACATACCTGGTTGCTGTTCCGACCTTTCTGCTGACGAAAACAGTCACCACGATCTCATGATTCGGATCGTCGGGGTCACGCCGGCACAGGGCCGACCAGAAATACTGCTTGTCGGCCAGAGTCCTCGTCGAAGGGTATGCAAATTCGTCGGGATCGATGGGCCTTGGCACGTACAGCGGTTTCACTTGATAATCAAAGAGCTTCTGCCCATTCAGGACCAAGTTCGGGTCCGCCATATCCACGCCGAAGAGCTTTATCTTTGAAAAGGCCTCGTTGACCACAACGGTCGCCATGGTCCGCTCGGTGGAGACGGTCGCAAAGTGAACGGCGACGAGGAAGGTGCCGCCTATGAAAATCATTCCGATGGCGAGCGTCGCAACAGCTAACAGGACCTCAACAAGGGAAAAACCACCATACCGGCGCGCAGTGACTACCTCAAATCTGTCACCCTGAGCGAAGCGAAGGGGCTGGCAGCCAAGAATCTGAGATTCTTCGCTGCGCTCAGAATGACATTTGGAGTTTTGAGACAGTCTCTTATTACTCATAGCCAGCTAATCCTTCGAGATGATCGTCCCCGTATAGGGGTTGAGGTAAATCGTCTCGGCGGCCAGGGCCGCCAGATAGTCCGACCACGCCCTGCCCGCCTTGTAGGCCTGGGCGAACTTGTCCCTGTCATAGATAATGAACCTGTTCCGGCTGTATTCCGGCCCCAAACCCATCGGCAGATAATCGTCCTGGTAGAACATTCCCACCCCGGCATCTACCTGTACCTTTGTGTTGAAAACGTCATCCAGACTTCGCGCTGACGAACTATCGATTCGCCCGTTTCGGTTTCTTATCCGCACCTCGTGCATAAGCAGCTTGCCTGTGGGGGAGAAAATCACCGAGAACGTGGTTGTATCCCTCAGCTCCTCCAGCGTGTCTATTTCGACATCGGTATCGAGAGGCGATTCTGTAAACGAGATTGTCGAAGGAGGCGTAAAAACCCTGTTGACCAGCGTCAAATCCATCACGCCGATAGAATCGGGGAGCTTTATCGGTTTACACCCTTCAAGGGCGCGAAAACCGTTTGCCAGGCCCGTGCCGTTGGGCTCGGGGCCAGCATCTTTTACAATGAATATCATATACTGCGGGGCGGTGAGCGGGTTGAGCGGGTCCACCGCGTCGGGATTATACGCCTTCTGGAATCGTACGCCGACGTAACTGTCCTTTGCCGCGGCGAGTGCACGCGCAGAGGCCAGGGCGGCGCTTATCATGCTGCGCGCGCTGTCGCCGGACTCAAAAGAGCCGATGACCATACGAGCGGCCGGCAGCGCGAGGCCAGCCAGCAGCGCCATAACCGCGATAACGACCGCCAACTCGGTCAGCGTAAGACCCGATTGTCTTAGCTTCGTATTCATTGTTCTTCTTGGCAATTCCCTGGATTCCCGCTTTCGCGGGAATGACAACTATCGATCGACCGGCAAGAGAACTGATTTCTTACGCGTTCGTCCTATCTGTTTGTTATGTTGTCGCCATCGAAACCAATACCTGTTTTTTTATCCGGGCCGGCCGAAATAAGCCTCGGAAAGCTGTCGCCGGCAATATATCTGTAATCCAGAACCGTGCCCCACGGGTCATATATCTCGTATATTGGCGGCACGACAGCCGGATTGAATTTGTTATGTATTATCTTTTCACTGATATTCTCGAGCACCCTTCGCGGACCGGGCAGAGAATTAAGCGCCGCGTAGAGTATTTCACAATTGACGTTCGGATTGACATCATTTGCAGCCGGAAACCTGCCCGTAAAGTCGTAATATTCCTGCAGAGCGCTCTCGAGCAGGGCGAAGGTGGCCTTGACGGCCTTCTTCTTGGACTGATTTTCAATGCCGAGGCCGACGCCCACCATAATCCCCGCGAGAAGTACAATAACGGCCAGGACAACCAGCATCTCGATAAGGGTCATGCCGTAACACGTGGCTCGTCGCTCCCTTCGACAGTGCTCAGGGCAGGCGTTGCTCGTCGCTCGTGTTTTGATATTCGACATTCGACATTCGATATTCATAATTCTCCTGTCTTATGTCTTTTGTCTGTGGTCTTATGTCTGATTGCTTAGTCGCCAAAGTTGCGGAT
>CAYGZM010000173.1:0-7220 GCA_964354365.1 uncultured Pirellulales bacterium
TCGCGTGCAGGGCTGAGTGAAACTTCTCAAAGTCAACCGGATTGTCCTGCGGGGCATCAAGAGGTTTCTGATCGGCCTCGATGCCCCGGATCTTGGTGCTGGCCATATACGCTATTTCACCTTCCGTAGAGCTTTGCCGATTTGCTCCAGATGCTGGTCGATCAAAGATTCGATAATTCCCTTCGGGGTTTCAAGCACGCATTCCGCCCGCCCGATATTTGCATCCGGAACAAACTTAATGCCCGTAAAGTCTTCGCTTGACTCATTCTCCCGCAGCTTCTGCCATTCAGCAAGGTCCGCAGGATTCAAGTGCACCACCACATCCTGACGGACGGGAGCATTACTGAGCGCCTCTTTTATGATGGGTTCTATTTTGTAGTCCCCATTTTCCACTTTTTGAGCCAGGATCTTTCGGGCGATCTCCACCGAGAGTCTGGCAATTTCCTCTTTATGCGCCGCAAACGTGGTCTCGTAGAATTCGTTGAGCCTGGCAATCACTTCCCTGAGGGCCTGATTCGCCTGGGAAAGTGCGGCTCTTTGAGCCTCCACATCCTGCATTCTCGATTCTGGATTCTCGTCGCTCGTGGGTGCGAGTATCGAGTATCCGGTATCGAGCTTCTCGAAGTCCTTTTCGCAGATATTGGTCAACCCAATCGGCCTGTCAAGATGGACTGTCAGCGTTCCCGGCATCGTGCTATCGCCCTATGAATCTGAGTTTGCCTGCTTCATTGGCTTCTCGCAACGGTTTGACAACCTCTTCCCTCGCATCAAGGACTTCCCTTTTCATTGGCTCCTGCATGAGCGAAGCTTCCTCATCAAGCGTGGCCGCGGCCCGCTCGGATATATTCGAGCGTATCTTTTGCGTAATCTGGGCATCGGCTCCGTGGAGCGCCAAAGCCAGTTTGCCCATTTCGACGCTTCGCAGCGCTTCCTGCAATGATCGGTCTGCTACGGAGGGAATATCTTCCCAGGTCAGCATCAAGCTCCTCACCATGGCGCACGTGTGCTCGTCTTGCTTTTTGATCTCCTCAAGCAGCAGGTCTCTGAGTTCTATCGCCAGGCCGCTCAGCACAATAGCCAATTTCCGCAAGGCCTGCTCTGGTCGCTCTGCAAGGGTCTCTCCTTTGAGGCTTTTGAGCCGTTCGCTAACCATACACTCAATTCGCTACTTCACTTCGGGCCCCACGACGTCCGGATTGGTCATCTTGCAGACCGCTTTGACCTGGGTTTCTTTGCTCAAAAGCGACAAAACCTCCTGGCTTTTCTTCGGGTCCAGCTCCGATAGCACCACGGCAATCGTCTGCGGGCGCTCACCCTCCAGGGCAAGGACCAGCTCATCCGTGCTGGCTGAACGGATCTCCGCAAACGTCTTTTTCTTTTTTGGGGTCCTTATGATCTGAGATCTTATTTCCTCCGCCTTGTCTTTGCTGATGACGCTTGCAAGAGTCTCGTTGAGGAAATATCTCATACTGAAGGACTGTTTTGCCTTTTGATGAAGTGAGCCGAGGAACTCCTGGGCCACCTTCGCCTGTTCCTTGGCGTCATGCTGCTGTGATGCGTCGATTCGCGCAAGCTCCATGGTAATTTCGTGGATCTCCTCGGCGTCAAGCCCCTGGAGCAGTTCTGTTGTAGTGGCGGCGTCTAAACTCATCAACAGCATCGCAGCTTTTTGCTTACCCGTCATTGGCGTTTACCTTATTGCTCTTGAGATATGCTTGCAGACCGTCTCCACTATTTGTGCCCTTGCCTCTGGGGTGGCCGCTTCGCTGTTGGCCATTCTGTTGATGGCGCTGACGCGGATACCTTCGCCCAGGAAGCCGAGGACTTCCGCGCTCTTCTTTGCCGGCAGCTCCGACAGGGCCAGTGCGACGACCCGCGGGTGTTCGCGCTCCAGAACTGCGGCAATCGTCCCGGCATCAACCGAATCAATAGGTATGAACCCGCCGCGTTTGCGCGGCACATCCTGTGTCGGTCTCTTGATTTCCTCGGCACTGCCGGCGCCTGCGATGCTCTTGAGCATCTCGTTCAGGAAACTATTGATGTGAGATACCTTGTTGGCCTGCAGGGTATCGCAGAACTGTCGGGCAATTACGGTGCTTTGTATGTCGTCTCGACAAACCGCCCTCTTTATGTTGGCCAATTCCGCTGCCAATCCCTCAACCACCTGTGCATCAACGCCCTTGAGCAGTCTGGCCGCAGTCGGGGCGTCCAGACTCATCAGCAGTATCGCAGCTTTCTGTTTGCCTGTCAGCGCCACTTGTCTAATCTTCCTTTTCTTCGATCCAGCTCAGAAATAGCTGTTTGACCTGCTCAGGATTCTTCCGCAGCGCGCCGGATATCTGTCTGCGCAGCACGACTGACTCCGATCCCTCTGCTCCGGCCGGCAGAAGACCAGCCATTGCTCCAGCCTCGGCCAGCTGGCCTGCCGCAACCGCCTGGGCCGCTTTATTCTTTGCGCCCCTGAATATCCTAAGGACCAGCAGGGCACAAATCGCCATGATGCCCAAGGATGCCTGACGAACAATCGCCAAATAGCGCGTCCAGTTGGCCGGGGCCTCTTCAAGCAGCGCCTCAACAGGACGATTGAACTTCACATCCACCACCTTGATCGACGAAGTGTCCGTCAGGCCGAGCGCATTCTTGATGATTTCCTGCACGTCGGCCACCTGCATTATTTTTGCCCCGGTGCCGCCGGCGGCTTCGTTCGCATCGGCATTGGACGGCGATAAATCGACAAAGGCCGCAACTTTCAGAGATGTGATCTTGCCCGGCAGGATCGTCTCCTGCTTCACGGTCTTGCCGACCTCATATTCAGTGGTGATTGTCTCGTCCTTTTTCGTTTTGCCCGGCGGGGCCGTGCCGCCGCTTGCCGATGCCCCCACAGGCCCGCCCTCGGAGCCGCTCTGAATCTCTTCCTTTGTGACTACCCCTTTAGGCTCATATTTTTCAGTGACGGTGTTGGTGCTGTTCATATCAATCGTCGCCCAGATGTTCACTGCCGCCCGACCCGGCCCAAGGACCGCGATAAGCATCTCCTCAACCTTGTTCTCTAAGTTGTCCTCCACCCTTTCCTTATAGGCCTGGACTGTCCCCGCCCCGTTGGCCATGGCCTGGTCCGATTCGCTTGAAAGAAGCCGGCCCTCGCTGTCTATTACGGTCACATTTTCCGACTTGAGCTCCTTGACGCTCCCGGCCACCAGGTGCGTGATTGCCGCAATATTCGAAGCGCTCAGTCTATAACCCGGCCGCAGCCGCAGGACAATAGAGGCGCTCGTCTCTCCGCCTTTGGATGCGAAGATGCTCTGCTCCGTGCTCACTATGTGAACCCGCGCGTGATCGACGCCCTCTATCATCTGAATACTCTTGGCCAGCTCATCCTGCAGCGCTCGCCTAAGATTGACGTTTTGCACAAACGGGCTGATGCCGATCTTCTCGTCGTCAAATATCTTGTAGCCGCCCTGTTCGCCCACGGGCAGCCCCTCTTTTGCCATGTCCAGGCGAAGCTGATAGATATGCTGTTTCGGGGCATAGATGGTGGTCCCGCCGTTCCGCAATTCGTAAGGAATGTTTTTCTCGCTGATCTTTTCCGTTATTTTGGAGGCCTCCTCCGGCGACAATTGCTGGTACAGCATCCTCATATCAGGCCGCCGCGCCCAATGAACAAGCAGAGCGCCAACGATGCCAAAGGTAATAACCACGGCAATTAGAAGGGCTCGCTGAACCAGGCTGATGTTGCGCCAGACGGCCTGAATTTTTCGAAGAAAGTCCATTTATCCTTTTCGTTAATTGGCGCTCGATTCTCGATTCTCGTCGCTCGTGGGTCCGAGTATCCAGTATCCAGTATCGAGCTTCCCGCTACAACTGCATATTCATAGTCTGTTTGTAGGCCTCAATCAGTTTGTTTCGAACACCCACCAGAAGCTTGAAGCTCATATCGGCCTTGGCCATCGCAGAGACCACCGAATTTATATCCGAGTTTTTGCCCGCTAAAAGGTCCTTTATAGACGTATCCGACGACTGTTGAAGGTCATCGACCTTGGAGACATATTCCCCGACCGCCTTTATGGCCTTGTCAAAACCGCCTGCCTTGCCGTCGGCGCCGCCGACCTTGCCTGCTGTGAGGGATTCGGCATTTACGTTTGGCAGTATCGAGGTTACGTTCGGATTCAGATTGATCATTATCTTGTTCCTTACTTTATCGAAGCAGCTCGAGTGTGGTCTCAACCATGCGCTGATAGCGCTTCAGCACGGCAACGTTCGCCTGATATGCGCGTGTTGCCATTGTCAGGTTGACCATCTCGATAGGCAGGTCCACGTTGGGCATCGTCACGTATCCCTGCTCGTCGGCATCGGGGTGGCCGGGTCTTAGGATTCTCGGAAGCTCGCTCATATCGGCGGCTATCTCCTCGAGTGTTACGCCGCTCATACCGTCATCGTCCGCCTTGAATATAGCTTCGAGCCGCCGGTAGGGCTGCCCCTGGCCGTTGTCCGTTGACTGGGCATTCGCCACGTTGGACGAAATCACTCCCATGCTTTTCTTCTGCGCCTGCATGCCCGAAATCGCTATGTCTATTGGGCCGAAGCTGTTATTCACTTCCATTTGCCTGCTCCCGTTCGTGCCTGATTCCTTCCGGGCCGGCGTTCGACCTGTCGAACACCGATGACTCCAAGCTCTGCAATTACCTTACGTTAATGGCCGCCTCCATCTGCAGATACCTTTTATTGAGCAGCCTGACGTATGCCTTGTGGCGAAGGGTATTCTTCACCATTTCCCCAACCTCAACCTCCAGATTGACGTCGTTGCCGTTCGCACCCACAGGTGTTTGCTGGGGTTGGTATATCTGCGGTGTGATCTTGCCAAGTTCGACCGCCCCACGCGAATCCATAGCTTTGGCGAGCAATTGCTCGAACTTGATGTCAATCCTGCGGTAGCCCGGCGTCTGCATGTTGGCGACGTTGTTGGTGATTGCCTGTTGGCGAAGGCTTTCGGCCTTCATCCCGGCTTCGAGGAAATCAACGATGTTGCTTATCTTGGACACTTCAGTATTCCTGCTATCCTTGCACAAACCTTCTTTGTCGAAGGGAAATGAGCAATAAGCGTGCCAGATGCTCCCGGCTGCATGTTTTTGCCCCACCAACCGCCCAATTTGGCTCAAAAACCGCCCAAAATCGATATTCGATGCCTATCGGAGCGGTAGTCCGGGCGTCAGGATTCCATACAGGCCGATGTGTTTCTTTACACCTTTACCCAGCCGTATATGGTATGCCCGCGACTGGAAATTTCTGCCTCATGTAAGGAATATTCTTCTGCAATTGCAGAGACCGGCGCGGCCTACATACGCAACCGTATCTTTTTTGTATTTCTAACCTGTTTTACAGTAAGAGGTTACGGTTTTGACGAGACCCGGGACCAGAGACTGGTACAGTGATTGCTAAACCACTGGTATATGGATATCGGTTTGTTGATAAGTGCGTCCGTTCCCGACGTTACGGCTGTGCCCGGCCTATTGCAACCGGCCCAGGCACGCAGTCCCAGGGGCTATGGGCCGGAGTCATCTGACCACGCCGGCGCCGTCAATGACCCACAGGGATTAACGCCCGATAACCGTTCGACGGATGCCCCCAAACGAGCTGCCGCCGAACCGGCTCAGGATTTCAGCCAGGCGCTTGAGAAACAGATGAAATCGAAAGGGCCGCAGGAGGAGTGCAATCCAGCTATGCCCGAGGCAAAGGCCCCCTCCCCTGATACGACGCCTGCCCCTAATGGCGTTGCTGTGAGCCAATCGCCGTGCGCTTCGCCGGATGCCTCCGCAACAGTCCCTGTCGCACCCGGCAAAACGGCCGCCCAATCAGCCGATTCGCCTCAACCTCGGGAAGGGGCGAAGGCCCCGACGCAGGTTGCCCCATTGATAGACGGGTCCAACGCTTCCCGGCTTGCGAATCTCACCGCCAATCCTGCCGCCAAAACCAGCGTGAAGTCGTCGCCGACGGCCGCCGAATCGGCCCAAAAACACGTCGAATCCGCCGTTAGCCAGGGCCAAACCGCGTTTAAGACCCCGCTGCCGAGCCCGCTTGAACAACCGCTTGGGCCTGCCGCCCAGTCTCAGGAGGGTCCGCAAGTCCGGCAAATACCGGCAGCCAACAAGGCGCCCGTGGGCCAGGAAGGCGGGGCCGCGGAAGCGGACACTAAGCGATTATCGCCCGAATCTCTTGCCAAAGACGGCACAAAGGCCGTAACCGGTGAAAAGTCGGTTGATTGGGTCAAGCAGAATGTCTCGAATGCTCTACCGGGGCAGGACAATCAGGCACTGGTCAAAGAGGGTGCTTCTGACGCGAAACCTGGTCCAAAAGCATCTGCGACTGCCCTCGCAAAGGCCGATGGCAAAGCCGATGCAGGCCCGAATAGCCAAACGCTCTCGGATTCGCCCAATGGCAGCGGCAGGGAAACCGGACTTGGCGAAAAAACTCTTTCCGGTGACTCTCTTCTCCAAAAACTCAATGCAACCCTGGTTCAGACGGCCACAAGCCAGGCGAATACCCGCGATAATAAGGCGCCTGACGGCAGCCTTGCCCAGGGATCCGAGCAGATCGCCGCCCGGAACAGCCCCCGTATTGCCCTCGTGGAGCAGCCTTTCAATGCTTCGCAGGGCGATAGGACAGCGGGCAATGCCTCCTCCACCAGTGTTTCTGCAAGCGTCAGCGAGCAGATTCAGGAATCTCTAAGGACATCCTTAGCTCGGCCCGACCAGCAGATTACCATTCGCCTCAATCCGCCGGAACTCGGCAACGTTCTCATAAAGTTCCAGGAGCAGGACAGCCAAATCACCGGCGTCCTGGAGGTGAACAAGGCGCAAACAAGGGCCGAAATACAGCAGGCGCTGCCGGAAATAGTGCGAAATCTCCAGGAGCTGGGTGTCAACATAAGACGCCTTGAAGTCGTCCTGACCAACGAACAGGGGCGGCAGGCCCTCAACGGCGAATCCGCATCGCCACATCAGGATAACTGGCCTGGCTGGCAGGGCTACCCGAATCCCAATACACAGGCGGGAAGCGGGGGTGTGAACGACTTGCTTGTAAACGAGGGCGGCTACGCTGAATTTATAGGACGTAACGAGGCCTTCATCACCGACAAATCGATTGATATGTTCGTTTAGCTCAATCCTAACCCGCATATTTCACGGGGGTGGCGGGCCTTTGGATTTGGGTGCATTTTGAGTTGT
>CAYGZM010000174.1:0-6969 GCA_964354365.1 uncultured Pirellulales bacterium
GTCGCTGTGGCGCTTCAGAGTGGAGGCACGATTGACCGTTCTACGAGGCAACCCGGAGTGGATTTGTGCCGATTACGGTATAGTACCCCGTAACACTTGATTTTGTGGCCCTCGTCATTGCGAGGAGGCCGAAGGCCGACGTGGCAATCTCCTACCCCTCGAAGGTAGAGGCTGTTCCGGCGCCGAAGCGCCTCACGATGATGCCCACAGTTTCGATTGTTACGGGGTAATAGTGCGACTTTGAAGAATCTTGACGTGATCTGGCTGGTTGGCAATGTCTGTGCTTCTCTTTGTATTTTCGCTGGTCCTTGGCGCCATAATCTTCGTTAAGCTAATCGGACCGGATGCGTGGCTCATAAAGGGGCTGAGGGGTGACAAAATCGGGGCTGTTGTCGCCTTCTGCACGATAATCCTATGCGGCGCCGTGATATTCTTTTCACTGCGTTTTTCCCTGTCACTTCTTCCTGATCTGCTGACTGACGCCTTGTCAGGACCGGATAATCGTTTGAAAGCAGAGTATGCTCAGAAAGCAAACATGTGGGACGGAATTGTGTGGCTTGTGTCTTTTGGCATTCCGATTCTGACATGTTATCTTCTGAGCCTGCTGTATCGTGGGGTATATCGGGTCGTTAAGCGGTTTGCATTGCGATAATCGGCGACTCAAAGCCCGACAATCTCCTTCTTCTTGAACCTCCAGTTGCTGCGCGCATAGCCCGGCAAGCTCCGCCGTGAGCACTTATCAGACTTTATCTGTCCTTTTGGCGATTCGGCGTACCAAGGAGAAAGCTTTGCAGGCGCAGTGCTGAGGATGCGTTGACTGGGGCCGAAGGAGACGGCAGCCCTACTCTTTGGGCAGATAGGCCGATTCAAAACACGATCTTGTCCGCGAACTCCGCCTGGTATCCGGAAATAGCGATGTTTCCTGCCGCCTCAGCAGTGGAGAAAGCAATTCTTGCTGTGCCGACCGTCAAGATTATCCGCCGATCCTCAACTTGTACGGTTCCTTCTTCGACGGAGTTGGTATTGGCGTCCGTTGCAGTCAGGACGTGGAGAAAATAGTCCAGCTTTGCCTGCTCGGACGGCGATATTTCAATACGGCACTGCGGTGCGGGACCGGTGTCACGAGAGGGTGGATAATCTTTACCGCCGTAACTGTAGATCTGTTCCCCGGAAACGAGCGCGATTTTCGGCTCTTTCGGCAGCAGAGTCTGAATGAACAAACGGCCCTTGCCATTTGTGACTATCAAGTTGTCCTCGGTCTGCCTGGGGACCGTCATAGCCTGCAGAAGCAATGTCTTTTTGAAACCGGGATTCCTGGAGTTGACACGGTCGAAGATGACAAATGTGTCCGGGCGAAGGAAGACTATCTGGCGGGTGTAGTATGCCACCTTGTTCGGCGAATAGGCCCGCGTGCAGTCGCCGGCCATATACACGTAAGAGCCCCGGTCCTCGAAGGCCAAAATGTCGGCTATGTCATACAGCTTGCGGTCTTTCCGCCAGTCGGCTGGGTCTGTCACGGCGCCGTTATGGTGCGGCCAGTTGTGGTGTTGACCCCCATCGTTTCCGGTGACGTTTCCTGCGCGGATTCCGGGCCACGTCTCACATGGGTCGTGAACGAGTATCGTGTTGTGTGCGATGGTTCGCAGGTGGTAGTTGACATCGTGGGTGGAGCCAAATTCGTCATAGTGGCCGCCGTCGCCGAGCAGCTCGGTGTGCTTGTAAATCAGAAAGTGTGCGACGTCGAGGTGCTGGTGCGCAGTGAATCGGTCGCCGCACTTGAAGAAAAAGTATGTGGCGTCTTCGTCCCAGGAGCTTCTCGCATATACGTAGCCGGGTCCAGGGCTGATGTGTGAGAGCTTGAAGCTCTTTAGATCGACCTTGGTGACGGTTGCGTCCCGCCAAAGGAAGTCTTTATAGGCGTAAACGCCGACGCTCGAGCGCGGCGTGCTTTCGTTGAAGGCGTGAACTGCCTGGTGGCTCGTCTCGTCCCGGAAGTAGTTGACCAGGATGCGTCTTGCGGAGAGGGTCTTGTCGCGATCGCCGCCGAACACCCGGCCCCCGCCGTCGCCCATGGGAATCGGCCGGCGAGAGTTATAAGTGCTGATGCCGGGATACGCCTCGAACATACCGGCGACCACACGGTTACGGAAGAATTCGGGGGCATCGGCGTAGTAGTCTTTGCCTTCACAGTAGCGTGCGACTTCGCAGAAAAACAGCCACTCATCGAGGAAGTAGTTGATGTAGTATCCTTCGGCCCAGCCCCCACCGTCGCCTGCCAGTCCGAAAGCCGGTGCGGCGCGAGTGCGCCAGTCCTCTTCGAGCGTCTTGAGGATTTCGGGGGCGCGCGGGTCCTCGTAGTAGGCCGCATAGCACGCCAGGCCGATGCCCCAGTGTTTGTATCCGTACCAGCCGTTGTGGAAAACGTGGGTCTCGGAGCGGACGTTGGCATCGACGGTTTTGTTCATATACTCATGGAACGCTTCACGCTGGGCCTCGGTCCAGTATTCGTAACAAAGATCATAGACTATCGCGCAGAGCGCAAGGTCGCTGCCGAAAGTAACGTGACCCTGCTTGATTGGGCCGTTGACGTATTTCATAGCCATTTGCACGGCGGCCTCGCCGAGCTTCTTGTCCTGTTCTATCGCGCAGATCAGGGCCATCGAGATCATCTTGGCGTGGTCGTCGGCGTCGAGCTCGCGCGCCACGCTGACAACACGCCGGTATGCCTCACTGCGGGTCTTGGCCAGCTCTTGCAGTCGGTCTCTCGAACCGAGCAGCCGTGGATGCCTGTCAGGCACAGCCTGTCTTGCGGTCGCAGCAGCATATAGAGCTGGACCAGCATAAGAGAGAACGAGCATTCCAATGAATACGGCATAAGCGCAGCCAAATAAAAATCTTAGTGTCCTGACCATCATAATCCTGATTCTACACCATAGCGCCACAGCCTATCAATAACCATTATGACGGCGCCTCCTTCATGATGTTGCCACAGCCGACAAAGTCAGCAACTGGGTGGACGCAAAGGCGATGGACCCGAGCATCGTGTTTTTCCGTTGGCAATAGCCCGGGTTTTAGGGGGACCGAGAATGCGTTGGAGACGGAGAATCTCTTGGTTTCGCAGCTCAGGCCCTTCGGTTCGCTCAGGCCCGCGGGTGACGGTTTTCAGATCGTTTCTTAAAGGCGGGAGCGGAAAAGACTCGCACATCGGCTGGAAAAACGCATTTTCCAAGCGTTGAACTTAGGCTTCGATGGTGCTGCATAAGCAGGGAGATGTCGGTCGTTCCAAGGACGGGGGGGGGCGGCGTGATTCGGAAAGGCTCGTTTGGACTTGGCTCCTAATTGCGAGCGCGGCACAGGGAATACCCTATTTGGACTACTACTTATGTGGTAGTTCGGCAGGCAGTCTGAAACGCGTTTTCCGGCTATGTGTGGCAAAGGTAGGCAAAATTCATTGCCAGATTCTGAGTTTTTGGGAGATTTCTCTTGACACGCCACTATGTGTCGAATATACTGGACATATTGCAGTGGCCCCTAATAGGAGGAGGCCATATCTTATCTGCTTTCTGGCGTGTCCAGCGAGTGGCATTTGCAGGGAAGGTGTTCTCTTTGAAATGATGGCGTAGCGGTGTTAATGAGCCTAAGCAATGAGAGCTTGGTCCTGTTGCTGTTGTTTCTTGCAGCCATGGTCGGAATCGCCGCAATAACGATGAGCGATCTTGTTGTTTGCTGTGTTCCTGTGTTTGGACGGCCCAAGCGCATCTGACTATGTGTCACGCGTTCTTACCAACCCAATTGGTGTGGAGCGTAGTCGGCTAAGTTTTGTGAGTGACGTTTAGCAATCAAAGAAACTCAAAAATATCTAAGGAGATGATGAAAATGAAGCGAATCCTGTTTGTATTAGTAGCGTGTGCCTTGTCGGCGGCGCCGGCTTTGGCAGTGCCGAGTTTCTGGTGGAACAGAGGCGACCCGGGCACAACGTATCAGATGTGGACGTTCGACACCGCCGACAATCCTGCGGAACCCGAGATTGATGAGAATCCGTATGACACGGCTATGGCCGAAATCGGCGGGAATGTTTTTGGCTGGGCCAGGGAGAATTATCTGGGTCGGGACGGTGTCTGGGGTGGTGACCCTCTGCTGATCAAGCTACATATTCCCAACCGAGAGATTGCAAGCCCCTACAAGGAGATCTGGCTTGAGATAGGTTATCGCGGGATGCTGGAGATCACAGTTGATCCGGATCCGGCCGGTGTTGTAGAGCCGCTCCAGGAATACACAGAGACCGTCGATCCGACAAATCTCTGGTACAAGTCGATTTACGTCTGGCGCGTTTATCCGAACCCGTTTGAGGAGGACATTCTGATCAGTGGTACCGGGACGGGCGGTTTTGTTGACTATATAACCGTCGATACAATCTGCATTCCTGCTCCGGGCGCCATTTTGTTAGGCAGCATTGGTGCAGGCCTTGTCGGCTGGATGCGCAGACGCAGGAGTCTGTAAACAACTTTGGTGACAACGATGTTTGGCGTTTGGAGGTGGAAGTAGTGAAAAAGTTGATAACAATCATCGCAGTAGTTGTGGCTCTTACCGGGGGGCAAGCGTCGGCACTCTACGTAGTGGACATAGGCACGCCTGCCAGCGAAGCGGCGTATAACCCTGTGGGCTGGGGTCCGATTCAACCAGACACAAGCGGTGGGAATTGGGGCGGCATTGCCGCAGACCTGCTATCGCCTGATGGAAAGTGCAGAGCGATATGGGATGCAAGCGACGATGATCCGTCGGCATCACTGACATTCCCGACGTCCATAACGGCTCTGGCGGTCAGGCATTTGAAGGGCCTTGCCGATGACAATTTCGATGTGGAGGTCGGCGTGGCGCCTTGGGGAAGCGCGGTCGATGATGTCTCCGACAGCGAAGTCTGGACAATCAGCTCGTTTTCCGGAACTCCCGGCAAGACGCTGACATTGAGTGCAACAGGCGACGAGTGGTCGGGCTTTGACACCTATGGCCAGGTGGCGATGGACTGGGTGGTCGCGACACAGCCCGGCGAGACTTTTCAGGCGTGGACTTTTGACGACGACGATAATCCCACAGTGCCTGAGATTGACTTGAACACGTACGGTGCGGCAACCGCTACAATTGGCGGCGCTGCAGGCGGAGCCCCCCCGGAATGGGTTTCGACCTTGCTGGATCGCGACGGCGTTTGGCAGGCCGAAGAATTTGAGGACCTTGTTCTGGAGATTCCGAACCAGATGGTGCGCAATCCGTACAAGGAAATCTACATTGAGATAGGTTTTCTTGGTGATTTGACCAACTTCTCGGTTACCCCGATTCCGTTCGGCGGTTCAGTGCAGCTAACCAGCCAGAACATAGAGGTTGTCGATCCGGTCACTGGCTGGAAGAAACTGACGGCCTTGTACCATATCGAGCCCAATCCGGACCGTGAGTTCATCTGCTACGGTTTTTCCGGCGATGTTGCTGCGATAGACTATGTGATTGCCTATACTGTGTGCGTGCCGGAGCCGCTGACGGTAAGCTTGCTTGGTTTCGGCGGGCTGATGCTGTGGCGAAGACGCAGAGCCGCTTAGTGTAAATAGAACCAGAACACTCGTGGGATGAAGGCAGGAAGGCCTTTACAATTCTGCGAGTGATTACGCGAATATACATGGGCCGAGGCGCCCAAGCGAGCAGTCTCGGCCCATTCTCTATTTGTAGGGGTATTGCGGCGCATTCGGGGCTGCCGGCAACGAGGTTGGTGGATACAGCGTTTCATAACGGCAGCGGATAGCGTTTATGATCGCTTTGCCGGCAGCGGAGCATTGCGTATTTCGGCTGTCTTGCCACGCAGTTCAAGTGGAAAAAGTTTCTGTGGTTTTGTGTGAGGTTCCCGACTGTAAACGAATCGATACGCATTTGCTTCGAATAGCCCCTCCGTGCGGCTGCAAAAGGCCCCAGGGCTGGGTCGCTCGGACCAGCGGCGCGGCGAGAATGGGCCTCTGAGAAGCTCGTCGCAGCCTCGCCGCCGCAAGCCGAGCGGAACAGCCAGGCCCGAATAAAAACCCGCCTTCAAAACGCCTTGCCATCATGCCGCATCCTCCGTCAGCAGCTTGTCCGGCTTGGCCAATGCCGCTTCGCCGGCTATGATGAACTCATCACGCCAGCGATACAGTGTGTTCTCTGAAACCCCATACCGCCGCGACAGCACGCCGGCCGGTTCTTCACGACGCAACAGCGATAGCACAAATTCACGACGCTCCGATACATTCAATTTCGACTTTGCTCCCATTGGTAAGCTCCTTTCGATTTCCATAAATACAACAACCTAACCGAAAGTATCCTCCAACTCGCCACTTTTCCAAACAGCCGCGTTCTATGCACCAGTACACTCACAGTACACACGGAACCCATATCTCCCAGACGCTGGTGTGCCGCTGGAGGTAGGAGGTCGTGAAAATTAGGGAGAAATTTAGTGATGTCCTAATAAAAATCCTCACTACTGAGCTGATAATGAGGATTTTGAAATCGGGGTGACTGGATTCGAACCAGCGGCCTCCTGCTCCCAAAGCACACACGGTAAAATGCTGTACATCCGTAAATCACGGTGATTACGGCACTTGTGAAATTTTCAAAACACAATAAAAACCGCTAAATCCAATGAAATCCGGCCGTAAAAGTGTAGTAAAGTGTAGCGTCAAGAACTCCTGCGAGAGTAGCAATAGACAGCACTCATTATCGCATCAGCCTACACTTTTGAAATCGCAACTACACTTTTCAATTATACCCTGCTACCTCGCTTGCTACAACAGCCCGCAAGCACCTACCCATAGCAGTGCGGGCATTGCTGCGTCGATCGCACCACGTGGAGTTCCACGTTCCCTTCGCCCAATGGCGATATCTACCCAAACAATCTGCTTATGTCCTCGTCCGTAATCCTTTCATCAGGCCTTATAGGCTCCCCCCTTCGCCTCC
>CAYGZM010000175.1:0-6869 GCA_964354365.1 uncultured Pirellulales bacterium
CAATAGACGACATGGCTGTAGCTTCGTTGGTCTACAAAGCAGCCGAAGAAAAAGGGATCGGAGTCTGGCTTGACACGTAACACTAACCCCTAACAGACCGTCCCCAACTGAAGGAAATACAAAGTGCTCAAGCACCTGTCCATCCTGAACAACGACGATGCAGATCGCAGCGCAACGGATCGTGGTTCATTCCTTCAGTCTCATCACCGTCAGTGAATAAGCCGGAAAGGTATGGGTGAAGTCAGTGTCAATGCCTGTGATTGTACGGGTAAGGGGTGCCACCTTCGCGGGGTTATCCAGTGAGTTATTATCATCAAGACTATCGGATTTCCGCCCAGGCTTGTGCTGTCAGCGCCAGCAGACCTGCTATCAGGTGTGTTCTCATAATGCTACTCCATCTGGTTAATATCCGGGGAGCGATGGCTGGAACGTTGAGAGGTGATCGATCATTTTACCGTAGTATACTTCAACGGTCTTCTGACTGAAGAAGGGTGGACTCCCGCCTGCATCGCCATCAACATACCGGCAGCTTCTATGTAGTTGTCTACATATACAAACTTCTTATGCTCAGGATGTTTCAAGGAAGTTTTGTTCTCCCTTACCACAATCACCGGAACATTGGCATCCAAGCAGGCCTGATGAGGGATCCCAAAACAGCCGTATGGAGACACCATGCAGCCTACGTCCTTCACGCTTATTCCCTTCTCATAATTAATGCGAGGAGCTTTGTGCAGGCCCTTAAGCAGACAGTGAATGAAATTCTCAGTTACTATTTCGACCGCCATTCTTGGATCTACAACTTCAGCGAAGCCTTCTATGGAATAATCCACAGGACCATGAGCCACAGCTTTATCCAACGCATCTGCTATCAGTTTTGAAGCTACCGCCTCGACTCCGCCGACCGGATTCACTCCGCCGTGCATAAAATAGTCCTTGAGGGTTTTCTTGTCTATTGTGATGGGAGTGGCAATACCTAACGCATCAAATTCATGCTCTCGCACCTGCTCCACTAGCTCTTCCCAGTTCTTCACATCTCCCGTTGCTATTCCGTTCTTCGTCTGAGCTATCAGCACCAGCGGGACTCTGAGCTCGACTATCTCAGCATCCAATCCTATTGTTGCTCTTGCCGCAGACACGGCATTTATGGATTGATAATCTGCTTTGTTTACCGCTACTAAGACTTTGTTCGAGAGGACCCTTTGCAAAAACAACTGCCCTTGCAAGAACCTGTCCAATATGCTTCCTTCGACGTACAGACAGTTCTCCGGCATCTCGTTTATGTCCGATGCATTCACCACATTCGGATGCAGAATAAGAGTATCGCAGCAGCGAGCCAATAACCTGGCAGCCGCATTGGCATCGCCGCAATGCCCGCCGATCTCACATCCAATCCCTGTTGGAACTATCATTACCACATTCATCTGCTGCTCCTTCCAACCATGATTCAGTTGACCTGTCTGCCTTATCTTGGTCCCGTCTCAACGAGGGCGTTCGACATGTCTTGGCCTCATCCGACTCAATCGCATACGGCATAGCGTAGCCTACCCGAGAGCGAAGTGCTGCAGAACCAGCACAAATCCACGCCAGACTACTGGAAGGCCGGTGGCGATTATAGCCCATTCTCCGATGGTGGACAACATATTTGATTTCGTCAGCGAGCCGAACCAGCTCGCATCGATAGCTCACTACACACGTGCTGTTGAAAATCATCTCAACTCATTGTGTCGGCGGCCTGGAGCGGCTCTTGCCGCAAGTGTTTCCATCCCCACGTACCGTCCCAGATTCGCTCGTTTTTCCCCTCGGATGTCTCCTTTGTCAGCCAGTTCTTTGTGTGATAGGCGACGCGGACTTCGCCACCGGTAATCCGTATTACGAAGAAGCCGTTCTCGGTCTGGCCCGTGTTGACGCATGCCAAAGGCCTGGCCTGCTCCGCGGGCGCCCAGTTGCGGAGTCCGGTTCCCGAGTGTCCGTAGAGGTAGAGAACAACATTGTAGGGTTCTAAAGCATCATAAACCGCTTTCCAGTCGTCTTTGTGCCACCAGTCGGTGTCAAAGCCACAGTGGCTCGCTAATATGACAGGCCTGCCGGTGTCGCCCACATTCTCGGCCAAATCCGCTTTCAGAAAGGTCAAAGCACCTTGCGGATCATGCCATTCGACGCTGTACCTGATCTCAGGATGCTGCCGGTCCGCCGGATAAATGCCGAGCAGCACGAAATGTACGTCGTCCCAGTCCCACGAGTAATGCAGGCCGTTAGCTGAGAGATTGGTCAGCCAGCCTTTCTGCTTTCGGATCTGGTTCCGCCTCTTTAGCTGGGCCTGAAAACTAAAACCGTGCTTTTCATTGCCGACGGGCGGACCATCATGATTGCCCCATGTCTCATAAACCGAATAGTCTAACAGCCCATCGCTACCGTCCAAACCGAAATCGGCCTCGAAGGGCAGCCACTGGGCCAACACGGTCATGCACCAACCGGTCGGCGAGAACGTCACGCGCAGCAGGAAGACCCCGCCACCGGCCGCGCAGCACGCCAAGGGAAACTTGCCGGGAGTTCCAGGGTTTGGTACACTCCGCGCCGGCTCTTTCCAAGCATTGGAAACTTTCGGTGCGATGACTTCCAATGATTGGAACTGAGGAATCAAAGGAAAATGAAAGGAACCAAACCGATGAAACCCATCCTCACACTCCTCATCTCCCTGTTGCTGACTCCGCTGGTCGGCGGGGCGACCTATTACGCCGCCACGGACGGCAATGACAGCAACGACGGGAAAACTGTGAAGACCCCGTTTCGAAGGATCCAGGTGGCCGCCGCCGAAGCGCCGCCTCCGACACTGGTCGTCCGCGACCTCACTCCGCTCCATGATGCGACACGAGTCCTGATCAATCCTCACAAAGGCTGGTACCACCATTTCCCGGACAATCATCCCAACAAGTACCAAATCGCCCGCGACGCGGACTTGTTGGACTTCCCCGGCATGGATCACCTCTACATCCGGTTGGCGTGGGCATACCTCGAACCGAAGGAAGGCCAGTTTGATTGGGCGGTCATTGATCGCATCATCGAGAAGTGGACCGCGCACGGGCTGGGCATCGCCTTCCGCATCAGTTGCAAGGAAACCAGCACGGACCGCATCGAGCAGCAATTCGCCACCCCGCGCTGGGTAATGGAAGCTGGCGCGCAAGGGGGATATTACCGCATGGGCAAGGCCACCGGGCCGGAAGGACCGTGGGAACCAGCGTTCGACGACCCCGTCTTCCTCGCCAAGCTCGACCGATTCCTGGCCGCCTTCGCGGCGCGCTACGATGGCAAGCCGTGGCTGCGCTACGTGGACATCGGCAGCATTGGTGATTGGGGCGAGGGCCATTGCTGGGCCGGCAGCCGCAAGGACTTGTCCTTCGCCGTGCGGAAACTGCACGTTGATCTTCACCTGAAGTATTTCAAGCGCACCCAGCTCGTCATCTCGGATGACTACGTCCACGCGTTGAACGACCCCGCCGAGCGTGCGAGTCTGCACCAACACATTCTGACCAACGGCATCAGCTACCGCGACGACAGCATCATGGTGGACGGCTACTTCGCCGGCACGAGCGACCGCTTCACTGTGCGCAGCCCGGAGTTTTTCGACGATGCCTTTCGCCGGATGCCTACGGTGTTCGAGTTGGAACACTACGGCAAGGTGAAATCGCTCGGAAACTGGGACGTTCTTCCCAACTCCTCGGCGGCCAAGTTCGGCAAGGGAAAGAAAGGTCCGGACTTCTTCCGTGGCGCGCTCGAGTTGCTACACGCGACCTACATCGGCTACCACGGCGACGCCCGCGAATGGTTAGCCGACAATCCTGAACTGACCAAGGAACTGCTGAACAAGTGCGGCTATTGGCTCTTCCCGAAGTCCCTCGAACTACCGGACAAACTTGTGGCCGGTGCTAACGTGCCAGTGACCCTGACAATGGAGAACCGCGGGGTGGCTCCGCCCTATGCGCCCTACGAGCTGAGGGTGAAGTTGTCCGCTGGCGCCACGACGCTCGTTCGAGTCCTGGCCAGGGGCTGCCAGTCCTGGCTGCCGGGGCCGCCGGTTTCCTCACGCCTTGACTTCGTCCTGCCTGCCGATCTAAAGCCCGGCGATTACGCGCTGTCCCTCGGGCTCTTCGACGTGCGCGAAGGCAAGACGCGTCCGGTTGAGTTCGCGCTCAAAGAGTCGACGCGCGATTCCGAGTGCTATTACCGGGTGGGCACGGTGCCCGTGTCCGCTGAAGCGGTTATTCGATTCAAGGACATCGAGGTAAGGTAGCCGTGAAAAACGCCATCTTGATGAGAACCACACGAAGAAGCTTCATCGCCCGAGGGGTTTGCGGCGCGGCAGGAACCTGCATCCTCGGCGGCGGCTGGTGGGCCGGCGTTGCCGCAGCGGCGTCCGATCAGGCCATCGTCACGGTAAAACCACAGGAGTATCCTCGGGCCTTAGGCAATCCTCTATCAGTAGTTTCAAATGAAATAAGAACACTAAATATGAAAAACGTTACCAAAACAAGCATCGCCAGTTGCACGTTAGTAATTGCATTAAGTTTCATGCTGAAAGCCGCTGGGCAACCTGCCGAATTGTTACCCGGTATGCATTCAGATCTGGTTGAGGTGGTTCCTGCTCCCTATGCCAAAGCCCTGCGCAACCCATTAAAGGGCTTTACCACCCGGGGAATTCATGACCATGAGTGGGCTACTCTGGCTCACACTTATATCAAGTGGAACGAACTTGAGAATCATGAATCCGATGGTAACGATAAGATTCGCCGGGTGACAGACAAGATGTGGGGTGACATTGCATCACGAAACATTAAAGTCATCCCAAGAGTCTATCTGCACTGGAGCGGAAATCAAAAATTTTGGCCCGCGGATATGAAACCAGATGATTACACCAGCGAACAATTTCAGCAACGGGTTGTGCGGCTGATAGAACGATTGGGCCTCCTCTGGGACACCGATCCAAGGGTGGCCTTTGTCGAGATGGGCCTATTCGGTAAATGGGGCGAGCAGGAACAACCTTTCGCTACCAAGGAAATCCAGAAGTTGGTGTCTGATGCCTTTGTAAAGGCGTTCAAGAATAAGCTGGTGTCTGTGCGGCGCAACTGGGAAATATTTCGTTCGCAACCGTTTGGGGAATTCTGGGATTCCTGGGCGCATTACGACCAGATGTGGAGTCACGGCAACAGTATTGCACTGCTTAACGCCAAAGAAGGTCGTTACCTGATAAATTATATCGGCGGAGAGGTTGCCTACGGCTGGGGCAGTGCAAACATACAACCAGGTCCCAATCCCACCGCAAGTGTAGCCAAGGAAACACACCGTAACTTCATGATTAACTCCATCCGCTGGCTTCATTGCACACAAATCAGGTGGATTGACAACTATAATGCCTCTGATAAGGAAGCACGGGCGGGCGCGGATCCTATCCAACAGGCCCTTGGGTATCGTTACATTATTGAAAAAGTAGCCTTCACTCCTGCTGTGATGAAAGGAGCTCTTCATGTAGACCTTCACGTCAAGAATGTGGGATCGGCACCGTTTTACTATGATTGGCCGGTCGAAGTGTCCCTTCTGAATCCGGATGACCGCAGGGTTGTATGGAAGCAGACCTTTGACAAGGCAAACATTCGCGACTGGCTGCCTGGTGAAGGATGGACCGCCCCGGAATGGGTAAAAACCAAACCCAATAAGAACTGGGTTGATAATGGAACACCGGGCTGGACAACGCCGCCCAAGACCTATACAGCCTCTGGTGATTTTAAGCTAACCATCCCAACCGGCGAATATATTCTGGCCCTTGCCGTATTGGATCCAGCCGGCCATCTGCCCTGCCTTCGATTTGCTACAAGTCAATACTTCAAGGGCGGCCGGCACCCCATCGGGCGGATCGGGGTGGGGATGAGGCCGGCGGCAGCGAAGTTGGATTCATCGACGTTCGATGACCCTGCACGGGACCGCACGCTTCGCTATGCGCTGACCGAAGGGCGGTGACCGATATGCTCTTCAAATTCAGTAGTTTCAATAGGAGTTATGAAAATGAACAGTCTCTTAATCTGCGCGTTGCTCAGCACCCTGACCGGCTCGGTTTTCGCGGCGCAAACACTCACCTTCACCCTCGATCCCGCTTCTGCCGGGCCGGGGAAATTTGCGGGCGAGGAAATCCGCCGCGAGGCTGCTGCGCGTGGCATGAGTGTCATGGGCGCCGACACGAAAGCGCCCGCTGACGCGGTCCACATCAAGCTCATGCTCGGCGCCCCTGCCGGAATTAAAGCTGTCGCGCAGAGCTACGGCATACGGGTGCGAAGCGAGAACGGTCAGCGCAGCATCACGGTCCGGGGCCCCGATGCCGCTGGCGTGATGTATGGCGGGCTGGACATCGCGGAGGCGATCCGCACAGGCACGCTCGATTCCTTGAAGAACTCCGACCACACACCGCACATCGCCCAGCGCGGCATCAAATTCAACCTCCCGCTCGACGTGCGCACGCCCACCTATAACAAGGGCGAGTGGCCGGACTCCGAGCGGCTTAACGTTGCAGAAATGTGGAGCCGAGATTTCTGGCGCGAGACCTTCGACGATATGGCCCGCCACCGCTACAACCTCATCTCGTGTTGGAGTCTTAACCCTTTCCCCAGCATCGTGAAGGTGCCGGAGTTCCCCCATGTCGCGCTGGAGGATGTCCAGAGCACCGGCGTGAAAAAGAGCGAGCACATCGTCGTCAAGAAGATGACCATTGACGAAAAAATTCAGTTCTGGCGCGACGTAATGCAATTGGCGAAGGATCGCGGCGTGGAGTTCTATTGGTTCACTTGGAATGTGTTTCTCGGTGCGGCGGAAGGCAAAGACGGGAT
>CAYGZM010000176.1:0-6852 GCA_964354365.1 uncultured Pirellulales bacterium
CTCCAGGCCCGGAAACGCCCTGACAGCCGCTGCAACCTTGTTCGGATCAAGCGGCGCCCTCACAGGACTTGTTGGGCTGGTTGCGCTTGGATACGGCGACCTGTCCGTGTCCGCGTCGCCATAAGGCGACCGCGCCGGGCCCGCATCCCCGTAAGGTGATCGCGGCCCAACCACATCCAGCCGTGGCACACTGCTGGTAATCGGTACGCCCGCGTAACTGCCGACCAGGCAAACTAATATAACTGCCAAAACCAACATCAAAATCGCCCAGCGTTTCATTGCAAAACCTCCAAAACTGCATTTACCCTTTACAGACTTCTCCGTGGCCGACTTGACCACGCAACACATACCTAATTATACACTACGCCATTCAAAGATAGACCGATATTTTTGCAAATTTCCCCCTTTTCCACCGCTCTTTTCTAACCTGCCCCGCCAATAATATAAACCACGCCCGCCGCGCAAATCTCTCCACCCCCACGATTACCCCCCGGCCCCGCTCCTGGTGTCATTTCGACCGAGCGCAGCGAGCGGAGAAATCTATTCAAACTCGTCATTGCGAGCGAGGCCCAGCCGAGCGTGGCAATCTGACGCAAGTCATCCTGAGCGCAGCGTAGCGAAGTCGAAGGATCTCACTTCATCATTCGACATTCTGTATTCTGTCTTCTGAATTCTCACTTCTCCCTCCTCCGCGCCGCGCCTCCCGATTCACGCTTCACGCTTCACGCTCCCCGCGCCGTCCCATCAGTCCGACCTGTCCAACTCGTCCAACCTGTCCGATTTGTCCAACCCCTCTCCACTTCTCCCCCCCCGACTCCCAACCCAATCTGAAATCTTAAATCTTAAATCTGAAATCCATTTCCTCCCCCCCACAAAAATAACAACCAATTCACATCATAAACCCATCATTTTGTCCTGAACGCCTTTGCCCAGCCGGTGTGAGCGGCGATTACCTCGTCAATCTGATTTACTATGCCCTTCAACCGGGCCAGCGAGGGCGCTTGGGACATGGCTGAACTAAATCATGAGCTTCTCTACCTTGCTTATGGGGGCTCGGAACTTCACATCAGGGAAATTCTCGAAATGCCTCTTCCCGCAGCGCATTTTATCTCGTTCGCCTGCTGAAAGACACGGGTCGTTAATGTCATCCGTGCCTTTAGTCTCCGCAACGAAATAAACCTTTTTATCACCTTCATACACCAATGCCCAATCAGGATTATATTTCCCGATGGGCGTATCAATAAAAAACCACCCCGGCAGCTTAAAATAAAATTTTATATCGTCCCTCTCTTCGCAGGCTTTAGCAAATTCTCTTTCGATATTACTATCCACCTCAATATAGTCATAGACCGTCTTTTCCGGCTGTTTTACTTCATACAGGTCATTAAGATAGCTATAAAGCTCTTTATCTTCAAAAAGCTTCTGCTCCCAATATGAACCGGCAATTTTCTCATACTTAATGCCATCGACAATCATTTCGTTTAAGACGTTATTTATTTCCCCGCAGGTCTTATCCATAAATTGTTGCGGATTGACAAAAATATCATCGATTCTTCCCGATTCAATCAATATCCGGCATATAGTATCACGGGTCAGCCGGGTCTTGCTTTGGATATACGACAGGATATCAGGAATACTATCAACGTCACCGAGTAAATCCCTGCTGGATTGGGCGGTGAGTTCCGCGGCAACAGCATCACGAGTAATGTGAATGTCCGCTTTGCTTTTTATCAGCTTCGGCTTCGTTATTTCAATATTTTTAATTCCCTGGGCGGCTCGCCTGATAAGCTCTTCGGTGCTGTAATCGACGCTGTAACGGGTCTTGTGCTTTATTTTGTCCCAAAGGGCCTTGAAGTTTTCATCGAGCACCAGATTTTTTGTGAGTTTGACCTGCTTCTTTTTCTTCTTATCCTTTATTCTGCCGCCGTCGAATTTGACGCCGCATTCGGTTTCTATTTCTGTCTGCAATTGTCGTGCGAACTCTTCGTAATGCTCATTAGCCGTAACGGTAAGGACGTTTATATTTGTATCAAAGATTCTTTTGCCGGCGCTATCGACGGGCAATCTGAGTCCTCTGCCAATTTCCTGCCTTTTCTTAAGCGTCGATTGTGTTTCGTTAAGGGTGCAGATTTGAAAGACATTCGGATTGTCCCAGCCCTCGCGCAGGGCCGAATGAGAAAAGATAAAACGCAACGGCACGTTAATATCAAGTAATCGCTCTTTATCCTTCATTATCAGTTGATATGCCGAATTATCATCCTGGGTGTCCCTGCCTTCGTTTGAGTCCTTCCAGTTTCCTTTTTTATCCTGCGCAAAATAGCCGTTATGGATCTCCTTAACTTTCCATTTGGCAAGGGCCTTGTATTTGGGCGATTGCCTCAATTTTTCGTAAATCTCTTCAAACCACAAGGCAATTTTGCCTTTGACCGGATTATCGTTCTCGTAGCCCCTGTAATTGGCAACGCGGTCTATGAAAAAAAGCGTCAGGACCTTTATGCCTTTGCTTTGAAGGTGTGATTCCTTGTCGAGATGGTTTTTGACCGTGCTTTCAATCTCATATTTCATTATCTCATCGGTCAATCCGCCTTGCTTGCTGCCTGCGACAAGATTGAGGCCGTTATTGAAGGTTACGGATTCACGGTCGATTTCGCTTACTATGAAACCATCCTTGTATAAATCCCGCCTGTTTGACTTTTCAAAAAGGTTGTCGCCCACCTTGACGGTAATATCCTTTTTCAGCACGCCCTCTACCGCGTTTACGTCAATTTTGAGCTTGGCGGTGATTTTGTTTTTTTGCCGATTTATGCTTTTTACTTCGATATACGCCTGGTTGAAGTTTTCCGCCTCTGTGATGCCGTCAACTTCGATTCTTTTGACAATTCCTAAGTCATAAGCGCTCACCGGGTCGAGCCGATAGACCTCATTATATTTGACCGTATGAGTGGCCGAATATCGCAACGTGCAGAGGGGATTAAGTTTTGCTATTGCCTGCCTCCTGATATCGGTCTCCATATTTTGCGGCTCATCGACGATAACTATCGGCCTTGTCGCCTTTATGTATTCCGCCGGCACCCCCCAGTCGCTTTGCTGATAGAAGATATTCCCCGCCCGTGCAAACTGGTCGATATTCATTACCATAATCTGCAAGCTGTTTGTCGTCGCGAAGTTTTTCGATAAGCTCCTCTTCTTCGGATCAAACTCGAACCAGTTCATTACGGGCTTTTCATAGAGTATATCAAAATGTTCTTTTGTTATTTCAAGGTTCTTCAAAACCCCTTCCTTTATGGCAAGGGAAGGCACGACGATAATGAATTTCTTGAAGCCGTATCGCCTGTGCAACTCGTGAATAGTCCGCAGATATACGTATGTCTTTCCCGTCCCCGTCTCCATCTCTATCGAGAAGTGAAAACCGTTGAGACTTCTTGATTGTTCGATCACGTTTTTTTGCTGAACCGCCTGAAGGTTCTTCAATATCGTCTCTTCGTCGAGGATTAAATTATTTGCAACAACGCTTAAGAAAGTCCCGCTTACAGATGTTGCCTTTGAAAATGCAAAATCGCTCGCCCCCGCCGGCTGACCCTTAAATAAATCCACCGCCGCGTTTATCGCGTCAAGCTGAAAATCCTGATTGGCTTCAAACTGTAATTTCATGTCCGACCCGTCTGACCTGTCTGACCCGTCCGACTTTTTATTCTTGCCTGGTAAAGCCGCTCCGTAAATCCGCCATCCTTCAAAAAAGACTCCTCCAACTTGCGGATTTGCCTGCCCAAAAGGAAACTCGCCTGGTTAATCAGGCAAATCAGAGTATTCGCCGCCTCTCCCGCACTTGCAGTCCTAATAGAATAAGAATCCGACTTGTCCGACCCGTCCGACCTGTCTGACTGGTCTGACCGGTAAGAGTTTCTTACACCCATCGCCTCGGGCGATTCCTTCGCCCACAGCCGCAGCCCCCGCTGCCGCAGGAAATCCTCATAATCCAGCAGCAGCTCTTCCAAGCTGCCCCGCGCCACCGATGTCAGCTTCAGTTCCGTTTTCTTCGATGTCGCCGACGCCATACTCCCTTCGGCGATGTTCTGCACGCCGCTTCGCGCCGCCTGAATCATCTGGTCGCGCGTCCGCGACGTCCTTTCGATGAACCTGTCGCAGAAAATCACCGTCGCATCATAAATCATCTGTGCCGTCTGGAAACTTCGCAGCTTTCGATACCCTCCATGCGCCCCAATCACCCGCCCCGCCCCGTCCGCCTCGTCCATTTTGCTCATCGCTTTTCTCCAGTCCGACCTGTCAGACCCGTCAGACCTGTCCGACTCGTCCGACTAAATAACCTTAAACTCTATCTTCCCCGCCTCCATCTGCAACGCCGTATTCGTCTTCAACTGGTCGTTATTCTTAAACGCCACGTCAAGGCACGTGAACCTCTCCGGCTTTTCCGCCAAAACCTTATCCACAAACTTCTTCGTTATCCTCGAATCCAGGCAGATAATCTCATTGTCCGATTCCGCCTTGTCCGATTGGTCTGACCTGTCCGACTGGTCCGACTTCCTATCCTCGACCAAGCGATAATATTCCACCCCGTCGAAGGACTGTTTCTCAACCTTCACGTTCAAATCAAATCTGCTGTTTTTAAGGATTATCTCAAAGAGCATATCTTCGCCGGCTGCGCCCTTCTTGACGTTATCCACCATTTCCCAAAGACGTTTTTTGAATTCAGCAGGTTCTTTTACGTTCTCCCGCCACTGCTTGAAATTGCTCTCCTCTAATCTGAATATCTTAAATCCCAAATCCAGTCTGTTTTTGTCAAATTTGAGATTTCCCTCTGTCTCCTTTCTTATCTTCTTCGCCGCCCGGCGAATCCTCTCCTTGCCGATATCCGCTATCGTCTTAAACCCCGCCTTGAACGCCTCGCTTTCTTCTTCGCACGGCTCCGCTAATTGAACGCAGATATATTTCCTATTTCCCCCATCTTCGGCGTTCAAAGCCATAACAGCGTGAGCCGTCGTGCACGAACCGGCAAAAAAATCGAGAACAATATCATTACTGTTCGCACCAAATTTGAGAATATAGCTTATGAGTTCACAGGGTTTGGGGTATGAGTATTTTAGACCAATCTTTTCAAGACGCGAACTCATCTGCTCGGTCGTACCCATATTCCGCAAAACAGATAATATGTTTCTTGTTTTAGCCCTTTCTTTCTTGTAATAAATAACGCCGTTTTTCGAAAGGTAAAAATATATCAAGCCGTCTTCTTCTTGTAATGGTTGAAAACCGTTTTCAATAAACTTTTTAAGTTTATTAACATTGGCCCAGCCGCTAAATACAGTACACTCATTTTGCAACCTGCCATTTTTCATTCTCATTTCTTGTTGTCTTATCGGATATTCTACTTTATACTTCTTCGTGATACTTCTGCTTATGTATCCTTGTTTTTCTACATCATCGAAGTATGATTTCGCTATAGTTGAAGGTGGCAAAATAATTTCGTCGTTTTCTTTACACGGGAAACCCCTTGGTAGTTTCACTTCACAGGGCGGATTACCTGGTCCAGTTTTTGTAATTGAATTTTCGGCATAACCTTTCCAAAGATTACTTTCTTGTCTCGTGTTTGGATCGATGGCATAACCTATTGCCTTATCAACTGAATATTCATTTTTGACATACACCAAAATATATTCGTGATTAACCTTTATATGGTACTGATTATCAGTGTGCCCCTCTGTATTCCATACGAGTTGTGCAACAAAGTTTTCTTCCCCGAAGACCTCATCCATAATCATTCTCAGGTTATGGTCTTCGTTATCATCGATTGATACGAAGATAACGCCATCTTCACGTAGAAGGTTTTTGGCAAGGAAAAGGCGGGGATACATCATTGAAAGCCAGTTAGAGTGGAAGTGGCCTGCGTCTTTTGAGTTTTTGCGCCAGAACCCGTCTTTTGTCAAGAGTCCTTCGGCGTCTTTTATCCCTGCGCGGAGTTCGTAGTCCTCTTTTTCCTCTTTGTAGCGGTCGGGATAAATGAAGGAGTCGTTGCCCGTGTTATAAGGCGGGTCGATATAAATCATCTTGATCTTATTCTGATACGTCTTTTGCAGGATTTTGAGGACCTCTAAGTTATCGCCTTCAATGAAGATATTTTCCGTTTTGTCAAAATCGACGGATTGTCCCCTGATGGGTTTTAGGGTAGCGGTCGTCGTTTCCTGAATATGGTGAAAGCACTCGCTTTTCCCCGCCTACGATAGGCCGTAGCGTTCGTTATTTGTATCGAGGTCTTCTCCGAGCGACTGTCTCAGTTTACCGGCGTCGATTTTCCCTTCAACGAAAACCTCCGGAAACCGGCTCTTCAGCAATTCCGAAAGTTCCTTCTGCGGGCTTAAGGAGCTGCCGTTTACTCTGTCTGGCTTTCTTGACTTCCCCGCGGGTTTTGAAGCTCGCTTTGTCATTTTGCCCCCTAACCGGTCCTGTTGGATTCCAATTTCTCCGCCATTTCGCAATTTCCTAAAAAACATCCCTGTCAGCACACGAATATGTAAAAACGTAGCTTACCACGCCGCCCTCTACGAGTCAAGGCCATTCCGCACAAAATGACGGCTTCATAATGTGAATTTCTTCCTTTTCCTCTCCTTGTCCCGCTTCACGCTTCACGCTTCACGCTCTCCTTGTCCCAGCGCTTCCCCGCTCCCCGCTTCACGCTTCACGCTCTCCTTGTCCCGCTCCCCTTGCCCCGAGCTTACCCGCCCCGGCGCCCTCCCCCGCCGCACGCTCCACGCTTCCCGCTTGCCCGCCCAAGTACCGCCGGGCAGCCTCACGATGTCCTCTGCGATTAAATAACCGCCTGCTCCAAAACCTCATTTCGTA
>CAYGZM010000177.1:0-6771 GCA_964354365.1 uncultured Pirellulales bacterium
CATTATTGATGCGACTGCTCATCCTGCGACGTGGGACGATGCTGCGAGCTGGCGGCCAGCCGCCCCCACCCCCGGCGCGCCATAACAATACGATAACAGCGGCCAAGATACCGGGCTGCTCGCTTGGATCTGTCCGTACAGAGGTTTCTTATGCGCCGCGCAGTGGGCCTGCTTGGATAGAGAATCCTGACCATCCGCCCTCAATCTGAGGGCAGTTCATCCTGATATTCCGTGGGGGGCGCTCATTCCATCAGCGCCAGGACCAATCACAGGCGCCTTTCCCGAGGGAAAAAAGCCAGGGCAATATCGGTGTTGGCGTTGCCGCTGTCTTTTGAAGAGGAGTAACGGTCCTATTGCCTGCGGCGGGCTATTCGGCTATTATTAAGGCCGGTCCTGTTGCGATGTTATGATTTGTGACACGGAGATAGCTGTGGGTACGGCGACCAAGACGATTCTGGCGGTTGTTGGGCTGATTGGAGTTTGCACAGTCCTTGTGGTGCTGTTGATTCGTCGAGGTGAAGTTACCAGGCCCAAAGAGGCGGCCGCCCCTGTTCAGCCGACCGTGGTTGCCCGGGGGCAGGATAGCTGGCCTATGTTTCGCGGGGGGCGGCAGCAGCTCGGCAGGGCAGCGGGCAGCTTGCCGGATTCGCTGTCGCTTGCCTGGAAGTTCAAGACCGGCGGACAGATCAAGTCATCGCCGGCAATAGACAACGGCCTTGTCTTTGTTGGTTCAGCCGACGCGAATGTCTATGCGGTCGATCTCGAAAGCGGAGAAGAAATCTGGGCGTACCGAGCCGGCGATTCGATAGAGGCTGGGCCGTGTGTGGTTGGCGGTTCGGTTTTCATAGGGTCGCTGGACGGCTACATACATGCGATTGATGCCAACAGCGGCTCCTTCAAATGGAAGCAAAAGACCGATTCACAAATATCAGGCTCAGCCAACTGGACACCCTCGCCGGACGGCCGGGGCGTATGGATATTAGTGGGCAGCTACGACAACAGTGTATATTGCCTCAATTCGACCGACGGCAAGGTCGTCTGGACCTACCAGACCGGCAACTACATAAACGGCTCGCCTGCGGTCGATGGGGGCACAGCGGTATTCGGCGGCTGCGATTCGATCATCCACGTTGTGTCTCTGGCGGACGGGAAGAAGCTCAAAGAAATCGAAACCGGCTCGTACATCGCCGCCTCCGCAGCCTTTCTTGATGGGCAGGTATATGTCGGCAATTACGAGAGCGAATTCATCAAGGCCGACGTTGCCGCCGGCAAGGTCCTCTGGAGATATGAGTGTGGCGATGCGATCTTCTCATCGCCTGCTGTGGGTGACGACGTTGTTGTGTTCGGGGCCAGAGACAAACGCGTGCACTGTGTCGGGCGCCGGAGCGGCAAAGTGGTTTGGACGTTTGAGACATTGGGCAGCGTCGATAGCTCGCCGGCGATTTGCGGCGACAAGGTGATTGTCGGCTCGGAGGACGGGCGGCTTTATATGATAAGGCTCTCAGACGGCGGCAAGGTCTGGTCTTACGAGATCGGCAGGCCTGTTACATCTTCTCCCGCCGTGGCCAAAGGGATGGTTGTCGTCGGCAGTGACGACGGCTGTTTGTATGCTTTCGGTGCAAAACCGTAGAGTCGCAGAGCGTATCCATGAGAATTGTGCAGATAACACCGAGCGCCGGAGACAGCTTCTACTGCGAGAACTGTCTGCGCGATATCGGCCTGGTCAGGGCGATGCGGAAGCTCGGGCACGATGTCATTATGGTCCCGTTGTATCTGCCGCTGCCCGCTCAGAAGGGCGAAGCGATAAGCAGTGCTCCGATTTTTTTCGGGGGCATCAACGTATATCTTCAGCAGAAGTCCTCGCTTTTCAGAAAGACGCCTCGCTGGATCGACCGATTGTTTGATTCGCCCCGGCTCTTGCGCTGGGTAGGCCGCAAGGCGGGGATGACCAGCGCGAATGATCTTGGCAGGACCACAATATCGATGCTGCAGGGGGAGGACGGCCGACAGGTTAAGGAGCTGGACAGACTCGTGGACTGGCTGGGCGGTGAGAACAATAAGGCCGACGTAATCTGTCTGTCGAATGTTCTTCTGGCGGGTTTGGCAAGACGCATCAAGGAGAAGCTTGGCGTGCCGATTGTTTGCCTTCTCCAGGATGAGCACGGCTTTCTCGACGGACTGGCGCAGCCTTATTCAGACCAGGCCTGGGAGATACTTGCGCAGCGGTCGCAGGATGTGGATGCGTTTATCGCTGTGAGCAGGTTCTACGCCGATTTTATGCGGCAAAGGCTGAAGCTTGACGCAGGCCGGATGCGCGTTGGGTATGTGGGCATTTTGTTGGAGGGACACTGCCCGCGGCGAAGCGAACCGCAGATGCCCACCATTGGTTTCCTTTCGCAGATGTGTTCCGACAAGGGCTTGGATACCTTGGTCGATGCGTTCGTCATACTGAAGAAGAAGGGCGAATTGAAGAATGCCAGACTGCGAATAGCCGGCGGTCACAGCGCAAGTGACAGGGTGTTCCTCGAAGGGATTCGAGATAAGCTGGTCTCTTGCGGTCTGGCCGGTGATGTGGAGTTTCTGACGGATTTCGACCATGCCGCCAAACTCGATTTTCTCAGGTCCCTTTCGGTATTATCTGTGCCCGAGAAGCGGCCTGCGGCTTATGGATTGTATGTGCTTGAGGCCCTTGCGGCGGGAGTGCCCGTGGTGCAGCCGAACCACGGTGTCTTTCCGGAGCTGCATCAGATGACCGGCGGAGCAGTGCTCTTTGAACCCAATAATACGGCTGACCTGGCCCGTGCGCTTGAGCGATTGCTCCTTGACCCGGACCGCGCAAGACAGCTCGGGCAAAATGGGCAAAAAGCCGTCTTTGAGAAATTCAATATCGAGCAAACAGCCCGGCAAATCGTGCGTATATACGAGGAAGTCTTACAGAATTTTCCGCGAGGATGACTATGCTTGAGCTTGTCAACGTGGCCAAGAGTTATGAATCACCCGGCGACAAGGCAGGTCTGTGTGTCCTGAAGGATATTACTCTCAAGCTCGAACGGGGGCAGTCCCTTGTCATAGTCGGGCCGTCGGGCAGCGGCAAGAGCACGCTGCTCAATATAATTGGCGCCCTCGACCGTCCCTCGGCAGGACAAGTATTGTTCGACGGCAGGAATCTTGCCGACCTGGACGATGTTGCGCTTGCCCGCATTCGCAATAAGGAAATTGGCTTTGTTTTCCAGTTGCATCATTTGTTGGGCCAGTGCACGGTGCTCGAAAATGTCCTGGTGCCGACCCTTGTGGATAATAGCCGCCCTTCAAAGAGAGAAATCCAGAAACGCGCGGCCGGCCTTCTGGAGCGTGTGGGGCTTGGCGACCATTTACTGCATCGCCCGGGCGAGCTTTCCGGGGGACAGCGCCAGCGGGTGGCGGTTGTAAGGGCCTTGATCAATCGGCCCAGGCTGCTGCTTGCCGATGAGCCGACCGGCTCGCTGGATGAAGACTCCTCGCGGAACATAGCCGATCTGCTGGTCGAATTGAACCTAAGCGAGCGGATCGCGATGGTCGCGGTGACACATTCGCTGAAGCTCGCCGAGCGCATCGGGCGCGTAATGGAATTGAGCGACGGCCTCTTGAAGAGCAGGAGCGGGACATGAGCTTGTGGAGACTCGTCAAGAGAAGCCTGACCTTCTACTGGCGGACGAACCTGGGGGTCCTCCTTGCCGTTACTGTGAGCACCGCGGTGCTGACGGGCGCTCTGGTCGTGGGCGACTCGGTGCGTCACAGCCTTATGATGATGGTAAAGGACCGATTGGGCGCGGCGGAGCTTGTCTTAGTCTCGCAGAACCGGTTCTTCAGAGCCAAATTGGCCGACGAGCTGGCGGGTGAGCTGAATACTACGGTTGCACCGGTCCTGCAGTTGCGCGGCCTGGTTGCCAACAGCGAGGGGACGAGACTGGCCAACAGGGTCGAGGTGCTCGGTGTTGACGAGCGTTTTTTCGAGATCGGAGCCAAAGGAGATGTGGAGTCGTTTTGGCAGGATTGGAGCGAGGGGGTCGTTCTGAACGAGCCGTTGGCGCAGAGGCTGGGCGCCGGACTCGGCGATGAAGTCAAGCTGCGGATAGAAAGACCCGGCCTGATGCCGCGAGAGGCGCCTTTGACGCCGGATTCGGATCTGTCTGTTTTCTTTCGGCCTAGGGTCAAGGCGGTCGCCGGGAAATCACAATTCGGCCGGTTTAGCCTGCAGGCCAATCAGGTTGCGCCGCTGAACGTCTTTGTGCCGATCCGATGGCTGCAGGAGAACCTCGGCCAAGCCGGCCAGGCCAATATGCTCCTGGTCGCTGCGAGTGCGAAGAACGGCACAACCGTCGAAAAGGCTAATGCGGCTGTCACGAAGCGGTGGCGGCTTGCAGACGCCGGCCTTGAGCTTCGCAAACTGGATAAGCAAGGTGTGCTGGAGCTGCGCAGCAGCAGGATATTCATCGACGAGCCTCTCGCGGATGCTGCCGTCGGAGCCGACCGGAACGCTGTTGGAATCCTGACATATTTCGTCAACGAACTGCGTCTTGGCGACAAAGTGACTCCGTATTCGATAGTAACTGCCATGGCGCCGTCGGCGGGTGGAATCAGCTTCGTCCCTGACGATATGCAGGACGACGAAATTCTAATTAACCAGTGGCTCGCCGACGACTTAGGGGCCAAGGCGCCCGATTCGATAGAGCTTACCTACTCTGTTCTTGGGCCGATGAGGAAACTCCAGGAGGCAAAATCAAGTTTCAAGGTCCGTGGAATACTACCGATGGACGGGCCCTCGGCGGACCCGAATCTGATGCCGGATTATCCGGGCCTTGCCGATGTCAATAATTGTAGAGACTGGAAGCCGGGAATCACTATCGACCTGGACAAGATACGCGACAAGGACGAGGAGTACTGGGACACGTATCGCGGCGCGCCCAAGGCGTTCGTTACGCTGAAGGCCGGCCAGGCTATGTGGGCGAACAGGTACGGGAATATGACGGCAGTGCGCTACCCGCTGAGCAGCGGGGCCGAGGAAAATATTGCGGACAAGCCCGCCGGTTCTTTGGCGGGCAAGCTGCTCAGCGCGGTTGATCCTGCTTCGGTGGGCTTGTTCTTTCAGCCTGTGCGTCAGCGCGGCGACAAGGCGGGGGCCGAATCGAGCTATTTCGGATGGCTCTTTCTGGGCCTGAGTATGTTTCTTATCGTTGCAGCGGTTGTTTTGACGGGCCTTCTGTTTGCATTCGGCGCCGAAAGCCGCAGCGAGCAGGTTGGAATGTTTCTCGCGGTGGGATTCACGCCGGAGCTGGTCAGGCGGCTGCTGCTGATCGAAGGCGGGCTGGTCGCGCTGGCTGGGGCTATTGCGGGGACGGGAGCGGCGCTGCTCTATACAAAGGCTATGATGTATGCACTCTCTGCGGCGGCAAGCGGCTCGGCGATGTACTTCTATGCCAGGCCGATTACCCTGGTTGCAGGGGCGCTCTCGGCGGTGGTTATTTCACTTTTTGCGATATGGCTGACATTGCACAAGCAGGCATCGCGGCCCGCCCGTGAGCTTCTTGCCGGCGTGGCGCAATGGCAGTTCAGCACGGGCAGCTACGTTTCGCGAGGCAGGGTCGGACTTGCCGTTGTGGTGGTTGCGACGGCGGGGGCGTTGGTGCTGCTCGCCTTCGTGGGCAGCAGTGACAGCGGCGTAGTTGCCGGGGCGTTTTTTGGGGCGGGGGCCTTGCTCCTGACCGCCGGGCTTGCATTGGTCGGGGCCTTGCTGAAAATGATAGGCGGAAGCTGGAAGACGCCGATGCTGTCACTGGCCGGCCTGGGGCTGCGCAATTCGACAAGAAGAAGCGGGCGGAGCCTGGCGGTGGTGGCCCTGCTTGCCTGCGGCATCTTCCTGGTTATTTCGGTCAATGCGTTCAGGCAGGATCCTTTGGCCGGCGCCGACGGACGCGGCTCGGGTACGGGGGGATTCGCGCTGTATGGAGAATCGGCCATAGGAATTCTCCACGACCTGAACAGCGCTTCCGGGCGCAAATCGCTGGGTGTCGATAGCGGTGTTCTTGAAGGCGTTGATGTGGTTCAGTTGCGCGTACACGAGGGGGACGATGCGAGCTGTTTCAACCTCAATCGGGCGCAGACGCCGCGTTTGCTGGCTGTCCAGCCGAGCCAATTGCGTAATCGCGGGTCATTTAGCTTTACCGCGGCAGAATCCGGTGCTGACGTTGGCATCGGCTGGGGCCTCCTTAACGAAAACAAAGCCAGGGATATCGTGCCGGCGGTTGGCGACTACGCGACTATCAAGTGGGCGATGGGCAAGTCTCTCGGGGACGATGTCGAATATAGTGACGAAAAGGGGCGCAAATTCAAAGTCCGCCTGGTTGGAATGATAGAGAGCTCGATCTTCCAGGGCGGCCTTATTATTGCGGAGGACCGGTTTGTGGAGCGATTCCCCTCGGAGGATGGCTACCGGGTGTTTCTTGTCGATGCTCCGCAGGGTAAGGTCGATGCGGCGGCGGACTACCTGTCTGCGCGATTGACGGACTTTGGATTGGGACTTACATCGGCTAAGCAGCGTCTGGCGGCCTTCAGTGAGGTTGAGAATACATACATCTCGATATTTCAGATATTAGGAGGTCTGGGACTTGTTCTTGGCAGCGTTGGGCTGGGTCTCGTTGTGCTTCGCAACATGCTCGAGAGGCGCAATGAGCTTGCAATGCTGCGGGCGGTCGGGTTTAATAAGGCCGCCCTCAAACGGATGGTCTTGTATGA
>CAYGZM010000178.1:0-6756 GCA_964354365.1 uncultured Pirellulales bacterium
AGACCGAAATGAATCTCGAAAAGCCCGTGCCGCCGGATTTCAGTACCGCATTTCATAATACAATCGTTCAACTTCTTGTCTTTTCTGCTTGATATTGGAATCCGGCTGCCATAACCACCGTCAAAATAAGACGTTATGGTTTGTTTTGAATTTTGAGTTTCGGTGATTCGAATTTGTTTCGGATTTCGGATTTAGTGCTTCGGATTTGGTTGCGGCCATAGGCCGCGCCAGGAGTTCTATGACTATCCCGTCATTTCGACCGAGCAAAGCGAGTGGAGAAATCTGTCAAAAACAGTTACAATCTTTTCGTCTCTTAGAGCCTATCCGAATAACTTGGTCGTCATGAGGCTGAGCGAAAAGCCCGAGGCCAAGACGGCAGGCCAAAAACGCTCGCAGGCGTGGTTTGTTCCACGCTGAGACCGTTTTTGGCCGACAACGCAGGCATCGGGCTTTGCAGCCAGCCGGAATAGACTGGGTTATTGGGATAGGCTCTCAGTCGCGCCATTTACGCAATGTTGACTATCGGCCTCGTAATCGACTGATTGACCGTATGGAGTAAATTGAAAATGACCAAATTGACTCACATTCATAATCTGCTTGTGGTGCTGGCTGTACAGTCCCTTTTCTCAGCGGCCTTTTGCCTCGCCGAACCGCCTACCGCCCAGAGCAGTTTCAGCGTGACGTTGCCGCCGCATCACTTCGCCGACGACCTCCTGCCGGCCTCACCCTTCGGTATCAACACGGCCTTTCAGCCCGATACGCCCAACCTCGAAGCTATCCTCCAGAAGATGCAGCAGGCCGGCATCAAATGGGGACGCCAGGACTTCACCTGGCGCCGCGTCGAAAAGATCAAAGGCCAATACCAATTTGAGGATTATGACCGCCTCGTGGATACCTGCCGCAAGTACGGCATCCTGCTCTTTGGTAACCTCGCGTATTCGCCGGCCTTCCACGACCCCACGACCCCGGATGGCGTGCAGGCCTACTGTGATTACGCCGCCGCAGCCGTCAGGCGCTTTTCCGGCAGAGTAAGGCACTGGCAGATCTGGAATGAGCCGAATGGCGGATTCTGGAAGGGCACGCCCCAGCAGTACGCCGCTCTGCTGGCCGCCGCGGGCAGGGCGATCCACCAGGCCGACCCCAACGCGATGGTCCTCGGCCTGAATATGGCATTCTGCGACGTCCTCTGGGCCAAAAAGGTCCTCGATCTTGTCCCTTACGATTGTTTTGACATTGCCTGCTTTCACCCTTATCGCGTCCCCTCCGCCCCCGAAGAACCCTTCGACTGGTGGGAGCTCGACCAATACGTCAAAAGCTGGCATCCCCACGACCTGAAGCCCGACTACCCGCTCGTCCACATGACCTTCCTCCAGCAGACCGATGAGCTTATCAAGGTAATGGCCGAATTCGGCAGCCCCAAACCCGTCTGGATCACTGAAATCTGCTGGAACACCCAGATTCACCCCTACGGCGTCCCGGAAATCCGCCAGGCCGACCTCGTCGTCCGGTTCCACGTCCTTTCCATCGCATCGGGCAAGGTCGAAAAAGTGTTTTGGTGGACTTTCAGGGACACAGGAACTATGCAATTCGACCAGGCGGATATGGTCGGCCTCCTCCGCAACGACCTGGCCCCCAAGTATTCCTACTATGCGTTCTCCTTTATGACGCGGATGCTCGAAGGCAAGAAGTGGCTTCGCAACGATGCCTTCGGCCCCGATGTCTATGCCGCTGTCTTCACCGACCCAGCCGCCGAGCAGGATATAATCGTAGCCTGGACAACCAAGCCCTATGCCTATATCCGCGTCAACAATGAAAAGGGACTCAATATATACGATATCTACGGCACGCGCAGGTTCGTCCCCGTTGTCGAAGTCCGCACCACGAGTCTCCCAATCCCCCTCGGAACCAGCCCGGTCTATATCACAGGCTCAAAGGGCCTAAAGGCCCGCGTCCGCCCCGACCCAGGATGGTAGTACCCCGTAACACTTGACGTTGTGGACTTCGTCATTGCGAGGAACGAACTGACGCGGCAATCTCTCAATAATCAATCATCAATTGTAAATAATCAATTTCCTGCACTCCGCCCACCGTCATGCCGAGCGTCCGCCGACGGCGGAAGGCATCTATTCAGATTACTCCGTGAAGCCGCTTAACACTTCACCCGAATCTGAAATCTACAACTCGTTCCTTCGGTATCCGGAATCGACTCTACCCATAAGCCGCCAGGTCCCTTGCAGGGGCAGTACACGGCCTATTCAAAGATTTCTAACCGTACCCCCGACCCACGCTTCCCCACCCCCAACTAAAAGATCGTCGTATTCAAATCATTATCTGTCAAAAACGATCTTAATCTTTTCCCCCCAGAGTGCTCTCGTTGTATCCCGAATCAAGGAGGTCTGGCTTGAATTTCAACACAGAAGATTATCCCTGATGTATTTAACGCACTCTTTTTTCATTCGAGAAAAATCCTGCTCATGCTTTTCAAAAAAATCTGCCTCCGATTCTGTCGCCTTCAATATGTCGCTAAAAAACCCCTTCACCAAGGGCTCCAATTTCTTTGCATACAAATCATTAATACCACTGTCCAAATTAGTACCGCTCTTGGTACGGAGCTCCTCGACGTCCTTCTTGATAGCGTCGTAGGGGAAACACACAATTATATCCGAAACTGATTCGTTGAAGTAATCTGACCTTTTGTATCCTTTATGTACTTCGCCCCCGTAGATCATTTCCAAATGGGGAGCAAGCTCAAAGAGGCTTTTTGGCCGTTCATCAATTTCGTCAAAGAATATTTTGCTCTCGAAGTCCTGGCTTTTCACAGCGGGTATGATTTCTATATCGTAGAACACGGAGTCCTTGTCCATGCCGGCTCTTTTACCAATCATGCTTTCGAGCCCTTTCAACTCAACCCATTTTCCTTCCATCTCCCTATATTTCTGCAATTCTGCCTTCTGATTCCTGACGAGAACATGTGTGCAGAGATGGATTTTTTCAAATAGAACCCTGAATTTCACTCTCTCACTTATCTCGGAAGGTAATCCCGGCGTCTCAGAGAAACGGCCCAAGATTTCATTGTCGGTTAGCAAGCATACCTTTTCCGGGTCACATTCCAGGGCGCTAAGCCCCCTTATAATCAATTCCTGTGCGCTTCTATGTACGCTGTTATGGTATAACCTTCGGTAAACCAAGTTCCTAGCTTGCAACAAGGTTTCAAGTGCAGGGACACCCTCAATTTTCAGGAACAATTTGTACTGCTCCTCATACTTTTTAAGGGTCAAATTACTGATTATTTCCCCTATGTCGATGTTGCCAGTATTGACGCCTGAGAAAAAGGCATCTCTCTTCAAATAATCCAATCGGTCCAAGCCATAAGAAGATGCAATAATGTCTTTAAGGAAATAGTACTTCTTGTTGAGTGCATCCGAGCCCAGGCTAGGTGGATTGCCGGAGGCAATATTGTAAATGTTTACCGGATCCAAGAGTGCGATATTCTCGGCATCAGAGTCTTCTTTGCGAAATGCCTCTTTCGTTTTCTGCAAAGCTGCTTTGATCTGTGTGAACCATGGATCCTGGAGATCATTTCCCGATTCATCTTGCCCAGTTATTAGTTTCCTCGCCATCTTTTCGTGTGTCCAATCCTTGAACTTCTTTTCTCTTCTACAATACATCTCGAAGATATGACCAAACGGCCCATGCCCGACATCATGAAGAAGTGCTGCTAAACACATTGAGGCTTCAAGAATTTTATTTGCCTGAGGAGGATCATTATCGGATTTGCCAGCCAACTCCCTCACCTTATTGAACAATATTGACGCCAAGTACGCAGTCCCAACACAATGGTCAAACCGAGTATGTACTGCGCCACGGAATGTCAGATAAACCGTAGATAACTGCTTTATCCCCTGAAGTCGCTGAAAAACATCCAAATCCATCGCTTCTCTCAAATAGTCGGGAAGCGGTACGTACCCATAGAGTGGGTCGTAGTAAAGCCCCGTACCTTTCCTTGGTGTCTTCTTTGCAAATTGGGATACAAGTGGAGGTTCCATTTATGACTCCTTCAATTAATGTAGAGCAGCTATTTGTGCATTCAAATGGCTCTACTGATTTCTGGCACGTTTGATTCTACTCGCCTTTGGCGTTCTTCTCCGTACCGCCCTCTTATCTTCAATCCCCCTAAAACTACAGCCGTGCCTCTATGCCTAATTCATCGGCAATCGCCGTTTTTAAGAAAGAACCTATTTAGGTGTTTTACCCGCAGCTTGGCATGACGGGCATACATGAACATCAACATACCCTTCTACACGCCAGCCTTCTAGGCCAGTGGCCGGTGCGTGGTCGTCCCTTTTTTCGCTCTCAGCACCGCATACTTCACAACGATACCACCATTTCTTACGGTCCATATCTTGCATAAACATGCTAAACCTCCTTCATAATTGTATCATGTGGCGCAATTAAAGGCGTCGCGTTCATTTTCCCAATTCTCGCCACCAAAACCTCCCGTCAATATCCTACTCACAACCTCAGCTACATTAGATAAGATCCTACGCCTGCCCCACGGAGCCTGCCTCTAAGCCTTCAGGTCCCCTGCGGGCGCGCCTTGCTCACCGGCACATCATCTACTCCCAAATTACCATCTATTTCCCATCCAGTCAACAGGAAATCCAGCCAAAATAGCCTGGCCCCGACCCCTATTCAGAAAACCAGCGTAAATCAGCGAAATCCGCGATCAAGAATTCACTTGACATCCAACTTCAGATATAGTATAATACTTACCAAACTAATAGAGGAGCTTTGATATGGAGAACAAAGGAAAAACCACACCGAATCAGCCCCTAATCCCAACGCCCGTCGGATTCCTCTATCTTTACTTTCCCTTCGTGTCTTCGTGGTTACAAGTCAATTATGCAACGACCGAAGGGAGTCCTGAGCGAAGTCGAAGGAAACAAACCCAATTCCCAAAACCACAGAATCCCCACAACCCCTTTTACCCCAAAGACTTACCCCAATATTCCGCTCCGTCCAACGAGAAAAAACAAAGCCAAAACAAACCCAATCCCGCCACACCGGGAAAGCATCGAGAATCGAGTATCCAGCATCAAGTATCCAGCCCTGTTTATGCAAAACAAACCCAATTCCCCAAAGGCCAAAACCAACGCAACCTCTTATGCCACACGGATTTACCCCAATATTCCACTCCGTCCAACGAGAAAAAACAAAGCCAAAACAAACCCATTCTTGTCGCGCCGTTGCCTCTGGCGAAGTCGAAGATCCGTCTCTGGCGGGCCGGATCAAACCCAATCTCGTACCCCTACTCCCACCTCCGAGATACGCTTCACGCTTCACGAGATACGACATCCCGCATCCATCCCTTGCCCATTGTCCACGAATTCGGTATAATCCAGCCCTTAAAGAATCCTAATTTGCAGAGAAAAAGTCTATGGCCGACAATATCGCACAACAAATTGAGTTACTAAAACGCGGCACGGTAGAGGTCTTCACCGAGGCCGAATTAGCCCAAAAGCTCACCGACGCCGCCAGGAAAGGCCGGCAGTTGCGTATAAAGCTCGGCCTGGACCCCACCAGCCCCGATATACACCTCGGCCACACCGTCGTCCTTCGCAAGATGCGCCAGTTCCAGGACCTCGGCCACAAGGCCGTCCTTATCATCGGCGACTACACCGCCCGAATCGGCGACCCATCCGGCCAGAACACTACCAGGCCCATCCTCTCGCCTGAGCAAATCGAGCAAAACGCAAAAACCTACTTCGAGCAGGCCGGCAAAATCCTCGACACCTCCAAAGAAAAACTCGAAATCAGGTACAACAGCGAATGGCTTGCCAAATTGACCCTTATCGAGCTGATCCAGATTGCCGCCAAAAAGACCGTCGCCCAGATGCTCCAGCGAGATACCTTCAAGAAACGACTCGCCGCCGACATCGACGTCTATACCCACGAATTTCTCTACCCCCTGATGCAGGGCTACGATTCGGTCATGGTCAAAAGCGACGTAGAGCTTGGCGGCACCGACCAGACCTTTAACAACCTCGTCGGCCGCGACATACAGAAGGCCTACGACCAGCCCCCGCAGGTCGTCATCACCGTGCCGATCCTCGTCGGCCTCGACGGCAAAGAAAAAATGAGCAAGTCCAAAGGCAACTACATCGGCGTCACAGACCAGCCCAACGATATGTTCGGCAAGGTTATGAGCATCTCCGACGATATGATGGAGAATTACTTCACCCTGCTGACCGGCATCCCCGCCGACAAAATCGCCGAGCTGACCGACCCCGCCAAAACCCACCCCAAAGAGGCCAAGATCCTCCTCGGCAAAACCGTTGTCACCCAATTCTACGGCACCGCAGCCGCCGATGCCGCCGCCGCGGAATTCGACAAAGTCTTCGCCCAAAAACAGCTCCCTGCTGAGATTCCCGAAATCGCCATTGCTCCCACCCCGATTATGGCCGCCAAATTGCTTCTTGCCTGCGGACTGGTCTCAACCGGCGGCGAGGCAAAAAGAATGATAAAGCAGGGCGGCGCAACCATCGACGGCGAGAAACTAACCGACCCCAATGCTCAAATTACCCCCAAAACCGGTATGATAGTCCGAGTCGGAAAGCTGAAATTCACAAGAATAACCATCTCAAACTGACCGGTTTTCAAGAAAATGGGACGATAAGTGCCTGTGCGACAGCAATATAGCGCAGTGTGTCATTCCCGCGAAAGCGGGAATCCACTCACCCGCCACACTACTGGATA
>CAYGZM010000179.1:0-6747 GCA_964354365.1 uncultured Pirellulales bacterium
AGTCACAGATTGCGTTACTGACTCCAAAAAGCCTTCCAAGGGCTGGAGACGAGGCTTTCTGTACGCGGCCTGATCATTTACAGGAGTAACTTGATTCTATATGATTGACCAGCCAATGTCAAGGCCAAAGCCCACAATCGCGGCTCTTTGGGCCTATAATACCCCGCCGGGCCGCCAGTGATCTGATGTGCGACCCGAAGGCCGATACCCGGCTGTTCACCGCTGGGATTGGTAGGCTACGCGGGCGATTGACACATTTCCTGGTAGAACTCAGCGTATTTGTCTTTGCAGTCCGTCTTTCGCAGAGCTATCGCCGAGCGCGGATGCTCGTTCAGAATCCCGGTGACCATATAGGGTATGATGTAACCCCACTCGATCTCGTCCCGCATTGGCAGCATATAGTCCTCTATAACCTTGAGGATTGGGGTCAGGTCGAACTTCGGGTTCTTCAGGAAACCGACCAGCAGCTCCAGACAGCAGTTGCCCGGTCCCCGCCCGATACCAAAGAGCGAGCCGTCAACGTAGTTGGCGTTGTGGATTATGCCCTCTATGGTGTTCGCGTAGGCGAGCTGCTGATTGTTGTGGCAGTGGACCCCGATCTCCTTGCCCGGGAGATGCTGCCGGTACAGCTTGACCAAATACTCGATCTGCTCGCAGTAGAGCGCCCCGAAGCTATCCACAACATAGACCACATCGACCGGGGTCTTGGCCAACTGGTCAAGGGCCTCGACCAGGTCCGGCTCTATTTCCTTGGAAATCGCCATTATGTTGACGGTTGTTTCATAACCCAAGTCGTGGCACTTCCTGACCAATTCGATGGCGCTGTCGATTTCCTTTACGTACGTCGCGGCCCGAATCATATCTATTGGACTTTCATCAGCCGGGGCAAAGGTCTGTTCCTTCACCCGGTATGAATCGACCATAACGCTGATCTTGAGGTTGGATTCAATCCCGGCGCTCTCAATAATCCCCCTTATCTTGTCGTCGTCACAGTATTTCCACGCCCCGAAGTCGGTAGGGGGGTACAGCTCCCGGCTGCTGCGGTAACCCATTTCCATATAATCGACGCCGCTTTTCGACAGGGCCTGATATACAGCCCGGACAAACTCATCCGTGAAATAGTGATTGTTTATAAGCCCCCCATCCCTGATTGTGCAATCCAGCACCTTGATTTGCTCTCTGTACATATTCCTGCCTTAAGTCAAGATTCGCTGCAGCTCATGCAGCACTTTTTCCACTATTGGCCGCTCGACGTCAACGGCCCATTGCCCCTCCCGGCAATAGACCTGCCCAATGCGGCTAATTAGCACGAATTTCGGCCATTTGTTGACAGCCTTCTTGTCGCGTTTTATCAGGTCAATCAGGTTAATTTCGTCCAAATCCGCGGGCAATTTCACCGGGACCCCGATTTTTTCGAGAATTCGGCGGATTCTGTCGAGCCTGCCCGGCTCGGATAATCCCATCTCAATTTCGATCAAGCCGGCTGCAATTATCCCTATGGCGACTGCCTCCCCGTGAAGCACGTTGTATCCGCTCGCCGCTTCGATCGCATGTCCGGTAGTATGCCCGTAGTTCAGGATTCGCCGCAGATTTCGCTCATTCGGGTCCTTTTCGACCACACCGCCCTTTATTTTGCAGTTGAAATGAGCTATCTGCTCAAGCACCTCGGTTCTTCGCCTGATAATCGCATCGGTGTTCTCCTCAAGGAAGTCAAAATAATCACTATCTGCTATTATGGCGTGCTTTACAGACTCGACCAGCCCGGCCCGGTACTGCCTCTCGTCCAGCGTAGCCAGCGAAGCAACGTCGATATAGACTGCTGCCGGGTGCCAGAATGCCCCAAATGCGTTCTTGCTCAGGCTCGAATCGACGCCGGTTTTCCCGCCGACCGCAGAATCAGCCTGCGCAACCGTTGTCGTCGGCACGTGGACCACTGGAACCCCTCTCTTGAAGACAGAGGCCGCAAATCCGGCAATATCGCCCACTGTTCCGCCGCCCAGGGCGACAACAAGCGTATCCCTGCCCAGATAGGCCTTCTCCATTGTCTCGATTATTGAGACGACCGTGTTGATGTTCTTCGAGGTTTCGCCGGCCGGACTGATTACAAAAGTGCCGACTTCCATCCCCCCAAGGAGTTTGTCCAAATGGCCCGCAGAGACTATATTTTCATCTGTGACCACGAACTTATTGTATCGACCGAAATCAGCCTCAATCCGCGGCCACAATGAGGGCAGAATCCCTGTGCCGATTACAATCCTGTAACTTCCGGCCTCTTTGGCTGGGATGTTGACGTTATGTTCCGCCATCGCAATCTCCAACTATTTCCTTTTGCGGAAACAGCATTTGTCGTTCCTGCGAAACTTGTCCTCGACTCTGATCGGGGAGCAGGAATCCAGTTTTTTCGCCATAGACCCCTGCTTTCGCAGGGGTGACATTACCCGTTTCGGCTTTCCGCAACAGATACTAACTAACCGATAAGCACTCTCACCGGACTACGCAGAAAGTTGTGATTCTCCAATAGAATAGCCTATTTGCTTAACGAATGCAATAGTTTAGGCTGTTTTGGGGTGTGGTCGATTCTCGCTTCAAGACCGCATAACAGAACAACAAAGGGCATTTGAAGCCAGGCCGGCAGTTCCGTATTTGCGATTGCCGCGTTATCTGTTACCTGCCAGCCAGCTACCGAGGAAGGCGTTCAGGTCCAGCATATCAACCACATTGTCGGCGGGGGGGGCGATATCGCAGTCCTCGTTCCACCGCGAATCGCCGGGCCTGCTGAGCCACGCCGCCGTCAGCACCGCAAAGTCCGCCATATTTACGACGCAGTCGTGGTTGACATCGCCCGCGGCCGGCTCGTAGCACATCAATTGGGCGACCTCGCCCGGCCTCAGTGCGTAATTGTAGATGCGGACGTCGTCGATCAGGCCTTTCCAGTAACGGCCCGTTTTCTCGGCATTATCACCGATGAACACGTCGAAGTTGTTGGTCGTTATGCCCCCGCTATACGCAGTCGGGCCGGCCGGGTCCTCAATACCGTCTATGTAGAGGCGGATATTTGCCCCGTCGTACGTCCCGCAGACGTGATGCCATTCGTGCGTTGGCGCGCTGACGCTCCCGTCAACAGCCGTGTAATTGGGCGGGCCGGTGACGGAAAAGTGAAATTTCCTTTCGCTTCTGAGGGTGGAAAGCCTCCAGGCGGAATCGCCCTTGGCGATAATGGCTTGCCAATCCTTATCGACGACATCGATATTCACCCAGGCCGCCACTGCGATCTCATTGATCATATCGAAATTCGATTCATTTGGGATTTGAAGGTAGTCGTTGCCGTCGAAGAAGAGCGCCCCGTCGAATATGCCGCCGGATGGTTGCCAGTTCATACTGCCTTGGAGTATTCCGTCGTTTATGCCTGCCGAATCCTCCGCCAGGCTCCCGCTTGTCTCGTCCAGCTTCCAGTGTGCTATGAGTGAGCCGAATGGATGCTGACCGTAGAAGTCAACACCCCAGACGTTCCCCGATACGGCGGAATTGTCGGTGGAGGCGCCCGTTTTGACAGTCCTGCCGGAAAATCCATATTCATTCGCGGGCACATATATCAAATAAGTGGCAGCCGAATTCAGGTCGTCGAAGGCATATATACCCTTGCTATCCGATTCGGCGTAAATTACCGGGCCCTGGCCGCCGAACTGTGCACAAACAGTGGGCTTGGCGATTGGCCGGCCTTTCGGATCATAAATCCGGCCGCTGATAACCTCGCCGCTGCGGACGGGCGCTCGGCGAATGTTATATACACATTTGTAGATTGAGCTGTATGCCGGATCGGAATCGATATTGGGCAGATTATACCAGGCGTCGTATGTGCCGCTCCATCCCATGTTCAGGTGGTGGTAAAGCGTTGATGAATTGTAGCCGTATCCGTCGCAAACGGCGGCGTGACCGCTCGAACCGTTGATTCCGAGGATAACGGGGTCCTTTGCATCGAGGTTCGGATTGATCATTCCAATCAATCCTTCCCCTATGTTGCTGCCGGAGTTGTACCCCTTTACCGCCTTTGCGTACTGGAACGTATTGACCAGCGAGTCTCTGGCCTTGAGCGTGTCGGCTTGAGATGAGAGGCTGGCGAAGTGCGTATTGATGGAAATAGCGGCGTCGTAGCAGAGTCCCGCGACGGCGTTGCGCACGGTCGGGATTGTAGAGCAGTCCGGGACGAGCGCCATTTGGCCCCAATCATAGGCGCCTCCGCTACCGTCGCCGCCGCGCGTGTATGCTCCAAACCAATCGCTGCTGTCCTTTTTGATCCAGAAGCCCAGCACTCCGATTGGCTCGGTGGGGTGCTGATGGTAGCGCATCAACTGGGCCATAGCCGTCGCCACGCACCCTGTGTGATAATTACCGGGCGTGTAGTAGTTGTGGAATGGGGCCTCGCAGACTTCATGCTGGGACCATTTGCTTTGCAGCAGCGGCGCAACGCGGACATCGCTTATACCCCCAAGGCTTGGCTCGCCACTTCCCCCGCTGCCTGATTCGCCGAGGTCAACAAGCCGGCTCCACTTGTGTCTCGCCCGACCGGCAGGCGCCCCTTGCGCTGTATTTCGTTGGCGCCGCTCGGCCCGAACCGCTGCCATTCGGCCCTTCAGATCGCTGCTCACCAATGCGCCAAGTGGGTTTTCGCGCGACGGATCATAAACGCCATCGTCGGCAAAACAGATTATCGGCTCGACCTCGTTGTCCGCTGAGACGACCACAAATCCCGAAGGCTTCAGATAGACGACGTAGTAAATCGCCTCGCCAGCCTCGTCTGCGAAGGCCTGCACCTTCTCGGACCGCGTCCCAAGGATTGTCTGGAGGGGGCGCGCATCAGTTCCGAGCCAGCCCGAAACCGCCTTCTCGGCTTGGTGTGCTGTTATCGACCGTGCACACAGGTCGCTGCAGTAGAACAGCAGCGACAGAATACCTGCAAGTACTGTGCTCCTGCGGTTTATTTCGTCCTCCTTAATGAAAAATAGAAGGCTTCTGCAAAATTGCAGGTTAGGCCTACTTAGAAAAGAAAAAATCGTTTGTTGATTACCTGCAGTTTTGCAGAACTCATAAAAATAGCCGACATTTGCGGAGCTGTTGATATGAACAAATCCCGCGGCACGGCCGGCGGGGATTCAAGACGAAACCAAAGCCATACAGTCACTCCAGGACTCGTGGCTCTTTTCAACAACCCACTTCACAATGATTATACACATTTCCGCTCCCGATGTCAAGGGTATCTGCCGCCAAATAAGGAACTTACACGCACTATTTCGCGTTTTGTCCTTGCTTTGCCGGCTGTAGCCGCTATCCTGTTGCTGCTATGACTTACTTGGCTGTACCCATATCAGCGCCGAATCCGGACCAGGCAGCCGACCAGATAACCGGCGCCCTTGCCGCCGGCGCCGAGATGCTTGAATTGCGAGCCGATTACCTCAAAAACCTCAGCGTCGATATGGTCAGAAAGCTGGTTGCCGGAGTCAAGAGTGCGTCTGCTCGCCCGGCGCCGATAATCGTGACCTGCCGCGACAAGCGGCAGGGCGGCGCCATTTCTCATCCTGTACAGTTGCGGGTGGACGTGCTCATCGATGCGCTAAAAGCCGGCGCCGAATTTGTCGATTTTGAGTATGAGAACTTTTTGAATACCCGGAACCAGGAGCGAATAAGGCGCGCTCTCTCGCAGAGTTCGAAAGGTCGGCTGATTCTGTCGGCCCACAATTTTGAGGGCAAATTCGACAATATCACCGAGCTGCATCGCCACATCCTGACCGTCTGTCCGCCGGCGATTCCCAAGCTTGTTTACACCGCGAATCATATCAACGATTGCTTCGATGCATTGGATTCGCTGCAGAGAACCAGCGGCGAGCGAATCGTCTTCTGCATGGGCCAGGCCGGCCTGATCAGCAGAATACTTGCGAAAAAGCTCGGCAGTTTTGTGACTTTTGCGAGCATCGACGAGCAAACCGCCACCGCCCCCGGCCAGCTCACCGTCCGGCAGCTAAAGGACCTCTACCGCTACGATGCCATAGACCCCGATACACAGCTTTTCGGCGTGATTGCGGACCCCGTGGGCCATTCGCTCAGCCCCGTTATTCACAATGCCTGCTTCGCCCGGATGAATATGAACAGATTATATCTGCCGTTGCTCGTCCAGGGCGGGCAGGATGAATTCGATACATTCCTCCGCAATATCCTGCTGAGAAAATGGCTTCATTTCAGGGGCTTCAGCGTCACAATCCCGCACAAGCAAAGCGCGCTGGCATTTACAAAAGCCGGCCGAGGCGCAGCCGAACCGCTCGCCGAGAAGATCGCAGCGGTCAACACGCTGATAATCACCACCGACGGCAGGCTAAAGGCATACAACACCGATTACGCCGGCGCACTCGATGCGATTACCGGCGGTATGGGCATCGCCAGAGCCGACCTGAGCGGCCTGTCCGTTGCGGTCATCGGCGCAGGAGGCGTCGCAAGGGCCATTATCGCGGGGCTGACCGACGCACGCGCCAGAATCAGAATCTATAACCGCACGGTCAAAAAGGCGCAGAGGCTCGCAGAGGATTTCGCCTGCGAGTCTGCCGGCCTGGATGACCTGCCGAACTTGGATGCTAAGCTGGTCATAAACTGCACGAGTATCGGTATGCACCCGAACATCGACGAATCGCCTTTGCCCGACGGCTGCCTGACAAAAGATATGACCGTCTTCGATACGGTCTATAACCCCGCCGAGACCCT
>CAYGZM010000180.1:0-6704 GCA_964354365.1 uncultured Pirellulales bacterium
GCAAGGCCGGAATCGTTGACGTACGCAGGTTTGCGTTTGGGCAGCTCAGGTCTGCGGTATTCGCTGAACTCCCCTTCGCACGTCCATATAGGTTCGGGCTTATGGACTATCGCCCGCCGCGAGCCGTCGGGGATGATGTACCTGTCTAACCGCAGGTGATCCTTATACACCTGCAGCACCATAGCATCGCAGTCACGTTTGCTGCGCGCGATGCCCGCACCGGTAACGTACGTGATCCCGTCTCGGCTCTCGCGCCAGTATCTATGGTCGTGCCCGGACAGGACCAGTTTCACGTTGTGCCGGCCTTCGAGACCCTCGAAATATCGCGTCAGTTTGCTCATAAAGTGCGCATGGTGCAGCACTATCGAAACAGAGCTGTCGTCGGGCTGTGTAATGAGTTTGCGGAGCCATTCGTACTGGTCGTTGCTATAGGACCAATCGCATACAATGAAGCGGATTCCGCCCCTCTTGAATACGTAACGGCAGGAGTCCGAAGAATCCCCCCAGTCAGCGAACTTTACATTCGTCTTGGCCTGCCAAGCCGGGTGATTGGCGATTTCAGGATTCCAGGCCGGCAATGCCGTACTGGTGATATATACCGCCGGGCGGGCCTGAGAGTATTTCTGGTTGTTCAGTGCAGCGTATTTTCCTATGCCGAAAGTCCCTTGCGTCGCGGCGTTACGCAGGTGCGCCTTCAGCGCCCCGCCTCGCAAATCGTGGTTTCCCGGCGCCAGATGAAACTCGACCCCGCCCGGCTCGCTCCATACCAAATCGGCCACGGCGCCCAGGGTGAATCCGTTCGACCACTTGAAGTCGGTATCGCCCGTATGGATGACCATCTCCGGCCCGGCTTGCTTGAGACTGTCGATAAGAGCTGTAGTCAGCTCGCGGTCCGGGGTCTGAGTATCCGTAATCAGGGCCACGCTCCATAGCGGCTCAGCGCCTATCCGGCCCTCACGCGCGGCACAAACTCTCAAGCTGCACATTACAACGATTGCTATGACTGAAAAACAGGCCGAGCGATGTCTCATATCATACGCCTTGAGCTGCGCAGCCGTCGCTGCTACAGATGAAGGTACGGTCGTTCCCAACTTGTCCGCCGCAGCGGACGAGTCTGCCGGCGGCGAGCAGCGACTGTCCTAAGAGAGAATTGCCGTATCGCTACGCCGCTTCTTGGAAAATGATTTGTTGGCTGGCTACGTTTTCCGCCTAATCAGAAAACGTGCTTCTTATGCAGACTGATACAACTTCTACGTGGCAATCAAAGTATATGAAATATCCACCCACGGGCAAAGCAGCCAAAGGCATCAACCCCCGCCAGTGGTCAGTATCAGGTAAAATGCAGAGTGTCATTGCGAGGAGGGCCTGGGGACGACGAAGCAATCTCAATCTCGCGAGAGTAGGAGATTGCCACGAGCCACCTTCGGCGGCTCTCGCAATGGCAACCCGGCAAATGAAGTGCTACAGACTACCAGGGGGCCGTCGGGCCTGACCGCCAATTCGCGCTCGTAGAATCGACAGACTCGGCCTGACTTTAGATACCCCCCAGCTTGAGTATGGCCGTCTTAGCGGGCTAATACCCCTTATTTCAAGAAAATCTGCTTCTTAGAGGGCTTTTTTGTTGACAGCCCTTACCAGATATGGTAAACTGATTTCACGTTCAAGGAAGAGCGGTGGTAGTCTATCACCAACAGCCAAACTTCGGGAGGGCAATCAGGGGCATAAGTCCAGGATCTGGCGGTCTTTGGATCTGACGGCGCGAGCCTGAGATTCGGCCGAGGTAATGGCCGGGGCTGACCCAAGGAAGTCGGGAAACGATAGGATTTATTGCACCTGTGATAAAGGAATCAGAGAAGGTTTAGGGCTTCGGAGAAGGGAAGCAAGGATGAGAAGAGAAATGCTTCAAGCTAAGAAGCACGGCTCTGCGGTAGCGTTGCCGGTGGTGGGAATTGTGCTCTTCTCTCTAACTTGGGCGGATGTCATCTTGCGAGTCATTCTCACTTCCGAACGTTCCGGCAGAGGCTCTGCATCCTCCGTATTTGGTGTCCGCCCGGGCGCCCTGCTGCTTTGCGGCATCGTGCCGATTTGGCTGCCGAACTCTCGGAGGTTTCAGCAGCTTAATGATGATACGGGCAAGTGTGTTTTTTCGAGGATCGATTGAGTGGATAATCTGATCGACAAGCCCAATAGAGCCATACAGACGTTGCAGCGTTTGGCAACTATTGCCGAACAAGCTACAGAAGGAATCGCTGCAATCGACCTTGACGGAATCCTCTGTTTTGCCAATATCTCCTGGGCTGAGATGCACGGGTATGAGAGCGTAAATGAAGCCGTTGGCAAGCATATTAGCGAATTTCACAGCGCCGAGCAAATGAGAGCTGATGTGCTTCCATTCATGGAGGAAACCAAACACAGAGGTCTGCTGTCCGGCCCGATAGAACACATACGAAGGGACGGAGCCACATTCCCGACGCACACTAAGATGACTGCGGTCAAGAATGAGGATGGCCAGACCATTGGATTTCTCACGTTTGCTGTTGATGTTACAGTAAGCCGGCAGCAGGCCGAACAGTTGAACGTTGTCAAAAAACAGCTACAACAGAATCTCGTTGAACACCGGCGGGCTGAGGAACAACTGCAGCGACAGATTGACGAATTGAATGAGGTAAAAGAGCAGGTGCGGCAGTACCGCCGGCAGCTACAGGATTCCGAGGGCCGAACCGCAGAGTTGAAGGCAGCCAACGAACGACTGCAGCAGGAAGTGCCCAGACTCCAGGAACTCGATAAACACCTTCAGCAGCAGACCGAGGAATTGAACGAGGTAAAGCAGCAGCTCGATAGTCAGAGTGCTCAGCGGCAGCAAATAGAGGATAGGTCAAGGAAATACTGCAGTAATTTGGAGTTTGCTGAGCAGTATGGTGAACAGATACAGGCCGCCAAGGAACGGCTCCAGCAGCAGATTGGCGGATTGAAAAATGCAAGAGAACACCTTCATCGACAAACTGAGAAATTGAGCCAGGTAAGGGAGCAGCTTAGGAATCAGACTTCTGAGTGGGAGGAGCTTGAGAATGAGCTGCAGGAGCAGGACAAACAGTTGCAGCAGGACCTGATTATCCACCATGAGGCTGAGAAAGAACTTCAGAATCAGATCAACGAGCTGAGCAAGGCAAAATCGCGTCGAGCGGATATCCGAACCTCCAACGAAGAACGGCGCGTCGAGCTGGATTTGACAGCCATCAAGGCGGTGGTGAAGGACGGCGATCGTAGTTATGAGCCCGGTGCGGCCGCCCCAAGTCTCAGCTACCGCCGGAGAAAACTCGTGCTTAGGCCCATACTCTGGGTCACTGCGGCAGTCTTGACGCTGGTCCTGTTACTCGGCGCGGTTTTCGGCGTCCGGATGTGGCGAGAATTCCGAGCGCTGGCGCATGCAGATATCCTCTCGAAGGCCCGAGAAGCATTCAACAATCGCCAGTTAAGCGAAGCGATGACTCAGGTTGGCACAATTCTCACCAGCGGCCATGTCGGACCGGAAGCACGTCTTCTCCGGGCCAACATTCTGGCGGAAGCGATGAATAGCGACGACGCCATTACCGAACTCGAAGGCCTCCTCGATGAAGAACCTAATATCGCGGGCGCCTCCCATCTGCTCCTGGCCCGTCTTTACATGGATAGTGAGCTCGACGACGAGACCCAAAAGCGTAAGGTGGACGAACATCGCTCCAAAGCCGCAGAACTTTTACATGAAACCGCAGATTCATACTACCTCCGCGCCTTGGATGCCCCCACTGTAACCGAATCAATGGATTACTTAAGCAAGGCCCTCGTTCTGGATCCCCGCCATTACGAATCACTTACCATGCGAGCCAATGCATACTACGTTTCGGGACAATACCCCGACATGGAAGCCGATGCCATGGCCATGATCGTATCGCGGCCTCGGGATCCCCGCGGATACTCTCTGCGGGCAATCGCCCGTCGCCACCGCAACAAATATGCGCAGGCGATTGAAGACCACGACCTGGCCATCAAATATGCCTTGGCCAATGATAAAACAAGCATCGAATTCCACAAAGAGCGCTGCAAAACCCTCCTCGCCGCCGCCGAGTACACGCGTCTTATACTGGACGCGGAGAAGTGTCTGGAACTGGGCGCCGATAAGGAGTTCTTCCTGTTCCACGCCTTCTGTGCTCATACAGCGATCGGCGACTATGACCGCGCCAAAGCCACATTTGACCGGATTCTGAAGTTGGGCGCCGGTGCTCAGGAGTTTTTCGCATACTGGTCGATGAAGTACGTTTTCGACACCCTCGTGGCATCCGTCCGAAAGGAGACCCCCGGGCCGGCACTTTCCGCTGAAGTCATGAAGCAACCGGCTGTAGTGAAACACCTCTGTTTTGTCGGCAAGCTTTTTGCCGGGGGCGACAAAGAACTCTGCGTCGTGTGGGAACACATAGAGAATAGGGAACTACAGGAGACTTCGGATCTGCTTGCCGAATTACAGTCATTACCGCTGGAAGGCGACCCCAACGTCACAGAGTCTCTGCAAATTGCTGTCAGAGATATGGCTTGGGGCTATGCCTTTCTGAGGGGCAAACAGTATGCCCGAGCGATTGAACATTACAAGGAAGTTGTGGAGAATGCTGCCGAGGCCTGTGAGGTGGCGGATTGGCGAGACTACCGCACCATCATGGTCCTCGCGGCCGCCCACGCCGGGGCCGGTGACTTCGGCTTAGCCATCAGATGGCAGAAGATGGCGATAGGTTTATTGCCTCCTGAAGAGCAACCCCGGGTCAAAGCCTTTGCACAAGCTCTCCTCGATCTTTATGAGAAGAAGGAGCCTTACTATCAACAGGTCGTTCTGCCCGATCAAATGATCGCATGGTGGAAGCTCGACGAGGCCAAGGATGGCACAACTGCCGATTCATCCGGCAACGGTCTTGACGGCAAGCTCGTAGGTGATGCGCAAATAGTCGATGATCCGGACCGTGGAAAGGTGCTGAAACTCGACGGCGACGGCGATTGGGTCGAATGCGGCGACGATGTCAGATTCAAGATGAGCGGGCCCATGACCATTTCAGCGTGGTTCAAAGTGCACGAATTTGACAAGAAGTCTCAGGCTATAATCACAAAAGGCAACTCGAGCTGGAGACTCCAGTGTGACGGCGAAAAAGACACCGTCGAGTTTGCCTGCACCCGTCTCGACGTGCCGGTTGATCCATTTGTCGCCATAGTCAGCGGGGGTGTAAACGACGGGAGATGGCATCATGTTGCGTGCGTGTATGACACAACCACCTCAACCCTGTACGTTGACGGCCGCCACAAGATCTCAAACCGCAGCTTACCCCAGACCACCACTGATAGCTCCCCCGTCCAAATCGGCGCCAATTCCACTTACAAGTCACCAGCCTCTCGCGAATGGAACGGGCTGATCGACGACGTACGAATTTACAACTATGTCCTCGCCGAATCACAGGTAAGGGACCTCTTCGCCGGCAGCGGCCCCGGCGCCGAACTGAGAAGGGACAGACAGCGCGGAGAGCCTTATAGCAGTGTGGCCTTACCATCTTTGATTGCCCGATAATCCCGCTGGACCGCTCTTGTTCTTTGAGATCTCTCAGATTTACCACAACCCCTCTTACCGCCGCCTCGCGCTCGTGGAATGGCCAAACTCGGCCTGACTTTAGATACCCCCCAGCTTGAGTATGGCCCTCTTGGCGGGCTAAAAACCCCTTATTTTAAGAAAATCTGCTTCTTTCCAACCAAGCCGCGTGTGCCACACGCGGGTCCAGACCAGAGCGTTCTTGCCACAACAGCAGGAATAGCCAAAGTCATTCTCGATGGCTCGTCTTCAGATGACCCTTATGAAGATGACTTGACCTACAGGTGGACATGGAGAATACCTGGTAGGGGATACAGCGCAGAAGGCATGAGTCCCACAGTCAAGCTTCCCATCGGGCAGCACACGATAGAGCTAATTGTCAGCGACGGCATCGAAGATTCCGAGCCTGACACAACCACTGTGGAGATTGAAATGGGTCAATGTATCGACGACCTGGCGGTAAGATAAGCAAGGTTGTGCCCAGATCTTTGGCCCAAGACAGCCATTTCTTGTGAAAATATTCTTCGAAACCCGGTAGTTACCACGATAGACAGATTCTCCAGCGAGTTGTACAATAGTATTAGCTCTGGAGGCTTTCCGCCCTATAGGAGGAGCCAGTTCTTTCTTTCATAAGAACATGGCATTTGCGTATTGGGTGCGGGAAGAGTTGACAGCTTCTTGAAAGGAGAAGGAAAATGAAAAGGCGAGCAATTCTTGTGGCGGCAGTAATGCTATCATTTGCATTTAGCACTTCGGCTGTTGCAGGCTTGCTTGTAGGATGGGGATCTGTGTATGCAACGCTTCGGGTTCCTCCTGTTGAAGATTCAGTCTCTCTCATAGCGGGGGGCAACCACAGTATCGCGTTGGGGGGTGGTGAGTCTGCCGCCAGAGTCGGTTCCGAGAGCGTGGCGCGTCGTGCCAGCGGATCAACCTTTCAGACCTTCTGCCTCGAGAGAGGCGAATACGTCAACTTCGGTCGGACTTTTTGTGTAGCTATCAACGAAAAGGTTGTCACGGGGGGGGTAATGTCCGATGGATCTTTTGCTTGAATCAACGGGTGTATTGACGGTAGCGATTTCGGGAGTCCTCTTGAGCAGAATGTTTT
>CAYGZM010000181.1:0-6588 GCA_964354365.1 uncultured Pirellulales bacterium
TTTTGCACACAGCTCTTGCGAAATCGGGCTTTTTGATAGCGCCAGTGGGGAGTGTTCGAGTCCTGTATCGCCCATTTCGCTCTCCTTCCCGAGTCGAGGCGGTATGATGGGAGGATAGCGGTCATTGATTTCCATCTTCCAGCCAATAGGCGGCCAATGCAGCCAGGTCTCTGCAATCCACTATGCCATCGCCATCGGGCGGTGGAGCAATGTCATCCGACGGTTCGTTTTGCCGCCAGTGCTGAGCAAGTGCTCAGAAATCCTTGAAGTTCACTACGCCACTACAGTCGAAGTCCCCGTGCAGGCCAACAAAATCGATACCCCAAACATTCCCCCAGACGGCAGAGTAATCTCTGGAGATGCCGGCACTTACCTCCTGGCTGTGGAAACCATACCCTCTCACTGCCGCATCCACCGTGTAGGTATTGGATTGGAGGCAGTCAAAGGCGTATATTCCTTTGCTGTCAGTCTCCGTGTTGGCGACAATCCGGCCATCTGTTTCTGCGCAGACGGTCGCACCGGCGATGGGATCACAGTTGGTATCAAGGACGCGTCCGCTGATCATCTCGCCATCACCGGCGCCTGTGACGTGGATGTTGTAAATAAATCCTGTCACAGCGGTATATGCTACAGCCAGACCTCGGCGTCGTAGCGGAGCATAATCAGCTTGTCCTTGAAGCCGTCAAAACGGATGACCGGCCTTTTGCCGAGCACTTCCTGTAAAATCCACTTTGGGAAGTTCGCCCCCGCCTTGATTGACAGGGGGACGCCGCCGCCAAATCGCGGATTTATCTCGATGAATTTGACCTTGTCGTCGCGTGTAAGGAACAACTGCAGGGTTATAACGCCGGGCCCAGCCCCAAGCGCCTCGACCAGCCGAGCGGCCTGGCTCATAATATGGGCATTCTTGACAACCTGCCCCTTACTTACTTCGCCCGCCCGCACCTCGATCCGTCTGCGCGGAACAACGCAGCGGATCTTCATGCCGAAGTCCACATACGCATCACAGGTATGTTCGCTGCCTTCGATATATTCCTGGCAGATGACGTTTGGTATCTTCTTCGCATAGAGCTGCAGCTCGCTGCGATTTCTCACCACAGCGTTGCCTCTGCTGGCATACCCATCCCACGGCTTGAGGAAGCGGGGCCAGCCCAGCCTCCTGTCGGACAAGGCCGAACGAACGCTCATAGTGACGGGACTATCAAAGCCTTTTTTGAGCAGGAAACGATAGGTCTTTCTCTTGTCCTGGCAGAGATCGACAACGTCAGGCTTCGAGACGAGGACACGGCAGCCCAATGCCGAGAACTTAGGCTCGTTTTGGGCCAGAAGCTTCAGGTCCAAATCAACGGTCGGAACCAGCAGCCTTACCCCGTGACGCTCAACGATCGAGAGCAGATGCCTGACATAGCCCGGATGGGTCGTCGGCTTGACCAGAACGCCCATATCGCACAACTGCAGGGCCGGACTCAGCTCCCTCGTATCCGTACCGAGAAACGAAACGCTCAGCCGCAGTTGCCGCGCAGCCTCACGAAAGCTGTTGAGCAGCGAAACGCGTCTGCCAATGCACGTAAACAGAACGCCAAAGCTGTTGGCCCGCTTTGCCAAGCGAGACTCACCACACCTGCAGTGGCGTGCCGCCGATTGCGATTTCGTCATTTTTGCTCCTGATTTCATCTTCGCCACAGCACTACAAAAACCTCTGGTATAGTAAGCTGCACGCACCCAATTGTCAAGGGAAAATAGTCGTCTGTCCGATGGTATTCTTTTGACAATTCGGCTGTCCGGCTCTAAATTACTTTGTTTAGCCCAGCCTCAGCAGGGTTTGTGAAAGGTCCTGATGCAGATTCCACTTCTGGATTTGAAGGCGCAGTACAACACGTGCAGAGACCAGATCATGCAGGCGATAGCCGAGGTCTGCGAAAGTCAGGCCTTTGCCCTCGGACCGGCCGTCTCGGCGTTTGAAAAAGAGATTGCCGCCTACTGCGGCTGCAAGCACGCGATAGGCGTTTCAAGCGGAACCGATGCGCTGCTTGTCAGCCTGATGGCGCTGGGTGTCGGGCCGGGCGACGAAGTCATAACCTCCCCCTTCACGTTCTTCGCCACCGCCGGCTGCATCGCCAGGCTCGGCGCAAAGCCCGTCTTCGTCGATGTGGACCCCGACTCCTACAATATCGACCCAGCTGCCATCCGGCGGAAAATCAATAAGAGAACAAAAGCTATTCTGCCGGTGCACTTGTTCGGGCAGATGGCCCAAATGAAGCCTATAATGGAGATGGCCCGACGCCGGAACATAGGGGTCATCGAAGACGCCGCCCAGGCGATAGGCGCCGCCCAGGATGGCGCGAAGGCCGGCGGCTTCGGCGACTACGGATGTTTCTCGTTCTATCCGACCAAAAACCTCAGCGCATTCGGCGATGGCGGCCTGGTAGTCACCAACGGCGACGAAATGGCCGAGAAAGTCACGATTCTGCGAAACCACGGCCAGAAGCCCACGTATTTCTACAGGGTGATCGGCGGCAACTTCCGCCTCGACAGCATTCAGGCTGCGGTGCTGAGCGTTAAGCTCAGATACCTCGATCCCTGGAATGAGAAACGCAGGCGGCACGCCGCCCTGTACGATAGAATCCTCGCTGATTCGCCGGTCAAGCCGCCCAGGATCGAGTCAAACAACTTCTCCATTTACCACCAGTACACGATCACTGCCCCCCATAGAGACCGGCTGCAGAAATTCCTGGCCGAGAACAACATCAGCTCCGCAATATTCTATCCAAAGCCGCTGCACCTGCAGGACTGCTTTAGAGACCTCGGCTACAAGGAAGGCGACCTGCCCGTAGCCGAGAAGCTCTGCGATGAAGTCCTGTCGCTGCCCATTTACCCCGAGCTGACGCCGGAACAGATTGAATACGTCGGCAAAACGATACTCAAGTTTTACGCATCTGATTGACCAATGCAGGAGAGCCGGTTTGCTCAAAACAAGTGAAAATCCACCGATAATTCCGCCAGGCGCTGAGTCGATTCGTGATTTCGTCGGGCGGTGGTGGGTCGCTCATACCAAAAGCAGAAATGAAAAGGCTTTGGCCCACGATTTGGTCCGGAGGAACGTCAGCTACTTTCTGCCGATGACCTGGAAGGTTCGCCGCCAGACCGGCAGAACCCTCAGGTCGCTCCTGCCGCTCTTTGGCGGCTACCTCTTCTTCTGCGGCGATGAGAACCAGCGCGTTGAGCTGCTCCGAACAAACCGGGTGGCCGGTCTAATCGAGGTGAACGACCAGCAGACGCTGATCGACGAGCTTGTGCAGATTGAGCGCGCCCTGCGAGCCGGCGCGCCGCTGACGCCGCACAGGTATATCAAGACCGGCCAACGATGCAGGATCATAGCCGGGCCTCTTGCCGATCTGACAGGGATAGTCCTCAAAGTAAGAAATACCACCCGCCTGCTCCTGCAGATAGACATGCTCGGCCAGGCAGCCAGTGTCGAGATAGATCTCGATATGATAGAGCTGCTCGATGAACAATAGGAGACTGCAAGATGAAGATTTGTGTTGTTGGAGTTGGCTACGTCGGATTGGTGACCGCAGCCTGCCTGGCTGAAGCCGGCAACAATGTGGTCTGCGTTGATAAGGATGCGGACAGAATCGCCGGCTTGAAAAACGGAATCATACCCATTTACGAACCTGGGCTGGCTGAAATCGTCAGCCACAACCAGCGCCTCAATCGGCTGTACTTCACGACCGATTTGAAACACGGCATCGAAAATTCGCTGGTCATTTTCCTTGCCGTCGGCACCCCCTCAGCCCCGGACGGCTCGCCCGACCTGTCCGCAATTCTCTCGGTTGCGGGCCGGATCGCCGAAAACCTCACCGGCTACCGAATCATCGTAACAAAGAGCACCGTACCGGTCGGCACGCATCAGCGGATTACGGACATCATAAGATCGAAAACCCAAACGCCCTTCGATTACGTCAGCAACCCCGAGTTCCTCAAGGAAGGCGCCGCTGTTGACGATTTTATGAGTCCCGACAGGATAATCATCGGAACGACCAACCCGGACGTCCGGCAGATAATGAAGCAATTGTACGATCCGTTTATGCGAAAAAGCCGGCGCGTGCTGTATATGGACCCGGCGTCGGCGGAATTGACAAAGTACGCCGCGAATATGATGCTGGCGACAAGAATCTCCTTCATGAACGAAATCGCCGCACTGTGCGAGAAGCTCGGCGCCGACGTCGAGCTGGTCAGACAGGGCCTCGGCAGCGACTCGCGAATCGGCTCGGCCTTTCTATTCCCGGGCGTCGGCTTCGGCGGCAGCTGCCTGCCAAAAGACATCCGCGCAATAGTCCACACCGGTTCACAGCACGGCGTGGAAATGAAGATCGCCAGGTCCGTTCAGCAAGTCAATACGGACGCCCAGGAGAGATTCGCAAACCGCATAACGGATTATTTCAATGACCGTCGGGCCAAGACCACATTGGCCGTATGGGGATTGGCCTTCAAGGCCAAAACCGATGACGTCAGAGAGTCGCCGGCAGTGTACTGTATCCGCAGGCTCCTCGACTGCGGGATGAAGGTCAAGGCTTATGACCCTGAAGCGGCCTCGGCGGCAATGGCGGCCCTCGACGGCAAAATCCAAATCTTCTCAAACGGATACGATGCACTGGACGGCGCTGATGCCCTTGTAATCTTCACCGACTGGCAGGAATTCCGCAATCCCGACTTCGAGGCCATTGCAGCAAGGCTCAAAAAACCTGTCATCTTTGACGGCAGGAACCTGTATGACCCGGAATTTGTCAAAAAGGCAGGTATCGAGTATCACAGTGTTGGAAGGTGAGCCTGCCCGTCACACGTAGGACATCCGCCGGAGACGCAATATGAAAATATTGATAACAGGCGCCGCAGGGTTCATCGGCTCGCATTTGGCCGAGCGGCTTCTCGCCGATGGGCACACGGTAATCGCAGTTGACAACTTCGACGACTTCTATGACCCTCGGATCAAACGCAGAAATATCAGCCGTTGCATCGACCGCGAGAACTTCCGCCTCGTCGAGGCGGATATTCGCGACGCTGACGCTATGGGAAAGGCCGTCGCTGACGGTGTCGAAGTAATCGCCCATCTGGCCGCCAAGGCCGGCGTCCGCCCGTCAATTGCCCAGCCGCTGCTTTACGCCGACGTAAACGTCAACGGCACAATGGTACTGCTCGAGGCCGCCACAAAGCACAACATCAAGAAATTCATTTTCGCATCGAGCTCAAGCATCTATGGCAACAACAAGAAAGTCCCCTTCTCGGAGGACGACAACGTCGATTTTCCCATCTCTCCTTATGCCGCCACCAAGAAGGCCGGCGAGCTCATCTGCCACACATACCATCATCTGCACGCCATAGATATAACCTGCCTGCGTTTCTTCACTGTCTATGGGCCCCGCCAAAGACCAGACCTGGCCATTCATAAATTCGCTCGCCTCATCAAACAGGGCAAGCCCATCCCCATCTACGGCGACGGCACAATGATGCGCGACTTCACCTATATTGATGACATAATTGACGGCGTTGTCGCTGCAATCGCAAAATGCGCCGGCTTCAACATCTACAACCTCGGCGAGTCACGACCGATAACAGTCAATGACTTGGTCCGCAAAATTGAAGAGGCCCTCGGCAAGAAGGCCGTCAGAGAATTCCTTCCCGCTCAACCGGGCGACGTCGAGCGCACCTACGCCGACGTAACCAAGGCCGTCGAGCAGCTTGGATACAACCCCCGGACGACTATCGAAGCCGGACTGGCGAAATTCGTCGAATGGTTCAGGCAGGATAGTCGCAAGGCCCGCTGAAGCCGCCTGTTTTTCCCAACAACCGCCCCGCCGAATCTGCTATAATAGTGGATATTGGTCACTGAAACTTACAAACGGGTGGACGGGTGGCCCGGAGGAGGGTCGCCACGGAATCTCTTCACGGATTCGGTCTGTCGATATGAACCGCAGAGCACATAAGAGCAGCGTAATACCGCTTGGAGGAGGTAAATGCGCTTCTGGGACGCATCCCCTGGGTGGCAGCCTCAAGCCCCAAGGGCTTGGGGATGGATTTCGACTCAATGCCTGGTTGCCACGAGCGCAGTTACTTATTATGAACCCTATGATTTTGACCGTTGCAGTTGCAGCGGTGTTTCTACTGAGCATCGCTCGCCCGGCTCAGGCCCTTGTTCTGCACCCGGACGGCGAGCCGAATCTCGCCGCCTGGACCGGCAGACCCTCCAAAAATGTAATCGGACGCTGGGGCAACAACGCCTCCTGCGTGGCCGTCTCGCCCAACTGCGTCCTCACCACGCGGCACCAGCTCGGCGGCATCGGAACATTCGTCGAGATCGATGGCGTCAAATACCCCGTCACCCAGGTATGGGTGTGCGACACAGCCGATCTGCGGTTGGCCAGGCTTCACGGCGCCAATCTCCCTGACTTTGTCGCTCTCTACGAACAGACTGATGAGTCGGGCCGACAAATAGTGATAGGCGGCTGCGGCGTCGGCGTCGGCGCTGGCGCCCCGCTCCAGACGAACAGCAGAACCTACGGCTACGAATGGGGCGACTACGCCAGCCGG
>CAYGZM010000182.1:0-6554 GCA_964354365.1 uncultured Pirellulales bacterium
GACAGGAGACAGGAGACAGGAGACAGGAGACAGGAGACAGGAGACAGGAGACAGAGACAGAATCCAGAAGAGGGATTCCCGATGAGTCGAGATGGGCATTTTAGTTGTAGGTTCGTACTCCATATCAAGAATCCTCCATTTGTTAGATGTATATTATACAGGATGGGAAGTTGGGTGTCAAGTAAATTTTAACCACGGATTTCGCGGATTTCGCAGATTATACGGATTTGGCTATAAGAGCATATAAGTGTATGCGTATATACTTATGGAGTGCAGTATGAAATCAGGTTTTGGGGTAAGCGGGTATTTGGTTGCGGATAAGCTGAATTTTAGGCCCAGAGGGCGGAAATGGCGGCGGAGGTTTGGTGTGCGCGTGCGTTTTGCGTGGGGTTGGCGCTTTGGTGCGTGCGTGCCGTGCGAGGGGCGGGAAAATTTAGTTGACGGGGAATGGGGATTTGGGGTATTTTGGTGGCGGTGAGATAGAATGACCAGATACGGGTTCAGACTGATTTACACAGAAAAGGGAGGCCTGATGACGGGTGTATGGGAGTGTGGGAGATAACTTGATGGCTAAGTGGCTTTCATCCTGTGTTGAGAAAGAGCCGGAAGTTAGGGATGCCCTGAAAGACCTGCGAGGGAAGATCCGCGAGTACGAGGATGCGGCCAAACCATCAGCTTGCAGAGAAACGAAAGGAGGGTATTGGAGTAGTGAAATAGATTTATTCCGACCCGATTGGAAGCTGTTCACCGCGATTATCGTTGGCTATGGAATTGCAGGTGCGTTGTTTTCGTTGCTTGTGTCAAGGTCGGGGGCGGGTACATGGGCGGATTTGGCTCTTACGGTTACGGTTCCTGTATTCGTGCTCGGCATCTCATTGGTAGCTGTTGCACGGTCGATGAGTGAGTCGGGCAGCTTCGCGGTGGAGTACTTGAACCTGTCGTGCAGGATGGCATTGTTCTGCTGCCTGACGCTTATTGCGGTCCTCGCCGGAGCTGTTGCGCGATTCTCAATTACTATTGAATCGGTTCCAAATGTTGTGACGGGAGCGCTGTGTGCGGCGTCGCTGGGCGCAGCCATTGATTGCCTCGCGATGCTTGCATTCGTCGTGCGTGAGACGATACGATGCTCGTCACCCAGCGAATCGGTGAGAGTGGTGTCACAGTACGCGGCGAGAAATTTGTGCTGTGCTTATCTGAAGGAAGCTTATCTAAAACTTTTCCTGACACAGCACAGGGACTATCTTGATAAATGGTGTAAAGGAAGGGCTGTTCATCCGCCTTCACAGTACTACGGGCATTATTTCAAGTCGAGCCTTTACTCGGGTGAGGGAGAAGACGACGTCGAGATCGAGCTGGGTTGCGGGCATCCTGGTGAGAATGAGTACAAAGACTACCATCTGGGAGGCCTTGCGCAATTGGACAAGTATCTCAAGGAGAATAATGCTGAGTTGTGGCTGAGTTCGCCTTTGTATGAAGGCGAGAAAAGGCTGCTCGGAATTCTTAGCGCCGAGAGAGTGCGAAAACGGCCAGGCCTTCAAGGGGCGGTTCTTAATAGGGGAAGGCAAGTTGTGAGGTTTAGAGAGGCGGAATTTGTAGAGGACGATGACGATTTTTGGGACAGCCAAGACAGTAAGTTGAACGCAGCGGTAGAGAGGGCCGTGGAGAAGGGGGATCCGATACAACTGAGAGCATACCTTGATGCCGTGAACAGGCCTCTGTCGGTTCTAAGAAGCGTAAGGCGCCACCCAGTCGTCAGAGACGCGTATGGAGAGTATGTCCGGAGGGGATATGACTTCGTCAGGTTGTACTTACGGGCTTTGCGCGAAGTACTGGCGAGACAAAAGAACGAGGCGAAATATCGGATCGAAGACGCAAACAGATTGTTGCGTGTGGTACGTGCGTCGATCTGGGACGAAACGACGAGCATGCTCCGCGACAGTGACTATCATACGATGGAGTTGTTCACATGGGTAGTTCCGGAGATGTACAAGGTGATTCGGGATGCGGCGGATGAAGGTAAGGTGATAGGAGAGATGCGGGCACAATTCGGGGGCTTCTATGAGTTTGCGGGAGGATGGCTGGAAGATAGCGAATCGCGGGACGCAGATGATGCGAACAAGATGCGGGTGGTCTTGCACGAGGGTCTGACCAAATGGCTGCTTATCGCTATGAAGGAGAAGGATGTAATTCTGATCGAACCGTTATGCGATACGGGGCGGGAGATTGTATTTGGTCGAGAAGGGATCGGGTTTGATCGCGGAGATGTGGTTGCGCAGCATTTTGTGCTTGCGGGGTATTTGATCGGCCGGGTGAAAGGAGAGGCAGTCGGTGTGACAACGGAAGCGATTGAAAGATTATTCTGTGAGCGGCATTCACACGACGTGAGGGTAGAGCTTGGCGAGCTTGTGAAATTCTATATTGGGAATCCTCTTCCTGTTACGAGGCTGGATTCGTATTTGAGGATATTCTTTACGCCCAGCCAAGTAAGAACAGACCCTCTGACGGGAAGTTCGAGCTCGACGGGTTGGGGTATGATGGGGAGTCGAGAGATGGAGCTGGCGTTCATATTCCTGGCGGCGAAGGCGCTTCAGAGGGGAGGACAACTGCCGGAACCAACTGCCGATATGGCAGGTAGGATAAACGAGGAGAACTTGAAGATTGTGAGTGAGGTCTTTAAGGGTGACGGGCTTGATCATTGGATCGGTGAGTTGCGAGATTGGAAAAAGAAGTGCGAGGAACTGGACGATGCGGAAGAGGCAAGGCAAATTGCAGAGGCAAAGCTTGATCCACAGAAAGTGGACGAGTGGAAGCAGAAATTCTGGGAGCGATATTCAAGGGCGGTTCCGGTGTTGTCTATGTGTTTGAAAAGTGGGGAGTGTGAGATTGACGAGGAAGCAAAGTCTGAATGGCGCTATACGCTTCCAAAGATTGCCGTGATTGATTGGAAGCATGGCATAAGTGGAGCAGAGGGGGATCGGTACGGGCACTCGATTGGAAGACGGATGGAGAAGGAACTGGTCAAGAGAATGATAGGACAGGAAGGGGGAGAGTCGAGGGTCGAGGGTGGACTCTCGGGGATGATGGATGAAGCGGCGGGGTGGCTGGAGAACAAGGGATGCGACGGCGAGAAAGGAATTGTGGTTGTTGCAGGCAAGCGAGCACCCGGCAGTGAGTTATTCGGGGATAAGAATTTTGTGGCGCCATGGAGGGAAGATGTTCGCGCGGCTGGTTTTGATGGGTTCTACCGGGAATTTCCGATTGTCTGGATCGGAGAAGAAGAGGATGATGAAGCAGAAAATGCAAAAGGAGACAACAGGATTAAATGCGAAAGAGTTGTAGCAGTTGACCTGCGAGGGTGGAGGGGAATAAGGGTGAGAAATGAGGTTATCACAAAGAGAAGATTCGGCGAGCTTGACATCAGGATGTGGAGAGACGAGGAGATTCAGAAGGCGATTGAATCGAAGAAACTGCATGTCAAGGACGGTGACAAGGCCAAGGGTAGTTGCCCCGTGGATATTACATTCTTCTGGGCGTATGCCGAGGCGAAGTTGCCTCCGAGAAATGCCTTCGTGGTCGTCCGGGCAGAAGAGACGCCGGTGAACGGGGCGGCAGACCGGGGATGAAATGAATCTGGCTTCGGGTGGGGGGTGAGAAGATATGGAGAGGGGTGGGACAAATCAGACAGGTTGGACGAGTTGGACAGGTCGGACTAATGGGGCGACGAGAAAGTCGAATATCGAATATCGAACATCGAATTTTGAATGGTGAAGCGGAGATTGGCGGGGTGCTGCGGGGAACATGGGCGAGGACGCCCATGCTACGAACACGGGCTGGAAGCCCGTGCTACAAAATATGACCCCGCCCACGGGTCCCTTCGACAAGCTCAGGACAAGGGCGGGGCTAACCGGGGGAGTCGGGGGAATCTGGCTTTGGAAGGGGGGTGAGAAGAAGTGATTATTGACTATTGATAATTGATGATTTACCTTGATTTGGTGCGTGGTTGGGCAGGCGGTGGGAGTGGATTTTCGATTTGGGATTTTTTGAGATTGCCACGTCGCTGCGCTCCTCGCAATGACTGTCGGGCGGGGAAGATGGGCGGGGACGTTGCGGAGGGAGTGGTTTTGTTGTTGCGGGTGGGGAAGGGCGCAGCTACAATTCCCCGACGTTGAGTTGACAATAGCGGGTCGTTGAACGGCTTTGAGGAAGGTCAATGGGTAACAGTGTCGGCATAGAGGCTGGCTTGAAATTGGGACCATTGGACGAGATACTCGCGTCGATGCCGGATGCCGGGGCGGACAGTCTTGTCCCGATTCTGCAACAGGTGCAAAAGGCCTACGGGCATCTTCCCAGGCCGATACTTATGGAGGTCAGCGAGCGGACGGGCATACCAGCCAGCCGGATATTCGGCGTTGCGATGTTCTACGAGCAATTCCATCTCGAGCCGCACGGGCGGCACACAATAAGGTGCTGCCGGGGGACGGCCTGCCACGTGAAGGGCGGACACAACATCATAAAGGCGGTGAAGCAGACGCTGGGCGTCGAGCCGGGCCAGACCACCGAGGATATGCGATTTACCTTCGAAACGGTCGCGTGCCTTGGGACGTGCTTTCTGGCGCCGGCGATGATGATCAACAACGATTATTACGGACACATGAACACCCGCAGAATCAAGAGCATACTTGAGCGATATAGCTGATAGTAATGGCCGATAAGAAGATCAAATCACTAAGTGACATCGAGCAATTGCGGCAGCGGCTGCTGGGCAGACAGCGGAGCTACAAGGCAAGGGTGCTAATCTGCATGACCGGCTGCAGGGCGCTGGGCGCCCAGGAGGTCGGGGCTGAATTTCGAGAGAAGCTCAAAAGCTCTTCGCTCGATAAGCAGGTTGCCGTGGTCGAGACGGGCTGTATCGGGATGTGCGCGCGGGCGCCGGTCGTGCTCATCGAGCCGTACCGCTACCTCTACGGCGGGGTGACGCCGGAGGACGTCGATGAGATAATCTCCACGACCATTCAGCAGGGCAGGGCCGTCGAGCGGCTCGCAGTAGTGCAGAACGGCAAGCCTGCGGCGTGTATTGACCAGATAGATTTTTACAAGAAGCAGAAGCGCCGGGTGCTGGAAAACTGCGGGCGGATTGACCCGAAGCGCATCGAGGACGCCATTGAACGAGGCGGATATGTCACTGCAATTAAAGCGGTCACTGAAAAAGGGCCGCAGCGGATTATAGACGAAGTCACCAGGTCGGGTCTTCGAGGCCGGGGCGGGGCGGGATTTCCAACCGGTGTTAAATGGGGTCTCGCTCGAAAATCGCCCGGCGACGAGAAATATCTAATCTGCAACGCCGATGAGGGCGACCCCGGGGCGTTTATGGACAGGGCGCTGCTGGAAGGCGACCCGCACAGGGTCATCGAGGGTATGATCATCGCTGCGTACGCCATCGGCGCGAGCCGAGGCTTTATATACGTCCGTGCAGAGTACCCGATTGCGGTCGAACATGTGCATATAGCGCTCGAGCAGGCAAGGTCGCTCGGTCTATTGGGGGAGAAAATAGGCGGGGCGGATTTCAGTTTCGATATTGAGGTTCGGATGGGGGCCGGGGCATTTGTCTGCGGGGAAGAGACCGCCCTGATTGCATCGCTCGAAGGCAAACGGGGCATGCCGACGTCGCGTCCGCCGTTCCCGGCTGAAAGCGGATACCGGGGAAAGCCGACGAACATCAATAACGTTGAGACGTTCGGCAATGTGCCGATTATTCTAAGAGACGGCGCGGAGTCGTACAGCAGCATCGGGACGGAGAAGAGCAAAGGGACGAAGATATTCGCGCTAGCAGGGAAGGTCAGCAATACCGGGCTTGTGGAAGTGCCGATGGGGGCGACGCTTCGGGAAATCATTTTTGACATCGGCGGCGGAATACCCAAAGGCCGGAGGTTCAAGGCGGCCCAGATGGGCGGGCCTTCGGGCGGGTGCATACCGGCGGCGTATCTTGACACCGAGATCGACTACGACAGCATCCAGCAGATAGGGGCGATAATGGGTTCCGGCGGCCTTATCGTGATGGACGAGAATACGTGCATGGTCGATGTCGCCAGGTACTTCCTGCAATTCGTTCAGTCGGAGTCATGCGGCAAGTGCACGCCGTGCCGGGTCGGCACGAAGAAGATGCTGGCGATTCTTGAGAGAATTTGCCGCGGCGAGGGCGAGATCGAGGACCTCAACGTGCTCGAACGCCTGGGGCGGGACATCAAGAAGGCTTCGCTTTGCGGCCTGGGGCAGACGGCCCCCAATCCTGTGCTCTCGACGCTGCGTCATTTTCGGGAGGAGTACGAAGAGCATATTGTTCTGAAGACCTGCCGGGCGTCGGTATGCGAGGGATTGGTCCGCGCGCCGTGCCAGCACGGCTGCCCGGCCGGGGTGAACGTGCCGGAGTATCTTGCCTTGGCCGCCGAGGGCAGGCTGAGCGAGGCGGCGAACATTATCCGCAGGCGGAATCCGTTTGTCTCGGTCTGTGGGCGGGTGTGCGATCATCCGTGCGAGCGGCGGTGTCGGCGGGGCGA
>CAYGZM010000183.1:0-6554 GCA_964354365.1 uncultured Pirellulales bacterium
TTGCGGCTTTGGCCTCGGACCACATGCGCGTGTGGCGTGATTTGTGGGCGACGGCAACCTATCCGGATGCAAAAGCCCCGAGGACGCCGAGACGCGGGAGGAGAAAAGCAGTTAGCGCGCCATAGTCGGGGCATTGCGGTCGCGCCCGGCGCCGCTAAAAGTTGGGGGGAGGTAAGGGGTGACGGAGCCGTGGGAGCGTGCGTTGGGCCCACGCAGGGCGCAGGGGGCGTTTGAAAGGCGAAATTGGTGGACAGGCGGCGAATATTTGTTCTTGACGCGCGCAGGGGGATTGTTTATTGATTACCGGTTCTCGAATAATCGGGATTTTTGCCGGCTCAATAATTACTATTGAGGGCCCGTGGGATGATAGTTGACTGTCATACACATATAAATTTCGCGACGGACGAGGTTGGCAGGTCGGAGCATCTGGCAGCGGCGGAGCCGGTGGATGTCTGCATTGTGCTTGCCGGGGCTGAGGGGCCCAGCGATGAGACCAACAAGAAATTGGCCGATTATGTCGGCAGGCATAAGTCGAAAATGGTTGGTTTTGCGGTTGTTGACCCGACGGAAGACAAGGTAAGCGTGAGCAATCTGAGGCCAATCAAAGAGAAGCTGGGGCTCAAGGGATGTGTTCTGTATTGTCCTGCGTGCGGATTTCATCCGGCGAACAGCAGGGCGATGCGATTCTACGAATCAGCGCTGGAGCTCAAGCTGCCCGTTTTCTTTCATAATGGGTATCCGGTCCCACAGCGTGATGCGATTTTGGAGTATGCGCAGCCGTACCTTTTAGATGAGGTGGCCAGGGCGTTCGGCGAGTTGAAGATTGTCGTGGGGGGAATGGGTTCGCCGTTTGTGGAGCAGACATTGGCGCTTGTTGCCAAGCATGAGAACGTGTATGCGGATTTGACGGTGCGGCCGAGGTGCGTGTGGCAGACTTACAACATGGTCGTGGCGGCCAGCGAGCAGGGTGTTATGGATAAACTGCTGTTTGGCAGCGGCTTTCCGCTGAGCACAGCGGGGCAGTGCATAGAGACACTGCTCGGGTTTAATATGCTTCTGGCGGATACTAATCTGCCGAGCGTCCCGCGCAGTGAGATTCTCGGCGTCATCGAGCGAGATGCACTGGCGGCGCTTGGGATCGAAAGCGATAGCGAGGATGAGGCAAAGGCCGAGTAGAGAGAATATGGCCAGAGAGAAGTGGGGCAGCAAACTCGGAGTGATATTGGCGGTGGCCGGCAGCGCTATTGGCTTGGGCAACTTCCTGAGGTTCCCTGTGCAGGCGGCTCGCAACGGCGGGGGGGCATTTATGATTCCCTATTTCGCGGCCCTCTTTCTGCTGGGGATTCCGCTGATGTGGATTGAGTGGACAATCGGCAGGTTCGGAGGCGGGTTCGGGCACAGCACCGCGCCGGGAATGTTTCACAGCATCTGGAACAAGAACCGGTTCATAAAGTACTTCGGTGTGATTGGGATTTTTGGGCCTCTGGTCATCTTCGTATATTATACCTACATTGAGTCGTGGCTTCTCGGCTACAGCCTCTTCAGTCTGACAGGCAAGTACAACGGCTGCAACAGCGAGCAGAGTATGACGGCCTTCCTGCAGGGCTATCAGGGTGTGGCGGAGAACGCTTTCTTTGGAAGTATTGGGCCGAGTTACGTATTCTTTCTGATCACCTTCTTGCTTAACATATTTGTGATTTATCTCGGCGTCAGCAGAGGGATTGAGCGGGTATGCAAGTACGGCCTGCCGATTCTTTTCATATTTGCTGTTGTGCTTGTGGTCAAAGTGCTGAGCCTTGGCACTCCCGACCCGGCCAAGCCTGATTACAATGTGGTAAACGGTCTCGGATTTCTGTGGAATCCGGATTGGGGGGCGCTGAAGAGCGCAAAGGTCTGGCTGGCGGCAACCGGGCAGATATTTTTCACGCTGAGTTGCGGTTTTGGCGTCATTCTCACCTACGCCAGTTACCTGACCAAGAACGACGATGTAGCGTTATCGGGTCTGACGGCGTCAGCCACCAATGAGGTGGCAGAGGTGATTTTGGGCGGCAGCATTGTTATCCCTGCGGCAGTGGCTTTTTGTGGTCCGGCCAGCGTCAGCGCGATTGCAGAAGGCGGGGCGTTCAATCTCGGCTTTGTAACGATGCCGCTCGTTCTGCAAAAGATGGCTTTCGGCGGGATCTTCGGCTTTATGTGGTTTATGCTTCTCTTCATTGCGGGACTGACCAGCTCCATTTCACTGGCCTTGCCTGCCCTGGTTTTTCTGGAGGATGAATTCAATCTTTCGCGGCGTAAGGCGAGTTTAATCTTCGCGGTGGCGACGTTTGTGCTGGCCCAGCCGGTCATATTTCTGCTGGGCAACGGCGTGGTGGACGAGCTGGATTTCTGGGGCGGGACGTTTTGCGTAGTGGTGTTTGCGGCGATTGAAACAATTCTGTTCGGGTGGGTTTTTGGGATGGAGGATGCGTGGAGGGAGATGCACGTCGGCTCGGATATAAGGATACCTTCGGTTTATCGGCTCATAATCAAGTATGTCACGCCGGCTTTTTTGTTTTTCATCCTCGGCTTCTGGTTCTGGCAGGAATGGATGCCTACGATACTGCTGAAAAACGTTCCTGCTGAGAATGTCCGGTACGTTATTGGGACGCGGCTGGCGCTGGTTGCGCTTTTTGTGCTTTTGGTGTTTCTGGTTTGGCGGAGCTGGAGAAACAAGGATATGCGGAGGACACAGGATGCGGTCTGAGGGATGGGTATTTCTGGTCGTCAGTTGGTCTGTTATTCTGCTGTTGTTTCTGTTTTCAATGGTGCGCACACTCAGGCAGAAGGATAAGAGAAGGCAGCAGGGCAAGAACCTTTGAGCTGTTCGTGCTTCTTTATTTGAAGCCTTTGACGTCGTTGCCGGTGTACTTGGCGCAGGTCTTTTCGAGATCGACGTCGCTTATGTTGGCCAGCGTGCATAGCCAGGCGAAGACGTCGGCAAATTCTTCCTCGGCGGCTTTCCGGTCTTTGGAGACCAGGGCGGTGGAGAGCTCGCCGATCTCCTCGATGAACCACATAAACGTAGCGGGGACGCCTCTTTGGCGGTCCCGCTTTTCGTATTTTTGGGAGATTAGCTGCTGAAATTCGCTAATGTGCATTTGCCGAGTGCTCGAATCATAAGTGCACAGGTTACAGGCGCCCTTTGGCGGCTGCGAGGTCACGATCCTGTACTATTGACTGTTTTCACTATATGAGGTCAGAGAGCTTTACTTTCTGGAAGACGGCGCGTGCCTGGGTGAGCGCTTTGTCGAAGACTTTGTCGGCTCGAATGCTGAATTTTGCGCGGCGTGTGTGTTCGGCGAGGCTCATGTGGCTGACCATAGGTCCATCAGCGGCTTCGATGATCTGGAGCATGGTGATTTTCTTTGGCGGCCTGGCGAGTGAAAAGCCGCCGCGAGGGCCTCTCTTACTGTGGAGGATGTTGCCTCTGACCAACTGCTGAAGAATCTTGAGCAGGTATTCGAGGGGTATGTCATACTCCCTGGAGATGGTTTGTGATAAGATAATTTTCTCGTTGCTGTGCTCAGCAATGTAACAGGTGGCCAGCAGTGCGTATCCTGTTGATCTGCCAATTTTCATTTTGAACTCCTTAGAAACGTATAAACCCTAAAAGTTTCATAACACATCATATTCGAGTGCGTGTGTGAAGAGACATCCGAGTAGAAAACGCACACGAGCACAGTCGGCTAATTATCCGTTATGTGGTGGGAAATGCAAGGACTTTTCTGTCTGAAAAGCGTCAAATTTGTGTATTTTGCAGAATTTGTGATTGTCAGGGTTTTTGTGGGAAAGCGGGGGAAAAATCCAAAAATTTGCCGCGCCGGGCCAAAAAGCTTGACATTGGAACTGTTGGGACATAGGATTTCCGTGCAATTTAGTGTTTTGGTCAGGAGACAGACATGGCTGATATGAAGCCAAGAATAAGCGTAGAGTACGCTGAAAACGCAACGGTAGTGAGTTTCGTCGATGAAAAGATCCTTGAGGAGATGGATATCCGGGCGCTCCAGGAGACGATTATGTCGGTCATTGAGCAGTCCAAGGGGATAAATCTGATCCTGGATTTTGGTAATGTCCGGTTCTTGTCCTCTGCCGTTCTGGGACTTCTGATAAGAATCAGCAAAAGGGTGTATGAGCAGGACGGCCGACTGAGACTCTGCAGCATAGACCCCAAGATTTACGAGGTTTTTAGGATAACGCGTCTGACGAAAACCTTCGATATATACAAGGACGTTGAAAGTGCTATCAGGGATTAGCGTGGGGCGAATCCTGCGGGAGGCCCCTCGTTCCGCTCGTAAAAGATAAGGATCGACCGATAACCGGTTGCTCATTCTGCGATTCGTGGGCGGGTGATCTCGGTCGGTGTTGGCTTGTTCGGATGGGGGGCAAGAAGTTGTAGGTTATGGCGTCAAAAGCACCAATCACCTGCTCAATGGCTGTCGCGAGCACGCTGCTTGCGAGTGAGGGCGTATGCCATCTTATAATGTCCATTCTTGAGGATGGTGGTTTTGGCAAGGAGGATGTTTTCGCGGTGCACCTTGCGCTTCAGGAGGCTTTTATCAACGCGGTGCGACACGGCAATCAGATGGATCCAGACAAAGAGGTGAAGATTGAGTATTTGGTGGATCCGGAGAAGTTCGAGATATCAGTGACAGACGAGGGGGAGGGTTTTGATCCGGAGGCCGTGCCGGACCCGAGATGTGGCGAGAATCTTTACAAGCCGAACGGGAGGGGGCTGTTGCTTATGCGCGCGTATATGGACGCGGTTGAATACAATGAGAAGGGCAACCGCGTGCGGATGGTAAGGTACAGGGAAAGACCGCCGGTAACGGATGGTGTTCGGCGGGAACAGGGGTGATCTGTAATCATATCGTGCAGCCGCATCCACGGTCACAACGGCGCCCCGGGCGCGCGCGGCGCAGATTGCCCCGGCCGGAGGTTTCCGATGTCCGCGCTGAAGTCTATGCTCTGATTATAGAGATATGTGCATCGAGCGGAGGGGGTCGATTTGGGTCCGATAAACCCTCCTTTGAGGCCGTCAACGAGGCTTTTGGGGCCTGAATTTGGGCGAAATGCCTCAGCTTGGAAAGTCGGCGTCCGATTCGACCGAAGCTCCTTGTGGCAGCGCTATCGCAAAAGCCAAGCAAGGAGCCGGTCGAATGGATATATATAACCCGCTGTTCTCAAAGAACTGTATGGTCAATGAGCAGATTGCCGGGCAGCTTTTCGACGTTCTGCCTGAGCAGGGGCCGATCATGGTTATTATGGACAGGGAGGGGCGCCTCTGGCCGAGCGATTCGGAGCGGTTCTCGAAATTGAACCTCGCGGAGGAGTTCCTTAAGGAGCTTTGCGACAAGATTGACGACGGCGCCGAGCCGGTCGTCAGCCAGGTGGACGATTACAGTGTTATCGCGTCGCAATTAGCTACGGAGCAGAACAACTATGGATACGTGGTTATTATTCTGCCGCAGTACAGCCCCGAATCGACATTGATAAATATCGACCTGATTGAAATACTGCTCAACCAAATCGGGCTGATAGCGAGGCTGATTGAGAAGAACAATCACCTCTATGAGCACCAGGTCAGGCAGTACGGCGCACATCCTCAAACGATGATAGCCTCCAATTGACGGTTGCTGTCCAGCCTTGTCGCATTGCCGAGCAACACCAGCACGGCTTTCAAACGAGGGGAACACCTGCCTTTTTTGCCACCGAGCGAATATACTCTGCGGCCAAGCGGTATTCTTCCGCGTTGGATAGGTGTTCGAGCATGAGCGGAGTATCGGGCAGCTTGCTCAATTCCGTTAGAAACACGGCGTAGTCCAACCCGCCTAACCCGGGGCGAATCTCGTCGAGATGGGTCGTGAGTTTCTCCTGGAGGATGATGTCCTTGGCGTGGCAGCTTTTGATGTAGGGGCCGAGCTTTTCGAAGCACTCGCGGATGAGCTGTCCACTGGCGAAATAGCGCTGGGGACTGCAAACGAGGTTCACGGGGTCAAGATGAACGGCGAAGCGTTTGCGGTCGATGGCTTTTAGCAGTTGCAGGTATGAGTCGGGCGAGTCGGGATAGGCCCACGGCATAGTTTCGAGCGTGAAATAGGTGCGGGTCGGCTTGACGTCGTCAATGATGGCCCTGGTCGTCTCAACGATGATGTCGAAAGTTTCTTTTGTGAGGTTGCTTGGTGAGGGCCCATCCCAGAGCTTTCCCCTTGAGCCGGCGATATTGACACAGCACCTTGCGCCGATTCGGTCGGCGAGGGCCAACTGCTGGCGGCATTTTGCCTGGGCGTCGGTGCGTTCTTTTTCGTCGGGGCTGATCGGGTTGCTCCACGCACCGACCTCGGCAATGATAATTTCGGCCTTTTTGGCTGCATCGGCGTAAGCCTTGACGATGTCATCCTTTTCGGCTGCGCCAACGGGGCAGTAGGCGGCACTATAGCCGAGGTCTTTGACGGCTTTTGCCCAGGCATCGGGGCCGTCAAACTTGCCGAAGACGGGGCCTCCGAGCCGTATGGGGC
>CAYGZM010000184.1:0-6526 GCA_964354365.1 uncultured Pirellulales bacterium
GCATTAGTGGGCGATACAGGACTTGAACCTGTGACTTCCTGCGTGTAAGGCAGGCGCTCTAGCCAACTGAGCTAATCGCCCCCACTTTCATAAATCGTTGTGTTGTCGGTGTTTCTGTTTCTCATTATTGTCTCTCCCCCGTCTCTTGGCAAGCAAAATCGGGCGAAAAGGTCAGTTTAAGGTCAGTCGCGTCCGCTCCAGCTTCCGCCGCCGGGGTTTGCAGTCGTGCCGTTGCAGTAGTGGCAACCTGCTGTCTTTGCGCCTCAGTAACCTGGCTGTAATGCCGTTCAGTCGTGCCGATGTCGCTGTGGCCCATAAGCATTTTGACCACGTTTATCGGCTGGCCGTCCTGAATCCAGTTTTGACAGCAGCACTTGCGGAGCGTGTGAATCGTCAAGGTCTTGCCGCCCGTCTTGATACCGGCTCGGCGAATACGTCTCTTGAACCGCGTCAATACGTTGTTGCCGTAGTCCCTGTTGAACCAGGCCCGTCCCTCAGCCCGGCACTCTTGCCACTTGGCAACGACACGCTCATATCGGCGCTTGCTCATTAGGGCGTAAGGCACTTTGTCCGGCGCTTCGGCCTGTACCCTCAGTAGCAGGTCGATTGTCTGTTGCGGCAAGGGAATAGTCCTTTTCTCGTTGTCCTTGATGTCGAACGGCGGCAAGGTATCTGTCCCGGCATATCTGACAACGCTGACCTGTCCGGTCTCAAAGTCTATGTCTGCCCATCGGAGCGCAACGGTCTCAGTCAGCCTCAGCCCGGCGGTGTAACACAAGGCATAAAGCGCCTGCTCTCTCAGTGAAGGCGTCGCGTCCAGCAGCTTTCGGTATTCGCCCCGGTCAAGATAGTACCAAGCCGTCACCGATGTTTTAGGCCCGCGTAGTTTCTTGAAGGGATTCCGGGCAATGAAGTCCCTGCTCTCGGCGTCACCGAAAAGCGTCTTGCACTGTCGCAAAATCTGAGAACGAGTCCAACTGCTCAGAGCCTTGTCACCCTGTTTTGGACGAAGCTCGGCAAGGAACATCTCGGCGGCTTGTGCCGTTATCTGCCGCAAGAGGGTCGTGTCCCCGAAGTAGTGACACAGCCGGGCAATCGTGCCTTCATACAAGCCGACTGTCGCTGGCCGGAGTCCCTGGCCTTTTGCCCGATACTGCAACCACCATTTGCAGAAATCGCCCAACGTCTCTGTCGATACGTCACGCGGAGCGCCGCTCCGAAGCTCAGCCGCTTTCGCCGACTGAAATTTCTCCGCGTCCAGCTTGCGGGAAAAGGTCTTGCTATACCGCTTCTGCTTTCCGCTCCCCGGCGCGTAATCGCCAAACCAGCGGCAACGCCACTGTGTCTTTGTACCGTTTTTGCAACGGTATAATCCAACTTTGTCGGTCATATCTGCACCTCACAGAAAAGTGGCCGGGGTATTGTGACGCACATATAAGAAGGCGCAGACTTCGTTACCGAGAGTCTTACCCCGACCGTGATAAGTTTCAGATATGTCTTATATGTTTTCACGCTCAGATTATCGTCTATCCTCTTTTCAATTGCAAGCACAAAATCCGAATTTTCTCAGAAAAGTCGAAAAACTTTCGCTCCACGTTTCACCAGGATCGACGAACACAAGCGTGCCCGATGCAGACACCCCCTGACATTCGCCGTAACCGCTCAATCCCAAGGGTTTGTGATTTTGTGAACATTGTCTGGTTGCAACCGCGACCAAAATACTGTATCTTGTTATGTATGAACAAAAAACAACTTATCATTATGTGGGCGGGAGTAATCATTTTCTTCATACTACTTTTATTGGATGAAGAAATCGCCCAAGAACCTTTCATAGTCACATATCTTCCTATAGTCACAACCGTTACTATTGCCGCCATCCTTTCCTTCAAGACAAAGAAGTAATCTACTTGATACCCGCAGAGACTCTCTTTTGCTTTAGGGTTTTTCATAGGGCCTCATAGACGAGCGAACACGCTGGGGGGATACTGCGGGGGTATTAGACGCCGTTTGCTCCGTAATCCCCTCACCAGAGGCACGCTGGCGCGCAGAACGGCCCTTGTATGGCCTGTATGGGTGAAGCGAACAGGATACAATATCGCAGTCCCGGACTTCGTTCTTCTGCTGAATAACATCGTCAATTCTCATTGTCTTTTTTGCCCCGCTGCTTGTTACACATTATCGCAAAGAAATCAGCCACGCTCTGACCGCTTGACTGCTCGTTATCAGCTCGATAGGCTCCAATATGTTTCATCAGCATGTCTAACCCCCTACTGGCCGCCTGAGCCTCGAAGCGATATTGGCCGGTCGGGTTGCCACGTTTGTCGAATACCTCTTCTGCCTGCATACAGCGATCTATCAGCTTCCGAATATCGCTAACTACCCGCTCAATCGTCTCTCCTGTCCTTCCCGCCGTTTCTGCCTCTAATTCCGCGATGTACGCCGCCACCTCAACAAAACTTAACAACCGCACGCCTTGACTACATGCGGTTTTCTTGCTGTATCCTGCACGCATTGCCGCTTGTGTGGCATTGTGGTCAACAACGTATTCCTCACAAAACCGCTTTCGTTTCGGGCTTAGTGCGCCGTCTTGTAGATTCAACTCCAATGTTCTCTTAGTCATTTTTGGTTCTCCAATCTGGCCGGACTGACCTTTTGACTGACCTTTTCAGTCTCGGCCCTGTCATAAATCGTTGCTATTCGTTCATAATCACACATTCTCAGCACAAAGAGCGCCTGCTACTCAGGCCGACGCCGTCTTTTTCCGCCACTTTCCGGGCAAGAAAATCCTCGACATCACATAAGCGATAACGCAACGTCTTGCCCAGACGAACGCCACGCAATAGGCCCATATCGCGCCAGTATTTGAGACACCGTTCAGGGTGTTCACCGTCCAGACGCAAAAACTCGGCAAGCTCGGCGGCAGTCATCACTGCCGGGCAAGGTCTGCCGTCTGGCAAGAACGGAATCGAGCCATATTGCGCGTGGTCAAGCACCGCCTTCCCTCCTTTTCAAGCCTGGTCGATGTCGGCGGCGTCTGCTTTGTTGCAGACAAGCACAGCCAAGAACACGGCTCTCAGGCCGTATCAAGTCACCATCGCCCGTCCTGTGCTGTCCTGCTGCGTCTGGCGCTTCGTACAGGCAACGGCAAGCCGTATTCCCCCCAGCAGAACCACGATTCGCCCAGTGCGAACACAACCGCAGGCAAATACCCTTTTCACCTTTACTCACCGGCTCAAAATCGCCTGTTTTCTCAGTTCTTACTGTAACCGTCGTGTCCATACGCATTTATGAGACTGTTTTAGTCCGACTCTATTTCTCCATCACTTGCAACATCTTTGCGCCTATCACGGCCCGCCATTTCGATAATCAGCGCCGTGCGAAGCCTACTTGCTACACGCGCATCGAAGCTCTGCCCGAGCTGCTCAATACCCTTGTTGGAGCTAATGAAGGTGGGTAGTCGGCGTTCTTGTCGCTTATTGAGAATCGAATACAGGGTAACGTAGCTAAAATCCGTTTCTTGCTTCCCCCGCAGCCCTAAGTCGTCGATAAAGAGCCTGTCCACGTCCTTGAGCGGTTCTATCAAGTCCCACTCCGTCTTTTTGGACGCTGGGGACATCGTGGAGCGCACCTGCACGCAGAAATCGTCAAAGTTTATGCGTTCGACCTCAAAGCCCTCGTAAATGTAGTGCCGGATCAGCGCCGCCATAGCATAAGTCTTGCCCGTCCCAACAGGCCCGAACATAAAGACATCCCGGCCCGGCTCTAAGCTCAATAGCTTTTCCCGCACTTGGTCGTCCAGGTCGTCGAATTTGGCATCCAGATACAACGAGCCGACCAGGTTCAGTATGTTACGCTCCGTCTTCTCGTCCGTCAGGTCTTGTCGCCGCTGCCAAACGTCAATACAGCGTTTGCACCACGCGCGCAGGCCGGTACGGTCTTTGTGTTTCAGGCCGAAGCCGCACCGTTCGCACCGACTACCGGATAAACTCGCCGACAGGCTCGGCGTGGTCTCTAATCTTCCCGCTTCCGTACTCATTTTTCGTATTCTCCGTAGTCTTCCAATACCGCACCGCCGCGCGCCAGTCGCGCATCTTGGTTTTCCCCCGCATCCAGCCGTTCGCAGCGTAATGCGAAACAAACTTCTCTGCATCCAGTGGGAAATCTATCGAACGCGCATACTGTTCAACTTCGAGCGCACTCGGTGGAATAAATCGTGTGTGCGCACCTTTACTCTTGGTCTGGTTAAATGGGTCTCTCTGGTTATGCTTTCGTTTTGACAGCGCTTGCGTTTTCATTTTGACAGCGCCGCTGTTGTCATTTTGACAGCGCTCGCCTTTTGCAGGCGTTTTCATTTTGACAGCGCTTTCTCCTGTCGTTAGACGATAATGATTCGCCTTGCCACTACCTCTCCGCTCCACCTTCAACCGCCCCTCCGCCTCAAGCCGCTCAATTGACCTCAGAACGGTCGAAACACCCAGGCAAGTGTCCTGCGCAAGACGGCGAACCCCCGGCCAACAGAATCCGTTTTCGCCTATCCTGTCGGCCATCGCCGCCCAAATAATCTTGTCCGCCGCCCTTAGGCGCCTGTTGGTGATGATTGAGACAGGCAGCTTGTAGAATTTCTCCGTCACCTCTGCCCCCCGCCGGTCAAGACAGTCTGCTTGTACTGCCGGTCAGCAGCCAAGTCTGCAAGGGCCTTTTCGACAGATGCAGCGTTGAACCGACGGCGGCCATTCACATTCAGGGACGGAATTTTTTTTGCGTCCGCAAGTCGTTTCAAGTAACTCCTGGGCAGGCCAAAACGGTTTGCCAAAGCGCTAAGCGATATGAATGTACTTTCATCGTCGAACATACCCTTAAGGATACGCCCGGAATGAAAGTGATCAAAGGAATGTGCCTTAAAGTGCTCTCGTGCGCTCTAATGCGCTCTAATGCGCTTTCGGCTGGCTCTGAGAAGTGTGCTGGCGGTACTTTTCAAGATACTCGGTGGGCAACTCGTCCTTCGGCAGCTTCCACGCACGCGCATTCACTTTGACAAAGTGATATTTCTTCTCGTCTCTCAACTTGCGCAACGCGTTCTCGGAAACCCCAAAGATAGACGCCCACTTTTTCATCGTGAGCGGCAGTGAGTATTCTTGTTGCGGTGTCTCAGCTTTCGATATGCGTTTTGGCTTCTTGTCCCCGCCGTCGTCCGGCTCGTCCTTCAGCCCTGTTTTTGATGGCTTATGGGCATCTTTCTCGATAACTGGCAACACGCGGCCCCATGCGCGCTCCACTTCCGCCAAACGGTCTGAACTTGGCCAGTCCTTTACGGGTGTGTACCAGAGGTCTTCGCAAAACTTGTCTCTCTGAAAGAGCTTGCCTTGATACGGCTCACAGTAAAAGATACGCGGCTCACCTGGGCCGAGGTCTTCCCAAATATCGTGCGCCATAGAGAGCAACGCACAACTGTAAATAATGAGTTCTTCTCCTTGTAGATTTTGGGGTTGGGTATAAGCGGCGGGCTGTCGAAACCAACGCAGCGGATTCACGGGTCCAGGCTTTATCCAGAATCGCCGGAACAGGTCGTCTTTTGGAGCACAGACGATGTGGTTCTTTAGGAAGCATGGTTCATCCCAATGGTAGAGCACGCAACCCGGCTCAGGAGGCGCGAGTTCAGATGGCGCCGCTTGATATTCCAGTTCCTTCTGCTCTTTGGCTTGCCGGTAGCGTTTGACCGCTTCTTCATCACCCCCTGTTCTTGCTTCCTCGATCCTGCGGACAAGCTCTACGCCATCTTCATAGATTTCGTCACGTCTTTCACTGAGTCTGTCCCGTTCTTTTATGTCGTACTTGAATTTCGGGTCGTTCATGCAATTCTTGACATGCTCGCCGTAGTCCTCGACCATCTGGCAGAACTTCGTCCAGTGCTTCCGGAAGAAGGGAATATCGCTATGAACTGCGTTGACTATCTGTGTTTGTTTGTCTTCTGTTGGTGTGTTTGCCATTTGCTCACCTCGTTTTTTCGGACAGCCGGTGCGACGGAAAGAGGTGAGCGCCCCAAAACCGTCGCCCGACTGCCGAAGTTCTCAAAAAAGGTCAGTAAAAGGTCAGTGGCGTCTGACTTTTGGTTGTAAGCTCCACTGTACTGTTACTGACACTTTCGTTATTTTGCTGAAAACCGCTATTCGCATAAGTCTATTGCCTGCAAATAGTTCCAAAATCGCCACTTTTCGGCGTGTAAGGCAGGCGCTCTAGCCAACTGAGCTAATCGCCCGTTTTTTCGCTGGTAAAGATACAGTTTTTTCACCCTTGCGTCAATAGCCCAGTTACCATATATTGTTGCGCGGGCGTGGCCGATTTAGTTAGTTCCACGCAAATTTGAGCTATAATCGCCGGAAGAATCGAGGTGTGATATGACGGTGCTTGAAGCCATTCGCAGTAGATACTCCTGCAGGGCGTATCAGGATAAAGCCATAGAACCGGAAAAACTCGACCAGATTTTTGAAGCAGCCCGGCTGGCGCCGTCGGCCAAGAATCTGCAGGA
>CAYGZM010000185.1:0-6491 GCA_964354365.1 uncultured Pirellulales bacterium
GATCGCCTGGGAGCAATGGAGATTGACCGTATGGCGCTCGGCCAGGGAGGGCTTTCTGCCGAGCCTATGTGGGACAGCCGCATCGCGGAGATTCGTGCGTTGCGGCCGAGCATGATTCGCCTGTTCATCCAGGAGTACTTTGACCTGCTGCCTGAACCAGACCGCTATCACTTCGACGCGTTGGATCGCTCGGTTGATACGATCCTCAAGGCCGGTGCGGAGCCGCTTATGTGTATCTGTTTCAAGCCGCGTGTGCTTTTCCCCAAAATCGACCAGGACATCGTAGAGCCGAACGATTATGACCACTGGGAGAAACTGATATTCAATCTCGTCCGGCACTACAAGGAGAAGAATGCGGGAATTCGGTATTGGGAGGTCGCCAACGAGCCGGACATCGGCGAAAGTGGCGGGTGCCCCTCTCGCTTCAAGCCCGAAAGCTACGTGCGCTATTACAGGCACACGGTAGAAGCCATACTGCGGGCGGATCCTGATTCACGCGTCGGAGGGCCGGCCCTGGCCAATGTCCGTTCACCCATTCTGCCGGCCCTGCTGGAGTTCTGTGAGAAGCAGAAAGTGCCGCTGCACTTCGTTTCGTGGCATATCTACAGCAGCAGTCCGCAGCAGATTCGCGGAACTATCGACTACGTCAAGGAACTGCTGAAGAAGCACCCGGACACGAATGTGGAGACCATGCTCAACGAATGGAATATGGACCTGTCGAATCCTCCAACGGATCCCCGCTTTCAGCCTTGCTTTGTTGCAGAGGTCGTTTGGCGGATGAAGGAAGCCGGACTTGATTATTCGTGCTACTACCATATCCGGGACTATCACGTTTCGTTCGAGACATTTGCCAAATTCATGTCGCCGGGCGGAACGGCCTTCATGTACAAGTGGTGGAATCGCGGGCCCCAATATGACGGCTTGTTCGATTACCAGGACACCGTGCGGCCGACGTATTTCACTTTCAAACTGCTGTCGCGCCTTACCGGCGAACGTTTGCGGCTGACTTCGAGCAGCGAAACGGTTCACGGACTGGCAAGCTGGGACCAGAAGCTGCAATTGTACAATGTGCTCTTGTGGAACTTCTCGTCATCAGGTGCGAAGACTAACCTTATCTTTGCCAATTCACCCGGTCGTCTTCTCGCGCGGCCGATTATCCTGGATGCCGCGAGTCCCTCAAACGATGAAAACTCCCGGCTGACAATCGAAGGTCCGGTGGAGCTAAGCCGGGACAAGACAAGTATCGAAGCCCCGCTTGAGCCATACGGGATCAGGTTTTGGTCAATCGAACGACGAAACTAACATGAACATGCCTGCGTAAATACGGACCGCAGAAGAGGTGCAAGTTGTTCAACAAGGCGATGATTTCTCTGAAGTTCAAGAGTGTGGTGGCGACTTATGTCCTGGCTGTTGTGTTCATGGCGGTCTCAGCCATCGCAGAGATAAACCCTTCGTCGGTGCCCGTCAGCGAAGATGCGTCGGTGAAGCTCTTGTCTGAAGAGGTGCGTGGCAAGGGCTGGATTGTGTTCTGCGCCCGCTCTGACATGGGTGATTGGGACTTGTTCCTCTGCAGGCCGGACGGCTCCAATTTGCGCAACATAACCCGCACGTCCGAGTACAACGAGGCGGCGCCCCAGTTCTCACGCGATGGTCGCAGGCTGCTTTATCGTCGATTAGCACGCGATGAGCAGATCGACGGCAACCATTACGGCACCCAAGGCGAGCTGGTCATAGCCAATAGCGATGGAACCGACGCGGAAGTCTTCGGCGGGAGCGGCGAGTACTCCTGGGCAAGCTGGAGTCCGGACGGCAAGCAGATCGCCTGCCTTTCAGTCAGGGGGATCTTCTTCGTCGATATCGCCGGCCGCAAGACGGTCCGCAAGTTTGACCGCAAGGGTTTCTTTCAGCAGTTGACGTGGTCTCCTGATGGTAAGTGGTTATGCGGCGTCGCCAATTCCTTCGGCACCGGCTGGTCCGTCGCACGGATGAGCGTGCTCACCGGCGAGGCCAATGCCGTCAGCCGGGTGGACTGTTGCACGCCTGATTGGTTTCCGGATAGTAAGTACTTGGTGTTTTCCAACCGCCGTCCCGGTCAGAAGGCGAATAGTGGGTACGGCTGGACGCAGTTGTGGATGGCTGATGCTGAGGGGACGGAGCGGAAGCTGGTTTACGCCGAAGAAGGCCGGCATGTTTATGGCGGGCATGTCTCGCCGGACGGCAGGTATGTGATCTTCACAGGCAACATACAGGAGAACGGCGATCCCGGCAATGTCGGGGCGCCAATGGGTCTCATGCGGCTCGCGGATATGCCAATCGTTGGAGGACAAGACGGCGAAGCCCGCTCGATGTATCCCAATGTAAAGAGCGGCCCTGTGCTAAAGCTGCCCGTCGGCTGGGAGCCTTGCTGGACATTCGTCGAGATTGGGATTGATAAGGCCGCTGCCCCACAGGACGCAACCCGTAAGAGTGTAGGAGCCCATACGCGCCCACAAGATGCAGACCCGGAGGCCATCGCGCTGGCGGAGGAACTCCGGAGCAAAGGCTGGATTGTCTTCAGTGCGGCGACCGGTAAGGGCGACTGGGACCTTTTTCTCATGCGCCCGGACGGCTCGAATCGGCGGCGGATAACCGATACCCGCAACTACAATGAGGCCGGGGCACGGTTCTCACCCGATGGAACGAGGCTGCTCTATTATCGGCTGCCCAGCACCGAGCAGATAGACAACAATACGTACGGCACTTATGAACTGGTCGTGGCAGATTCCAACGGCTGCAACGCGGTCGTCTATGGTAACCGTTTCAAATGGGCTTCATGGGGACCGGATGGCAGGCAGATAGCGTCTCTGGACATAAAGGGTATTCAGATCATCGACCTTGCGACCCGGCGGGTTGTCAGAGAGCTGCCCCGCAAAAGTATGGTACAGCAGCTTGTCTGGTCGCCCGACGGCAAGTGGTTCGTCGGCACGGCCAACGGACTGGGCGTTGCATGGGCAATCGGCAGACTCAATGCCGATACGGGCCAGATCAATGCCGTCAGCGAAACAGATCGTTACAACTGCACCCCGGACTGGCTGGGCAATTCGGAACGTGTCATCTACTCGCGAGGGATAGTGCCGGATTCCGCGGGCTGGGCACAGTTGTGGGTGGCCACGGGGGACGGCGAGAGGCGACTGCTCTATGCCCAAGATGCTCGCCACATCTACGGCGGCTGCGTCTCTCCCGACGGCAAATACGTACTGCTTACGCGCAGCAAAGAAGACCTCGGTAAGGTGGATAATTCGCAAACCGGGATGGCAATCATACGATGGGAGGATACGCCTATGGTTGGCGGAGACAGCGAATCTCTGCGTGCAGAATACCCGGATGCTCGAAGTGGGCCGCTGCTGGACTTGTCTTGGGGCTGGGAGCCGCACTGGACCTACAGTGAAGTTGTCCTTGCCGCGAATCAAGGCGTTGATATCACCGACAGCCGGAAGTGAAGGAACCCAACAATGACCGGACGACACTTAGCAACCACCTTGATCCTGATGGCCGCTTTGATTTTTCCGTCCTGTAGCAAGAAGCCCGGCCGCACAGGTGCAACAGGGGAAGACCCGAATGTTACATCCATGGGCAGTATTGAGGTGACGGCGCGCCTGATAGAAATACCCGAAGGCGCGATCTTCAAGCGAGAGCTGTACAACTACGCAACCGTCCTAAAATATGAAGTCCTCAGTGTGCATAGAGGTCTGGTGGGAACCGATGCCATCTATGTCGGGCACTACAATCCCTTCAAGCCGCGGAGCGAGGCCGCAGACAAACGAGTCAAGGGTATCGGTGGAAATCTAAGGGGCTTTAGACCCGGGCAGGTGCATCGGATGGCACTGGAGGCGCCGATTGATGACTACTATATGGGCGGAATCATCAACAAGTACTTTGGAAAGTTCAACGGGCCTATTTACTGGGCGGTCTGGACCAACGAAGTCTCGAAATAGCACTCAATGAGTTTTGTGTCACACATATTCGCGTTCTATTTCCTGCCGCTTGTTCTATTGGGCTACTACTTGATGCCGCGGAATCTCCGGTTCCTGCGCACGGCCTTTCTCATCATTGCCAGTTATGCCTTTTATGGCTGGCTAAATCCGTGGTTCGTGCCGCTTGTGTTTGGGACGACCGGGGTCAATTACATTCTCTCGATACTAATGACGCAATGTAAAGGCAAGGGAGTGCGTCGCACATTGATTACGATCACGGTGACAATCAACCTGGGTCTGCTGGCTTTCTTCAAATATGCCGTGTTTTTTCAGGAGAACTTGAACCATGTTCTGAGATTCTCCGGCTCTGACACTATGCCCGTGCTGCAAGTGGTGCTGCCGGTGGGAATCTCGTTCTACACGTTTAGGGTTCTCAGCTACGTTATCGACGTCTATCGCGGCAATCCACGCGCCCGTTCCTTCCTCGACTTCGCCTGTTATGTTGCGTTCTTTCCCCAATTGCTTTCGGGACCTATACAGCGCTACGGGACAATCGACGCCAAATCGGAGACGACACCCACTTTTGCCGATCAGCTTGCCGCTCCAACCCGCAGCCTGTCTAAGTTCTCCTATGGCGCAGCGCTCTTTATACTTGGTTTTGCCAAGAAAGTGCTTCTGGCCGACGTTGTGGGGCAGGCGGCCGACGCCGTATTTGCCGCTGAGGCGCCGGGAACGCTGGACGTTTGGTTCGGGGCTGCGGCTTACACATTTCAGTTGTACTTCGACTTTTCCGCCTACTCTGAGATGGCTATCGGCCTGGGAGCAATGCTGGGCTTTGAATGCCCCAGAAACTTCAATGCCCCTTATCGGGCCGACAGCATAACGGATTTCTGGAGGCGGTGGCACATATCGCTGTCGAACTGGTTCAGAGACTACCTGTACATCCCGCTCGGCGGCAATCGGAGGGGCGTTACCAGATCGTACTTCAATCTTGTAGTGGTGTTTCTACTGTGCGGCTTGTGGCATGGCGCGAACTGGACATTCATCGTCTGGGGTGTGTATCACGGGGTCTTTCTGGTCCTTGAACGATTGCTGGACAGGAAGACTCTGTACTTCTTCCTGCCTCAACCTCTGCAGATAGGCGCCACTTTCGTGCTAATCACAGTAGGCTGGGTTCTCTTTCGCTCGCCGGATATTACCCATGCGTGGAGACTTCTTGAGATCATGTTCACGCCCTCTGAACCGCAAGGCGGCTCCATCCTGCTGGGTGCTGTGATATGCACGCCGGAGCTTGTGCTCACGATTGCTGTCTGCTCGTTGCTCGCGTTCCAGCCGGTGCAGGCTTATGACTGGGCAACGAGCGTGACCTGGTTCAAGGCGGTGATATTGGTTGGGCTGTTCTGCCTGTCGCTGATGGTTATGTTCAATCACACCTTCAGTTCATTCTTGTACTTCCAGTTTTAGGGAGCAAAGCGTGTTTGGCAACCGATACCGACAGATCTTTCTGACAGCAGCCTTCTTGGCTTTGATTTACAGCGCTGGCCTCATCCAGGTAGCCGTAGAGTTGTTGGAAGGGCAAACTCCGCAAGTAACCGAACTGTTTGCCCAGATGACCACCAGGGCTAACCTAAGGGCTTATGAGACGGACCTCCAGGGTAATTGCTGGCTGGCCCAAAGACTAAGGCCGTATGTGCAGTCCGCTCGCTTCATAGCCTTGCGGGAACTCGGGGACAAAGCAATTGTTGGCCGTGATGGCTGGCTCTTCTATAAGCCTGCAGTGCAGTATCTGGTCGAACCCTGGTCGCCCGACCTGGCCGGTGATCAGGGTGATATTCTTTCGGCGGTTGTCTCCTTCAGAGATCAATTGGCCGAGCGCGACATCAAACTGCTTGTGGTCCCTGTACCTAATAAAGCCGGCATCTACCCGGACAAGCTCACTGCGAGGGCGGACTTCAGGGACCATCGCATCAACGCAAAGACGCTTGAGATTATCTCCAGACTGCGGCTGGCGGGGGTGGAAGTCGTGGATCTATTCACTCTCTTTCGGCAAGCCCGTGTTGCCGCACCGCTGGGCGAAGGGACGAGATACTATCTGGCGCAGGACAGCCATTGGTCACCGGAAGGCGTGCGGCTTGCTGCAAGGGCCGTTGCCAAAAGCATCGTTGATCCCGGATGGATCGAAAAGGGACGTACCGAATACGCGTTGAAGTCTGCGACGATACAGCGGCGCGGAGATATTCTCAGGATGATCCAGGTGCCGCAGATTGAAAGGCAATTCGAGCCTGAGCAGATCCACTGTACACAGGTAATCAACAGCGCAACCAACCAACCTTACCAGGACGATCCAAATTCCGAAATCCTTGTCCTGGGGGACAGTTTCCTTCGCATCTATAGCCAGGATGAACCCGGCGCGGCAGGCTTTGTGGAGCACCTGGCGTACGAGCTTGGATTCGCTCTCGCTTCGATTGTAAACGACGGAGGAGCCTCCACTCTTGTCAGACAGCAGCTCAGCCGCAATCCCAAGCTGCTCGCCAACAA
>CAYGZM010000186.1:0-6482 GCA_964354365.1 uncultured Pirellulales bacterium
AATGAACGAAAAAAACACCTCCGACTCATTAGCCAACCTCGCCAAATCCTTCGGCTTAAAAGGTTTTGCTGCCCCCCAGCCCGAACCGTCCGACTCGAACCCCGACCTGACCCTCGGCCGCATCGCCCTAAAAGACTTCTCAAACGCAAGAGTCCTCGACCGCCTACTAATGTACGAAAGAAGAATAGAGCACAGCCTATACAAAACAACCCTCGAACTCCAAAGACTCCGCCTGCTGCGAGACCTCGAACCTTCAGAACCAAATCTCGAACCCGAAGACCGCTATTTAGCCCCCGGCCCTGTGCCGGGGGTCAGCACAGAACCAAACAACACCCCCGAACCGCGCCAAAACCATCCAACATCAACCAACAACCATCCAGCATCGAGTATCGAGCACCAAGAATCCAGCATCACTGCGCAAAACAAACCCAATGTCAAAATAGGTAAAATGACCATAAGTCCAGCAACAACAAAATCTTATCTCAATGAACAACAAACAACGAACAATGAACGCTGCTCAAAACAAACCCAATCAAACCCTATCCCCCACTCCGCACGGAACCAAGGCAGAAGCCTGCAAATGTCAAGCAGCGGATCATAGTAGAACCTCGAGTGTGTGAGGCAGGTGTTGGAGGGGGCAGGCGGGGCACTTGGGTCTTGGTTTGCAGAAGTCCTTGCCGAGCCGGACGAGCAGTGCGTGGTACTCGTTAAAAAGTTGGACATCCTGCTGGAGATTCGACTGGAACAGGTCCTGCAATTGCTCGTAGCCCGCGTCCGGCTCGATTAGTTGATGACGAACCGCAATGCGAGCGGTGTAGGCATCGACCACGAAGACGGGTCTGCCGAAGGCATAGAGGAGAATTGAGTCGGCGGTTTCGGGACCAATGCCTTTTACGCTTAGAAGCCCGGTCCTCAATTGATAGGTCTCAACGCCTTCGAGATTTCTTAGCCGCCCGTCGTAGTTCTCAAAGAGCCAGTCGAGGAAGCTCTTGAGCCGTTTTGCCTTTATGTTGAAGTAGCCGGCCGGGCGAATAAGCTCGGCGAGCTGCGAGTGGTCGAGGCTGTGGAGCGATTCGGGATTCAGCAGGTCGGCCGATTTCAGATTCGCTATTGCCTTCTCGACGTTGGCCCAGCTTGTATTTTGCGTAAGTATGGCCCCTATGATAATCTCGAATTGCGTCTCGCCGGGCCACCAGTGCTGCGGGCCGAAGCTCTCGAAGAGCAGTCTGTAAATCTCAGTCAACTGTTCGTTTATCATCTTGCTGCCTATTGTAATTTCGATGCGCCTAAAGTACACTCTGCAAAATTCCGGCTGGCCGGTCAAATGTTTTCCGCGTGTGCAAGGACGAAAGTGGCGAAAAAGGCGACGAGAACATACAAGACGCAAACAAGAAGGAGCCGCAAATCGAGCATAAGTCAGTTGCTGAATTTTGCGCCGGACTCCTACCTTGAGCGAACAACTCGCCCGATTTACGCGATAGTGTTTTTGCTTCCCTTCATTGTCTTTTATGAGATCGCCGTTATTTTCAGCAGCACGGCCCTGCTGGAGCGCGCCCCATATCTTGGCCCTTCTGTTCTCGTGGAAACCTTTGTCTGGGTGCAGACGGGTTTAACGTCTCTGGGCTTTGGCGGCAAGTTTGCGTGGGTGGCGCCTCCTCTGGCGGTCGTGGTGATTCTTGCGACGCTGCAACTGACCTCAGGCAAGCGATGGCGCTTCTGGCTGAGTGACATGTGGTGGATGGCCGTCGAGTGCGTGCTGCTTGCCGTGCCGCTTGTTGTATTGGTGCTGTTTATCAATAGTCTGGGCCCGCCTCGCTCCGAGGTCGCCTGGCTCGACGGCGCTTCCTCCGGGACGCCGATGGCGGCCGTTAAGTGCTGTTGTCCGGGCGCGCTGACTGCCCTCTCGGCAGGTATGGTTGATAACGGCGCCGGGACAAGCTGGCAGTATTGGGTCGCCAATATCGCCACCGGCATAGGCGCCGGGATTTATGAAGAGCTTATATTCCGGCTGATTCTGATATGTATCTTGATGCTGCTGTTTCAGGATGTTTTCAGATTGGACCACAGGAATTCAATTGTGCTGTCAGTGCTGATATCGGCGGCGCTGTTCAGCGCCCATCACCATATAGACTTCCTCAGCGGGCAGGTAAATCCCGGGGACCCATTCGACTGGACGAGGTTTGCTTTTCGGACGATGGCCGGCGTTTACTTCGCGATCCTCTTTGCAATTCGCGGTTTCGGAATCACCGCCGGGACCCACGCCTTCTACGACATCATTGCCACTATTGTCAACGCAGTTTTCTTCCAGCAGCAGTAACCGCCGGGCAACCGAACTTTTTTGCGGCCTTCCTGCAAAAAATCTCATCGCCGTTACTCTTTTAGACTGCGGAGCTTGCAAGATAATCGTCCTATAAGGGGAGGTCTCGGCGTTATCAGCACTGAGAATAAGCTTGAATTAGCGGTGCGATTTTAGTATAATAACGGCAGAATAGAAGTTAATAGTATGAGCTGGGATCAAGCGTATATGGAAACACCTCATATCAATATAGCAATCGACGAATTGACCTTCAGCCTTTTTCAAAGACCGCTGCACCCGGAGCTTTTCCAGATATACGCCCAGCGGCAGTTGAAGACGGAGAAGTACGAGGCGATCATCTGGGTCACGGGCTGCACTCACGTCGTCAGCGTCTTTGCCGGCGATGCCTGCCTGACCGAGGTGATAAGCGCGCCGGGCCAGATGCTTCCGCATCGCGGGTTGATCGAGCGCTTCCAGTTTCGCGGCCCGCGAAGCCACAAGTGCACCTTGAGCAAAGGCGTCAGCTACATGACCGATTTTCAGATCGAGAAGATGAATCCCACTCTGTATCGCCAGAGCCATACCGACCTCGAGCGGTTCGCGCGAAATCGCGGCCTGTTCGTCAATTTCCCGGAGATGGAAGTCGGCAGCCTCGATCCGTTCTGCTATGTCGATTTCGAGCCCAGAAGCACCGAGCTGCACATCCACACCTTCGCCGCTTATCCCGAACAGGTGACAATGATAAAGACCCAGTCGCTCTTCGACTTCCAGTAACGCACGACAGTCCGGCCAAATTCCGCAGTCAGCTATCAGTACCAACTCAGCCAATATTCAAGTAAAACCGCTAAGTCCTGCATATCCACAACGCCGTCACCCCAGGGCATCGGGCCGATATCAACGGATGGTTCATCCTGACCCCAGTATTGGGCTAATTTAGAAAAGTCTTTCATTTCCACAGTAAAGTCGGGGTAGAGGTCAACGACCGGGAGGATGGGCACCTGCCATAAGTCCCACGTGCTTGGGTCCAGAGTCAAGGCAGTGGCATAGTACAAAGTGCGACCATCCGCTGAGATACATGGTGCCCAATCGTATGCCGGTCCGTTGACATTCGGCCCAAGATTCACCGGCGCTTCCCAATGGGCGGAGAGGTTCGCCCGCCTTGTCATCCATATATCTTGACTACCGTACCCACCTGGACGGGGTGTAGTAGCCCAATTGTCTTCGAAGAGAAGCAACAGCCCATCTGCTGAGAGAGACACCTCAAATTCGCCATATGCGCTATTCACCACAGGGCCGAGATTCACCGGCACTCCCCATGGGTCGCTTTCTGTCGCACGTCGAGCTACCCAGATATCAGCATCGCCGTATCCGCCAGCCCGCCAGGACACAAAGTAGAGTTCCAGGCCGTCCGTCGATATCACTGGACACCAATCATCCGTATAACTGTTAATGTTTGGGCCCATATTCACTGGTGGTCCCCAGGGGTCGTTTTTTGTCGCGCGTGTTGTCATGTAGATGTCGAAGTAGCCGTACCCACCGGGACGGGTAGAGTCGAAATAGAGTGTAAGTCCATCGGCTGAAATGGATGAGAACTCCTCATCCTGGGGACTATTAACGACAGGCCCGAGATTCTCCGGTGGACCCCAATCGTCGTCAATCGAGGCACGTCTCAATACATACAGGTCACCTGGTCCGGGCCACACTGCCGAGCTGATGTATATCTCCAGACCATCGTGAGAAAAGCAAATGCTAAGGGTGTGCGCAGGGTCAAGTACCGGGATCGTCGTCCTCACGTTCACCCGCTCGCCGAACGTGAAGTCTGCGTACGCAGACGGCGCGTCAAAACCTGATAAAAGGCAAAGGCCAAACAGTGACGTTACGAACATCGGAATCTCAAACAGTTTCATCTCACACCTTCCCTTCTGCCCAAAGGCAATACATAGCACTTGAATCCCATTTTCCCGTCTTCCAACAGAGAAGACGAGTTGACAATCGAATGGACCGTTGACGACGCGCCTGAAGTCCCTCGGCGCACGGAACCAGAAATCCGCAGGCCGCCCCCCGCAGAGGATGCCTGCATACCTACTCATGTCGGCATATACGTTCTGCTCTTCGTGCAGATAGTGGTGCTGTTGTGCACGTTGGAGGTAGTTGTTTGCATCTTTAGGATTGGCTTGGATCTTCTGGCCGTAGTACCGTACCCTCTCCCGGTAGTGCCTCTCCATAATGGCCTCCGTTCCCTTCAAGGTCTCGTCAGGTTCGTTAGCGTCAACCATCACGCCGGCAAAAAGGATCCTGGCCTCGAGCCCTACATGCTCGCTTTCCAGGAGCGGTCTGAGGGTCTTGCGGGCCGCTGCGAGGTCGCCGCTCGCGATGAGCCTGCGGGCCTCGGATAGGGCGTTTACCTGCCTGGCGCCTTCGGCCTCTGCGAGCCGGACCTGATACCGGTTCCGGATGGAAAGAATGGTAATAGCGCCGGCTACGACCACCATCGCCAGGGCAGCAATGGCCTGGGAGCGGTGTCTGCGGAGGAACTTGTGCAGGCGATAGGTTGTACTGGGTGCGTGCGCCAGTACGGGCCTATGTTCCAGGTGTCGCTGGATGTCTAAGGCGAGCCTATCGGCTGCCTCATACCGCCGGGCGCGATCCTTCTCCAGGGACTTCATCACGATCCAGTCTAAGTCGCCTCTGACGAGTTTGGCGAGCAGGTCCGGGTTGGTCTTGCGGTGTTCGGCTACGCCGGTCAGGGCATCTCCCATTGTGCTTAATCTGGTCGATGGCTTGAGAGGCTCGGTTTCGCGGATGATTCGCTGCATCTCGATGTAGCCTGCCTTGCGCAGCTCTTCCTCACCGAAGGGCGTGGTTCCCGTGAGCAGTTCATAGAGCAGGACGCCGAGCGAGTATATATCGGTGCGGGTATCGACATCCACGTCGCTCATCTCCGCCTGCTCCGGGCTCATATAAGCCGGCGTGCCGATGATGTGGGCGTATCGCGTGAACAGCGTCTTTTCCGTCAGCCGCTGGTTGATGGCCTTGGCAATCCCAAAGTCGATGACCTTTGGGACGGGTTTGCCGTCATGGTGCGTGACCATCACATTGGTAGGCTTGATATCACGGTGGATAATGCCCTTCTGGTGGGCGTGCTGGACGGCGTTGCAGACCTGGAGAAATAAGCCCAGCCGGTCCTTCGTGCTCAAGTTGTTCTTGTCGCAGTATTCGGTAATAGAAACACCAGTGACCAGCTCCATCACGAAGTATGGCCTGCCGGTCTCCGTGGCGCCGGCATCGAGGACCTTGGCGATATTGGGATGGTCCATCATCGCCAGGGCCTGTCGTTCGACCTCGAAACGGGCAATCACCTGCCTGGTGTCCATCCCCAATTTGATGATTTTCAGGGCCACTTTGCGGCGGATGGGCTTCTCCTGCTCAGCCATATAGACCACGGCCATGCCACCTTCACCGATCTTTTCTAATAGCTTGTACCGCCCGATGACCGTGCCCGGGCCTTCGGTCAAAGGGGATTTGTCGAAGGTAACTGTCACATCGAAGGCGGGGGTCTCGAGAAAACTGCCCGCCTGCTCGTGCGATTCGAGCAGGGCCTCGACCTCGGCGCGCAGCTTCTTGTCGCTGCCGCAGGCCTCGTCGAGATAGGCCGCCCGCTCTTGCGGCGTCTTCTTTTCAAGGGCCTCTGCAAAGATTGATTTGATGTCTTTTGGCTCCTCGTTCATTGCACAATTCCTTCTAAAATCCCTTTCCATAATCCAATGCGACAAGCGCGTCAAAATTGCGACACAAGAAATTTGAAAATCCGCAGAGAATGCGTCTGCCTGACTATTGCGCGCCGGGCGTATCGGCCTTGGTAATCTCCCTGTGGAGCCAGGCGCGGGCGTACGCCCAATACCTGTCAGCGGTCCGTCGAGCTATCCCCAGAACCTCGGCTGTCTGCTCGAGGGTCAACCCGGCAAAATACCGCATTTTGACCAGGTCAGCGACTATCGGGTCCTCGCGGGCGAGTTTGGTTAGCGCCTCGTCCAGGGCAATAAGGTCATCAGAGGGTCCTTGAACGGCCAAATCTCCGTTTTGCAGGTCAACTCTCTCGTGAGCGCCGCCGTGCTTACGGCGTTGTTTGCGGCGTGCGTTTTCGATTAGGATACGGCGCATAGCCTCAGCAGCGGCGGCAAAGAAA
>CAYGZM010000187.1:0-6479 GCA_964354365.1 uncultured Pirellulales bacterium
GTCTTCCAGACATCCTGTGCGTTCGATTCCTGGATGAGCTGGGGATACGCGTTGCGCATGTGGCACCAGCTCTTGGAAAAGCCCCCCATATCGCCGAGGCAGTCTGCGCGCCATCCAGCGCCGCGCTGGGCGGCATAAGTGAGGCACTCTCGGTCGCCTATGAGCATAAGCAGTCGCGTCTTTTTGAAGGCGCTCAAGTACGCATCTATGATCTTCTTGCGGTTTTCCATCGTCGGCATTTTGCCGGCCTTTGAACCGCTCATGTGCCACTCGCCCCACCAGCCTACGGTGCCAAGGTCAATATGATCGATATCCGGGTGTCCGTCGTAGCGAGCCCCCAGGCGTTTGATAAAGTCCAGGTGTCTATCTAATACATTTGGATCATCGAGGTCAGGGATGGCCAGCCCCTCTTGATTTCCATAATCGACCATGAGTATCCTGCCACCTACCTCTTCCAGCCAATTCGGATGATATGGTCGGCCGGGCGTTGTCGAGCAGCACATTGCCCGGAACGCCAGGCGCTGGCCGGCTGTGCGCGTTTCTTCAAGGGTCTTATCGAGGAAGTCATAGTCGATCTGGCCGGGCCGAGTTTCCAAGGTTCCCCAGCCCCAGCGTGCGTAGTGGACGGTTGAGGGGATCCAGCCAGGCAGATTCCTGTCCTTATCCCGGGTCGTGTGGAACGTCTCCCAGCCGATGCCCGGGTTTGGAAGCAACTCGTCTGTCTGTTCGGGTGAGACCCTCACAAGTTCGGGCGATGCCGCCGCCGCATCTCTACTGAACGGAACGGATACGGCGAACGCGAGACCGCCCAGGGCCCCGAGGGGGGTGCATACAAGGGTCATTGCCATCCGAAGGAGGGTTGTGCATCTATCCATTTTTGGTCCTCCGAAACAGGATCATGGGTACCGTTGGATAACCTGAACGAAATACAGTCTGATATAGTCGTATTGTAACAATCGCTGGATCCCTTTCAACCCAGAACTCATCGTCAACGGAATCCGGGCTGTTCCGGCATAGTCCAAGCGTACTGCTGAGCTTGTCGAAGAAAGATCGTTACTCGCCGCTGGGGCCGCGCATCACATAGTAAGAGCATTTATAGGGCGCCGCCGGCAGCAAGAAAAGGAAATGCGTTCTGAACACTTGCGGCCCCTCCGTAATGGAGGAGGCCCGCACAGAGCGTGGAACAGACTTGGTCAAAAAGGCAATATCATGCGGAGAATCGGTCAAAAAGCTGAACTGGCCGTCATAGCGCTCGTGCTATTCCCGCTGCTCGTCACGATAGGAAGCTCGGTAGCATACCCCGATGTCAATGCCGAAGATGCAAAGAGCGGCTCGTTCCCTGCCGATCAAAACGGGCATAGTACGGAGGCATGCGAGCCCATCCTGGACGGTGATTTGAGCGATGACTGTGACGTTGACTGGGAAGACATGTGGCTTTTTGCCAGAGATTGGCTGGATCCGCCGGGCAGCGGCAGCGAGGCTAACCTGGATGGAGTTAATGGCGTGGATATGGGCGATTTTGCGATATTGTCTGGAAACTGGCAGATGGTCAGCCAGAGGACCGGCGCATTACGGGTCACAATCCATCCAGAGGAGGCTATAAATGAGGGGGCGAAATGGCGGGTGGATGAACGTGCCTGTCGAGAGAGCGATTACACAGAAACGGGTCTGGCGGCAGGTGTGCACAAAGTCGAGTTTAAGTATATCGATGGTTGGGCCAAGCCGGGCTGCAAAATAGTGGAGATTTATGGCGGCCAGACAGCCACCGAAAGCGGAGAATATGAAAAGCCATTGGTCATCAGTGAGTTTATGGCTGTGAATGGCGGGACATTAGGAGATCCCTGTGATCCCAACGAATTCCCCGACTGGATAGAGATCTACAATCCCACAGATACAACCATCAATTTGGATGGCTGGTATTTAGCCAACTGGAACAGCGACAATCCTGATCCCAACTTGAGGGATTGGCAATTTCCGGACGTCAATATTGGTCCTGGTGAGTTCTTAGTTGTCTTTGCTTCGGATAATGACATCCGTGATCCGAGTGCTCGATACCTGCATACTAATTTCAAGCTGGCTCAGAATAATGAGTGCGTTGCCATAGTGGCTCCTGATGGCAAGACTATCGTCCACCAGTACACACCGTACCCGGAGCAGTTGTCGGATATTTCTTACGGCCTGGCGCAGTCTGCGGAGATACTCACACCCACAGGTGTGGATGTTCGCTACCGCGCACCCACCTTGGCAGATGCGGCTTTGGATTGGACAGATCCCGGTTTCAGCGACTCGGAGTGGGAGTTGGGTCAGACACCGCTGGGTTTCAATGGCGCCTTTTGTACGGCAGTGCTCGACGATGCGAATTGTGCCGGTGAAATCGGCACCGACCTTAGGGAGCAGATGTTAGGGATCAATGCCTCACTATGGATACGTATTAGTTTTTACGTCGAGGACCCGGATTTCTACGATGCCGTGATTCTGAGGATGAGATACGAGGATGGGTACATAGCTTATCTTAACGGCGCCGAGGTAGCCAGGAAGAATTTCGCTGGGACGCCGACGTGGAACTCGACGTCCGATGATAATCGTTCCGATGCGCAGTCTTCCGAATTCGAGACCGTCAGCTTAAATAGATTTCGGGACTTGCTAAAACCCTCGCCGCAGAAGAACGTGCTGGCTGTCCAGGCGCTGAACGACAATGCATCCAATGAGAAATTCCTGGTGCTGCCCGAAGTAATCGTGGCGAAAAATGAGCTGGTTCCACGGTACTTCACTGCGCCCACACCGGGTGCGTTCAACATTTCCGGTACGGAGGGCATGGTCAGCGAGGTCTGGTTCAGCCATAAACGCGGCTTTTACGACGTTCCATTCTATCTGACTTTGTCCACAGAGATGGTGTATCCCGATGTCAAGATCATGTACACAACGGATGGCTCGCGGCCTGGACAAACCCATGGAGCTGAGTACATCGCGGGCTTTCCAGTCGCCATTGATGGGACTACGGTTATCCGGGCGGCAGCGGTCCGGGCCGGCTGGCTGGATTCCAAGGTCGAGACGCACAGCTATATCTTTCCTGTCGATGTGAGCTGCCAGTCGCTCGATGGTCAAGCACCCAGCCCCAATTGGCCGCCGCCAGGTTACTTTAACGGCCAAGTTATGGATTACGGTATGGACCGCAAAGTGGTGGTTGATGACGCACGGTATTCGGGCCGGATTATTGTCGATGCGCTTAAGGCTGTTCCGACCATCTCACTCGTGACAGATATGGATAGCCTGTTCCGTCCTTCAACCGGTATTTATGTCAATGCGGGACAGGAAGGCCGGCCTTGGGAGAGACCTTGCTCGGTGGAGCTGATCTACCCTCCAAACCCGCAAGGCGCCGGATTTCCCGACCTTGTGCAGGCGCCCGACGCTGATGGAGCGTGGCGTTGGGACTTGCCCAGCGACATGCGCGGCGGTTTTCAGATCGATGCAGGTCTTAGGATTCGCGGCGGCTTCAGTCGCAGCGGCGATAGCCCGAAGCACGCATTCCGACTGTTCTTCCGGTCTGTGTATGGCGATGCGAAGTTGAGATACCCGCTGTTTGGCGATGAGGGCGACGACGTATTCGATCACATAGACCTTCGATGCAGCCAGAATTATTCCTGGGCTTCTCAGGGCGACAATAAGAACACTATGGTGCGTGACGTTTTCTCACGTGATTTGCAGGGAGAAATGGGTCACCCTTATACGCGCAGCCGATACTATCACCTCTATCTCAACGGGCAATATTGGGGCCTATACCAGACGCAGGAGCGCTCGGAAGCGTCCTGGGGCGAATCGTATATGGGCGGCGACAAAGAATCTTACGATGTTGTGACATCGAACCTGGCTGCGGACCGAAGAGTGGCGCCTACAGACGGCAGCCGCGATGCCCTTGATCGGCTATATGACGAGACAATAGCCGGGTTCCACAATTATGACAGGTACTGCCGAGTGCAGGGATTGAATATCGACGGCACGCGCAACGCGGACTTTGAAAAGCTGCTTGACGTTGAGAACCTGATTGATTTTATGATTATCGAATACTACACGGGCGACTCAGATGGTCCGGGCTCGCGCTTTGGCGGCATACCCAACAATACATGGGGTATCTTCAACCGGGTCAATCCGGATGGCTGGAAATGGCTGCATCACGATAACGAGCACACGCTCGGCGCAGGCGGCGCAGGCGGCTCTGTAGAGAATTTGGTTGAGCCGTTCACTTCGGCCGGAGCCAACAAGGATTACTTCAATCCGCACTGGCTGCACGAGCAACTTATGTCTTCCAATGCGGATTATCGCATGAAATTCGCCGACCATGTGCACCGTCACTTCCATAACGATGGTCTTATGACCCTCGAGATGTGCCGAAACCGTATCCTGAACCGTGCTTATCAAATCGATATGGCGATCGTAGTTGAATCGGCGAGATGGGGTGACGCCAAGCATGCCTATTGGGCCCATACGAAAGACGATCACTGGTGGCCGGAAATCAATCGCCTCCTTTACGAGACTTACGACCCGTGGGGCCGAAAAACGTACCTGACGCCAAGAGTGGGTGCGGTTCTCCAGCAATTCAAGGACACCGATTGGTATCCCGATGTGGACGCGCCCGTCTTTACGAATATGGGTGACTACGTATTCATGGGCAACCCGAATGCGTTCGGCACAATCTATTATACGCTGGATGGTAATGACCCTCGCGTGCCGGTGGCGCAGTCGGCGCCGGGCCCGCTTGTTACCCTTGTCACTGAGAATGCCGCTAAACGGCGCCTTGTCCCCACGGTTGCCAATGGCGGCAGCCTGCTTGGCAATACACCGGGCGAGTTCAATGTTACCTATTACAAGGCAAACATAACCGTTGGGAATCTGCCCACGGCAGAGTCGGTTATCAGCAACCCATCCTATCAGAGCCAGGTCATAGCCGAGACATCGTCGGTAATCAACTACAACAACACCTATTGTCCCGGCCACTTCGCCAATGACAGGCCGGTGCCCGGCGGCAGCGGTGATTTGGACGATTACGTTATCGAAGCCACTGCCATACTCCAAATACCAAGTATCGGCAGCTGGACCTTCGGAGTCCACAGCGACGCCGGTTTCAGCCTGGAATTGACCGGGCCTGGTTCGTTCTATATGGATTATCCCTCGTCGCGTGTTCCTGCAGATTCGTTTGCCGTCTTCAATGTTGCCACGCCGGGTGCATATAATTTGCGCCTTGTATTCTTTGAGCGCGGCGGCTGGTCGGGAGTCGAGCTTTTTGCCGCACAAGGCAGCCACACCTCGTTCAGCTCGAAGTTCCATCTGGTTGGCGATATAGCCGACGGAGGACTCCAGGTCGGTGAGTCCAAGGTATGGTTCACCAATTACTTCGACCACTCAGGCTGGCCGAGCGGGACCGGCGCCATAGGCTACGAGGCAGATCCAACCAGCGACCCGAATTACACGGGCCTGTTCAATATCGACGTCGAAGGGCAAATGTATGATAACGGTGGAAATCCCAACGCCAATACCTCCTGTTACATTCGCATTCCATTTACTTGTGGCCCCGCTGAATACGGCAATATGACATTGAAGGTGCGGTACGATGACGGCTTCATTGCCTATCTAAACGGCGGGGAAATTGCCAGAAGAGTTTTTCCTGGGGGCGCAATGCCGCGGTGGAACTCATCCACATACCCCAGCCGGCACGATGATGCGCTAGCGGCCGGCTTCGAGCTGATAGATGTCTCGGATCGTATCAGCCTTCTGCGGCAGGGCAACAACATCCTGGCTTTGCATGGCATGAATATGTCTGCCACAGACTCTGACTTTCTCATCTCCGCCGAGCTGGTCGCCGGCAAAGTCGGTCAAGGCGAAGTCAACCACGATGCGCATATCTACAGCTCATATTTTATGCTGGATAAAAGCACCGACGTCAAGGCACGGGTTCTTGATGGCGGGGTATGGAGCGCGCTGACTGAGAAGATATATCCAACAGGCCCGGTAAAAGAGAGCCTGCGGATTACCGAGATTATGTATCATCCGCAGGAAACGGGCGACCCCGAGGATCCGAATGAGGAGTTCATAGAGATCAAGAACATCGGACTCGATCCGATAAACCTGAACCTGGTGCGATTCACCAAGGGGATCGATTTTACGTTCCCGAACAGGGTGCTTGGCACCGCCGACCACGTGGTTGTTGTTGCAAAGCGGTCGGCGTTTGAGGCGCGTTACCCGGGCTTCAGCGGTGTCATCGCGGGGGAGTACACCGGCAGGCTTGAGAACGCCGGCGAGCGAATCAGGTTGGAGGATGCTATCGGGCGAACGATTCATGATTTTGAATATAAAGACGGCTGGCGGAGCATTACTGATGGCGAAGGCTTCTCACTGACCATAATCGATCCGACAAGCCTCGACCCTAACAGCTGGGGCGAGAAGGATTCGTGGCGAGCGAGCGCGTATGTCGGCGGCTCGCCCGG
>CAYGZM010000188.1:0-6436 GCA_964354365.1 uncultured Pirellulales bacterium
CATTCTGGCGGCAGTATCGATGACTTAATGGCGAATTCTGGCTGTAAATGGAGGGAGCGTCTTGTTTTTGTAGCTCAAATTGGATATTTGGGCAAACCGAGAGCGATGGCCTGGTACACTGCGTTAGAACCGGCTTAACCCAGGCAGTATAAACCCGAGCCGCGCTAACAAAAACAGTCTTTGAGAAACGAATCACCCCACGAATCCATGAAAGAACCTACGGCGGAGCCGTTTAGTGCAACCGTTGTACAATTTTTGACTTTCTCATAACTCATTGATAATACGTAGCTTATGAGATTGACATTATTGCCGAAAAGGGGGCCATCACGCGATGCCGTGTCCGAGGTTTTCATGCAGGCCGAGGATGCATACTTCAAGCATCTGCCGGACCAGTTGTGCGGGACAATATCTCTGGAGCCGCTCGTATTCACTTGGCTGGGACGTAGACTTGCTCTATAGTTCTCGGGTTTTGTGCTCATCTTGATGCACATTTACGACGTTACCAGAATCTGGGAGCTCCAAACGGGCGCCTTTGGCCACCTCTGAGATGAGATCTCGCATTTCTTTACTGATTCTTGATCGTCCAACCTTGCTTAGCCGTGATTTCCAACGCCAGTACCATTTGAAGCCCCGCCGATACCTTCTGTTCATAGTCTCCGGCTTGACGACAATCAAAGCTAATTTCCACTCAGGCCACATTCGCGAAAGCCCTGCCCAGAAGCTTCTGTTCCGGCTCTTGAGTTTCGGATGTTTGATCGTCTGTTGCTGGCGAAGAGCCAGATTCTCCAAGATCAGATTACTTCGGCTGAATAGCAAGCCGCGAAAGAGAAGAAACGGCACTTTGCAGATGCCCATCTTGGCTGATTCTTCCTGATTATGGCATCATTTCTGGCAGTCTTTCGAGAGTTGGCAATGGCACGTAAACCCTTGTCAAGCAACAACGACCGAATTCTCGGTAGGGAAATCATAGTTCCACCGGAATATTTGGGCGCACCCTGTTTCAAAGTCATGCTTTAAGCACTTGACACGTAAACTGGAATACGCAATTATATCTCATTAATGATTGACATGCGCTTGTCTGACCCGGCTTACGCAGCAAGAGTCAGAATCGCATTGAGTCACGAAAGGAAACGAGCAAGGTGTCAGGTTCATTGGAGGCAGATGTTATGAAGATCAGGGTTTTTGCAGTGCTGTTTATGATCTCCGCAGGTGCGGCATTCGCAGCGCAGATGAGTGTTCAGGTGCGGAACTGCAAGGTGCGGGCGACTCCTTCACAACTGGGCCGTGTCATCGGCACGGTGGAGTACGGCGCAGTGGTGCAGGCCGGGGCGCCGCAGCAGGGCTGGTACCCGGTGACCACTGCGGATGGCACGAAGGGCTGGCTGCACGAGTCAGCACTCTCCAAGAAACCGGTCGCCATGCGTGCAGGGGCGACTGACGCAGCCGTCGGCGTCTCGTCCGACGAGGTGGCCCTGGCAGGCAAGGGCTTCAACGAGCAGGTTGAGGCCAAGCTCAAGGCGAATGGAACTCTTGACTTCACCTGGGTGGACCGGATGATGGCGTTTCATGCCGGTCCGGACCAGATTTTGACGTTCCGCAAGCAGGGCAATCTGCAGGGAGGTGGTCAATGAACGGCAGACATCTATTTCCAACGATATTGATCTTCGGCGTATTGGCAGCGGTGCTGTTTTGCGGTTGCGCAGAGGTTACTGAGATGGGATCCCAGATTGCCCAGGAGGCTGGCGTGATCTCCGCCGACCAGGCAGGGTCGCTCACGCGCAGCGCGCAAGTCATAGAGAAGACGCAGCAGGAGCTGACGCCGGAACAGGAATACTACATCGGGCGTGCAGTGGCTGCCAAGGTGCTCCAGACCTACCCGCCGCTGGATCGGCCCCAGGCGAATACCTATCTGAATCTGCTCGGTCAGTCGCTGGCGATCTTCTCTAACCGCCCTGAGACGTTTGGCGGCTACCATTTCCTGCTGGTTGATTCAGACGAAGTCAATGCGTTTGCCGCTCCGGGCGGGTTGATTCTGGTGACGCGGGGGATGTTGCTCTGCTGTGCGAACGAGGATGAACTGGCGGCGGTGCTGGCACACGAGATATGTCATGTTGAGATGAAACACGGACTTCGTGCGATCAAACAGGGACGTTTGACCGAGGCGCTTATGGTTGTTGCAGCGGAGTCCGCCAAGCAGCTGGGCAGCGAGGAACTGGCGTCGTTGACACGCGAGTTCGAGGCGTCGGTGGGGGATGTTGTGATGACACTTACCACCAGCGGCTACTCACGTACGCAGGAGCGAGACGCGGACGCCGCGGCCGTGCAACTTCTGCGGCGTGCCGGTTATCCGGGGGCGGCGATGATCACCATGTTGCAGCGCATGGATGAACGCCTGGCTGATGCTCGAGGGCTCGGTTTCGCCAAGACGCATCCTTCAGCCAAGAGCCGCGCAGACGCACTGCGTACGGTGATCACGGATGCGAAGTTTGTCCCTGATACAGTCCGGCAGGAACGTTTCTCTGCTGCCATGCGGTCGATGCCGGCGGGCCGGTAGAGTCCCGCATGCACAAGAACGGTATGCTTAAAACCGGTTTGAAATGTTTGCGTGGACCAGCGATCGGCGTGGTTGCCGGGGTGACGGCATTGCTTTTGTGGCGGCTGGGGTGGCTCGAATCCTGGGAAGCCCCGACCTGGACGTGGCGTGCCCGGTTCTTCTCACAACGAGAGGTCCCCTCGCAAGAGGTCAGGCTGATTTTGCTGGACCAGGCCTCGTTGGATTGGGGGCAACGCGAAAACGCCTGGGGGTGGCCATGGCCGCGTGAGGCGTACGGAGCGATCTCGGCGTTCTGCAAGCGGGGCGGGGCCCGGGCGCTCGCCTTCGACCTGCTCTTCACCGAGCCATCGGTCTATGGGGTGGCGGACGACGAAGCAATGGGGCAAGCCTTGTCGACGGGTGCGCCGGCGGTTTTGGCTGTCTTGCCGGGGGGAAGCATAGAGGCGTGGCCGGAGTATGTGCCGCGCCCGGATTTGAAGATCGACCTGCCCGCCGTGGGGGTATCCGGAAATCTGTTGTTCCCGGTGCCGGAGGCGGCTTCCGGGGCGGCTGCTGTGGGACACGTCGCGGGCGCGCCGGATGCGGATGGCGTGTTCCGGCGGATCTCGCCGTTCTGCCGTTTTGACGGGGTTTCAATCCCGGCGCTCGGGCTGGCCGCGTGGTTGGCTAAGCGTGCGGAACCTGTACCCGTCACGGCATCAGCCGGGCAACTACGGATAGGGAGCAAGATCGTTCCTCTCGACCGGCACGGCTATGCGATCCTGCGTTTCAAGGGTCGCGGGGGATTGCCGGAAGCAGTTTCCGCCGCCGCGGTCATCCAGTCCGAGCTGCGATTGCGTGACGGCGAAGCACCCTCACTGTCGCCTCAGACCGTCAAGGATTGTTATGTGTTCGTGGCGTGCAGCGCACCGGCTTTGCTGGATTTGCGGCCGATCCCGGTCAACCCCAAATGTCCCGGAGCCGTCCTGCATGCGACGTTCGTTGACAACCTGCTCACCGATTCCTTCATCGCCGAGGCGGCCGTACCCGTGGTGATTCTGGGCGTGATGGCAACAGCCATTGCCGCCGCAGTCTCTTTGACGTACGGGGGCAAATGGTGGCAGGCGGGGCCTTTTTCCGTCGTGTGGCTGGGGGTTCCGATAGTTGTAGGCTTTGCCGAATATGCACAAGGACGGTGGTGGCCGGTCGCCGCCCATGAGACGGCTTCGGCACTGGGGATGGTCGGCGCTCTGGCCATGAATTATTGGGCCGAGGGACGTCAGAAAGCATTTATCAAGCAGGCATTCCGGCACTATTTGAGCGGGGAGGTGATCGAGAAAATCCTCCGCGATCCCAAGCATCTCCAGCTTGGCGGCGAGAAGCGCGAACTAACCATCATGTTCACGGACTTAGCCGGGTTCTCGACGTTCTCCGAGAGACTGGGCCCGGTTGAGTTGACGGCCCTGCTCAATGACTACCTCAGCGAGATGACCGACATTATCCTGGAAGAGGGCGGGACGCTTGACAAATACGAGGGGGATGCAATCATTGCGTTCTGGAACGCGCCGCTGGAGCAACCGGACCATGCCGTGCGCGCCTGCCGGGCGGCGCTGCGATGCCAACGACGGCTGGCCGAGCTCCGGGAGGCATACCAGCAGCGCACCGGGGCGGCGCTGCGGATGAGGGTGGGGATCAACACCGGCGAGGTCGTCGTGGGCAACATGGGATCACACAAACGCTTCAACTACACGATTCTGGGGGACGCGGCGAACCTGGCGTCCCGTCTGGAGGGCGCCAATAAAGCGTTCGGCACGGAGACTATGGTTTCCGGGAGTACGTGGCGGCTTGCATCGACCGATTTCAACAGCCGCAAGCTGGCAGACCTGCGTGTAGTAGGCAGGAAGACGGCTGTGGCGGTGTATGAACTGACGGGATTCGCGGCTGACGCCGTGCCGGCCGCTTTGGATGTGTTTGCCGCCGGACTGACTTGTTTCCGCGAAGGCGATTTCGCCGATGCGATGAAGGCCTTCGAGCAACTGCCTGACGACCCGGCAGCGCGGAATTATGCTCGGCGCTGTGCGGAACTGTGTGCCCATCGTCCGGCGTCGTGGGATGGAGTATGGGGACTGACTGAAAAATGAGCCTGCGGCTTTTCATTGGCGGAATGCGCGGGAGCCGGCCGTCCACCGGGGGCGCCTTCGATGAATTTGGCGGCGACACGACGTCGCTGCTGGTCGTCGGGTCATGCGGCGAACGACTCGTGCTCGATGCCGGAACCGGAATGAGTGCTGTCGCCAAGCAACTGGCCTGCACAGGGCCGGGCGAGGTGACAGTGCTGTTCTCGCATTACCATCTTGACCACCTGGCCGGGCTGATGATGAACCCCCTTTTCTACGGTGCAGACTGGTCGTTCAATTTGGTGGGCCCGACCTTTGCCGATGGGGGTGTTCGCGACGCTGTGACCCGGCTTCTTGCGCCGCCGTATTGGCCGGTGTCCTGGGAGCGGATGCGCGCACGGTTGGAGTTTGCCGAGTTTGCAGGTGATGGAATCCAGGTTGGGCTCCTGCGTGTGCGAGGATGCCCGGTGCCACATCCCGGCGGGTGTCTGGCCTACCGTATCGATGACGGCGGCTGCGGTGCATCGCTCGTGTTCGCCACCGATCTCGAATGGAGGAATCGGAGCAATGCACACGAGACGGCATTCATGGCAATGTGCCGCGAACCGAAACAGGCCGATGCGCTCGTGATGGATGCGCATTTTGCCGGGGCAGACGCGGAGTCGTTTGCCGGGTGGGGGCACAGTTGCTGGGAGGACTGCCTGGAGATTACGGAATCGGCAGGCATCAAGCAAGTGATCCTCGGCCACCACGCTCCGGACGCGGACGACAAGGCGTTGCGCGCCCGGGAACGGCAAGTGAAGAAACGTATGCCCGGCGGCACACTTGCGCGTGCCGGGCAATGGTTGACTATCGGCGGTTAAGGAACATAAGGTGCAATCATGTTGAAATGGCTTCAACCGGTACTGCCTCACATTCACAACGTGGCGTTGGGGCTGGGTGTATTGCTCGCTGCGTATTTGCTTGCGATTCCGCTGCGTCGCCGGTACGGCCCCTGTGACGGCGTCGAATCGCGGCCGCGCTCCGGCCGGCAGTTCGTCGGGGTGTTGCTGAACTATATTGCGTTCCCCGTTCTGGTGCTGGCGCTTTCCGCTCCGCTAATCTACTGGCTCAATCGTGCCACAGAGCTGAGGAACTGGTCGCGATTTCACGAAGCATGGCTGTTGTTCTGGGGCATTTATGCCATCGTGAGGCTGGCTGAAGGGCTGTTGGTCGAGGGTTTTGCGCAGATGGGGCGGGCGTGTCCGCTCAGCCGGCTTACTCGTGGTCTGCTCCGCCTGGCGATCATGCTGGGCGTTGCCTTCATGCTGATCAGGTACCACCTGGATAAAGAAATCACCGTGCTGCTAACCTCGACGGCAATTGTGACCGGTGTCATCGGTTTCGCCATGCAAGGGGTGCTGGGCAATCTGCTGGCGGGCATGTCGCTGCACGCCTGCCGTTCCATGTCGGTGGGCGATTGGATCGAGGTGGACGGAACGATCGGCCAGGTTACTCTGGTCAACTGGCGCGAGACGCGGCTGCGCACCCTCGGCGGCCACGTCGTGATTGTCCCCAACGGCAAACTCGCGGACGCGACACTCCGCAATTTCTCCTCGCCCACCAGCTTGCGCCGGCACGAGGTGCCGGTGTCGGCCAGCTACGGCGATGCGCCGGGTGACGTCATCGCCGCATTGCTCGAGGCTGCGCAGAGTGCGCCGATGGTCGAGAAGAACCCGGCCCCCGACGCTCACGTGACTGGATTCAAGGATTTCTGCATCGAATATGTTCTGCGTTTCTGGTCGAA
>CAYGZM010000189.1:0-6430 GCA_964354365.1 uncultured Pirellulales bacterium
GGTGTGGACGGATGTGGAGCAGGCCGAATCCGATTACAATGAGGCGATTAAAGATTACGATATAGACCTTTCAAATAATTCGTGGGGCTACTTTTACAGATGCATTGCTGGCGATACCCCGGGAACGTACGATGGCATAGCTGCCGTGGAGGACAAGATCACTCTGGGAGCGTTCGGAAAACGAATCTCTTTGGTTTTCGGTGCAGGTAACGACGGTATTACTCCAGCTTTTGGGTGTCCAACTCCCTGGCGGACGCTGCGGCGGAATGCAGTAGCCAAGAATGTTATTAGTGTTGGTGCGACCAACACAGATGATGATTCGCTAGCACCCTTTAGCAGCCGGGGTCCGACGGCGGATGGGAGGATAAAACCGGACCTTGTAGCACCTGGCTGTGACGGTTGTGGTGGGGCCGAATGCAATAACTCCTGTGTGGATGGATATGGTTACTACTATGAAAATCCGCCCCCGCCTGCTCTGCCTATTGAGCGTGTTTCTTCGAATTGGATTTGGTCAACGTGGCCAACAGAAAGCCCGCACCAGCATTTTCCGTATGATGGTATGGCGGGTACTTCGTGTGCGGCGCCGGTGGTATCGGGTTGCATTGCATTGATGTTGGAGAGGTGGAGGGACAACTACAATGATCCAAATTATTTGCCGCCGCCTTCGACGATAAAGGGCGTTCTGATACAAACGGCAAAGGACTTAGTGGACGAGCCGAACGATGGACCTTGCAGGACGGGGCCGGACTATTCTTCCGGTTACGGCCTGGTCGATGTGAAGGCGGCCGTTGATCTTATAAACGCCGACGCGAACGATGAGACTATCATCATCGAGGATTCAATCCTCGATACCAACGACAGTGACGTTTTCGAGGTCAATGTGCCGGCGGACCAGAATGAACTGAGGATAACCCTGGTCTGGGACGACTATCCCGGCGAACCCGGTGCTGATGAGGCATGGGTCAACGACCTGGACCTGATTGTAAAGGAGCCGAATGGTACGCGGCACTATCCCTGGACGCTGGACCCTTGTGACCCCTGCGAAGCCGCGGTGCGGACGCAGCCGGACCATCTTAATAACGTCGAGCAGGTTGTGGTCGATAATCCCGTGAGCGGCATCTGGACGGTAGAGGTCAAAGGGTACCAGATCAATCAAACCGATGACCCGAATGATGAGGAAGATACGCTGAATCAACCTTATTCGTTGGTTACGAATGAACTGCCACTGGTACCGCAACGGCCAGGGTCGGGCAATTTTATCGTGAAGAATTCATCGGGGGATGCTGTTGCGTGGTTCGATCGTTCGGGGTCTCTGGTATTGAAGGGGTCGATAACTACAGGGGGGACGTGTACGGCGAGCAGCGGCTCATTTATATTGAAGGATTCGACCTCGGATACGGTCGGATACATTGATAACCAGGGAAATCTGTGCCTTGAGGAGGACTATCTGAGCGTGTGCGGGAACTGCAATCCGACGGCGGCGGCGTTTGTTGTGCGCAATATAGCGGACGTCAATTGCAGTTGTATCGATTTTGACGGGAATCTGTGTCTTATGGGCGGTTTGTATGAGGATTCAATACCGTAAGGGCGCAAGTGAAAGGGAAAGGTGGTCGCAATGAAGAAGCTATTTACGAACAAGGCGTTAGCGTGCGTCCTGGTGGCGGCCGGTATGACGATTTGTGTGGCCGGAAACGTTGTAGTCCAGGAAGGGATTCTTGAGGGTGAGCTTTTCAAGACGAGCGGGTGCAGCGCAACGGGGACAAAAGCCGCCGCGTTTGGAGGTGAGACGACCGCAAGCGGAAACTACAGCACAGCTCTGGGGCTGCTATCAACGGCAAGTGGGGTTGTCAGTACGGCGATGGGGTGGGATACAGAAGCAAGTGCAGACTACTCCACCGCGATGGGCAGATGCACGAAAGCGATTGGCGTGCGAAGTACTGCGATGGGGTACTACGCAACTGCAAGCGGCAGCACAAGTGTAGCGATGGGATTGAGCACGACAGCATCGGGCTCATCGAGCACGGCAGTGGGATACTGAACAACAGCAGGTCCAGCGGCCCACACGATTGCAATGGGCAAGAATTTCACAAACAACGTACAAGATAGTTTTGCAGTTGGATTCGGACAGAAAGATTTTTCGGTTGAAGCGGGAGTAGTTACTGTGGGAGACAAGAACACACTCTACGGAGACTTGGTCGTTGGGCAATCCGTTGATGCTAATGAATATTTGGACCACTCCTGTTTTTATGACAAGGATAGCTATGGCAAAGCGCTGGATCATGCGCAGGACAGCTCAAACACCATAAGACTGAACGCTGAAGGGCAAAAGGAGTATGATCATGAAGCTGACCCGGCGTTTCTGAAGAAGTGGGTAACCGTAAAGGATTATGACAAGTATTCAGAAGAAAATGTCTGGAATGCTCAGTTGCAGGAGTTCGAGAAGGTTCGAACCTACGAAACGCATCAGGAGTTAAGAAGCTCTCTTAGTATGAAGGTGGCCTGGTTGAGGCAATGTGTGTCTGAACTGAAGCAGGAAAACGAGACGCTGAAGACGGAGATAGGTGCGATGAAAGCGAAGCTTGGAATGGAGTGATGGTAGGTAAGTGGGGAGGTTATATCGATGTGCCGCAATCAATACCTTCTATAGTGATTGATGACAAGTGCTCGGTGACTTTGCCTCTTATCCAGATGGGGCCTGCGGCGGAACAGATGTTCCGGTACAGGTCTATCTTGTCCGGGAAGAAGGTTATCTCCGACAGGCCTGAGTAATCCTCCAATGTTACAAAGCCCATTGCTCGGCCGTCGCTGGTCCTGGCCCGGCGTGCGGCGGCTACAAAGCCGGCTACAGTGACTTGCCTGTTGATGAATTTGTTGAGTTTGGCCGCGGGGGTGTGCCTTATCTGAAGCAGCAGGGCCGGATGAAGGCTAAATGGGATTCCGGTGACATCGACCTCGGCTTTTAGTTTCGCAATTCGGTCATATTCGGGCAGAGTTCTGCTCGGAGTGTTGCTGTAAATATCAAAGAGCAGCAGTTGATTCGGGTCCAAAGGCGCAAAACGCAACTGCATCAGCATTGTCGGCCGATTCTTGCCCAGGCCGTCGCAGGCGCCAACGTGAATAAGGTTCTGCAATTGCGGTCTATTGAACTTTACGCGAGTGCGCAGGTCGTCTATGTCGGCAAAAGGTTTAATCCTTTTTTGCTCAACAATAGCGTCCGTAGGGTGGGCTTCAGCCCGCCAGTTCGGTGGGGCAAGCCCCACCCTACGCAGGCCCTTGATGATATTCAACCCCGCGCGGATGGCTCTACCCTGCAGCGACCATTCAATTTCGCTGTGATTGACGTGAGGGGGCAGTATCCTTATGCCGTGCCTTATGGCCTCCCACACATAGACCCTGAGCGGATACATCCCGTGGTGGTTGTTAAAGAGCGAGGTGTAAAACTGCTGCGGGTAATGCGCCTTCAAAAAGGCCGTCTGCCAGGCGATATTGGCATATACCGTTGCGTGGGCCTTGCAGTAGGAGTAGGCGGCGAATTTGAGTATCTGCTCCCAGATGGCCTCAGCGCTCTGGCGGTCGATTCCCTGCTGCTCGGCCCTGGCATATACAAAATCCACGTATTGCTGCTGCAAACGCACGGCGGAGACCTTTTTGGACACCTCGGTCCTGAACTGGTTGGCCTCGGCGAGGCTGTAACCGGCAACCTCAACGGCTATCCGCATCACATCCTCCTGGTACAGCATCACGCCGTAAGTGTCGCCGAGGACGTCTTTCATTTTCGGGTGCAGATATTGAAACGGCTTTCGGTTCACGTGCCGCTCGATGAATTCGGCCTTCATTCCGCCGGAAGCGGGGCCGGGCCTGATTAGCGACAGGGCGATTGCAGCGTCTTTTTTGCTTTCGACCTTAAGCCCGCGAAGAAGCTGCCTCATCCCCGGCGATTCGCATTGAAATACTCCGAGGCTGTCCCCTGCAGTCAGCATCTTTGCCGTCTTCTCGTCGTTCGGGTCTATGGAATCGATGTCCACGCCCTGGACAGGGTTGCCGATAATATTGACGGCCTCGTTTACCGTTGAAAGCGCCCTGTTGCCGAGAAGGTCGATTTTGACCAGCCCGACGGCCTCGGCGGCCCTTTTGTCGTATTGAGTTATGATCACGTCTTTGTTGGCCCTCTCGAGAGGGGCGATAGAACTGACAGGTTTTGGTGTAATGACTATACCGCCGCAGTGCACGCCTACGTGCCTGGGTATGTCTATTATCGTCTCGGCCAGTTTATAGACCGCCGAATCGGGGTTTGCTTTTCGTGCGTTGACAAGCTCGTTTATCTGGTTGGGTTCGAGAGCAAGGAATCTGCCAACGTCACGAAGTGCGCTGCGGCGGCGGTATCTGTTGATATTTGAAATCATCGCAACATTTTCATATCCCCAATGCTCGTAGCAGAACCTTATTACCTCGTCCCGCCTTCGCCAGCAGAGATCGATATCGATGTCGGGACAGTCCTTTCTGCCGGGGTTCATAAAACGCTCGAAGTATAGATTGTTTGCAATGGGGCAGACCCTGGTAAAGCCGAGCAGGTGCGATACGAGCGAGCCGGCCGCTGAGCCGCGGACTTCTACTGGAATGCCCTTCTGCTTTGCGAAGCTGACTATCGTGTGGACCACGAGAAAGTAATCGCTGAACCTGTTCTCTCGTATAACCGCCAGCTCATGTTCGAGCCGTTCAATAATATCCCTCTTGATGGGATTATATTTCTTTGCAAGACCGATGTGGCAGAGTCTGGCAAGCTCGACGTCGGCGGACCTGCCCGCGGCAAGTGTGACCTTGGGCAGAAAATAATGTCCGTTTAACAACTTGAAATTGCAGCGCTGGGCTATCCGTTCGACATTCCCGAGCGCTTTAGGGCAGTCCTCAAATTTTCGCTTGAATTGCGCCTCGGGTATTAGCTTGTTAAATCCGCAGTTATCCTGCGGCCCCGGCCCGGCTACGCTTAGCTGTCTTATCCTGGCAAGAAGCTTACCCGTGGCTATATCACTATCGTCCAGGCAATTGAACTCCTCGCAGGCAATAGGTTCTACCTTGTTGGCGGTTGCCCACTCGGCCTGTGATGCGATTTTGCAGGCGGCAAACAGGTAATCTTTGGCAAATATATTTTGCAGGGTTTTTAGGAGATTTTCCTGGGAGGATATGCAGATAAGGCCTTTGTGGTGCGTTTTTAGCCGGTCAATGAGGCAAAATCCGGTATCGAGGTTTCTCGCCGTGGTTATTCTGCAGAGGTTTTCGTAGCCCGTCCTGTTTTCAGCGAGCAGTACGGCCCTCTGGGTATCGGTTAAAATTTCTACGCCGAGGATCGGTTTTATATCCGCCTTCTTGGATTCCCTGCAGAAATCCGCCACCCCATACATCGAATTGACGTCCGCCAAGGCGATAGCGCCGTAGCCGTACTCTTTGGCCCTTTGAACGAGCCGCTGCACTGAGACCGGCCCCCTCAAAAGGCTGTAGTAACTCCTGCAGGCAAGTGCGGCTGTGCGCATACCATCTCCACCTTGACGAACGACAATGTAACGAACGCTTATACATTTAAGGCAATCCTTGCCAGATCCGGATAACTCCTTAAAAGACCTTCGGGAACAAGCTGTTTTTGCCCGGTGACCATCGCCTTTAACTCAAGCGCGTTGGCAAGCTCAGCGCCCTGATAGTGATTGTTGGCGATGACGGTGAGGGATTCAAAGGCCTTGGCCAGCTTATCAAGACGATTCTTTATCTGGCCGAGCTCGTTATCGTCGTAATAGTAATTGTAAGTTTCATCTCTGCCGGCCGTGCTGAACCACTTTTCGGCGTTCCTCCCGTGCATCCTGAAATAGCCGTTTGTGCCGATTGTGCAGAGCTGCATGTCGAATGAGTTGTGCGTGGTCGGGTAATCGAGGTTGCAGACGGTCACGCCGAGGTCCTGGAGGAATCTCAGCGCGTCCGGCATCTGCCATGATTTATGCCGCACCTCAACCGCCAGGCCAAACGAATCCGAAAAATTCTTTACTATTTCGGACAGATGCAGGCGGTTCTGCTGCGAGTCGGCAAAGTCGTATCTGAACTGCACGAGCAGTTGTCTCAATTTACCCTCTTCGAGTAAAGGCTTAAGGCCCGTATGGAACTGCTTGACTGTTGCGGGATCGATTTTGCCTTCGTGTGTAAAATCGCGGTGCAGCTTGGCGGTGAAGAAAAAATCGGGCTTGGCCAGGGTCCTTTTGAGCCAGGATGCGCTGTTTCGCTCGGAGGGGGGGCGGTAGAACGTGCTGTTAATCTCGATAACATCCACAAAGCGGCTGACAAACTCAAGCTGGTCGATCCCTGATTGTGTATAGACGATTCCATTCCAATCCGCGTACGACCAGCCCGCTATCCCTATGTAAATCTGCGTTTCCATTCTCGTTCCTAA
>CAYGZM010000190.1:0-6414 GCA_964354365.1 uncultured Pirellulales bacterium
ACGCGATAAGAGCACGGCCCATATACCCGTTTTTATGCTGACCGCCAAGGGAATGGCTGGTGATATGGAGAAGGCTTTTGAATTAGGGGCGGATGATTATATAACCAAGCCCTTTGACCCCAGGCTGCTTGGCCGGACAATCAGGCGGAAGCTGAACGGACGGATGCAGGTCGATGCCTCGGCCCCAGGGGCCGTGCAAGAGGAAACCGGGGGCTGTTCCTGATGGCGGGGTGGCTTGGGGCCGCGTTGGGATTGACAATCTGCACTCCATAGGGTTCAACGCGGTGTGTGAAATTATACGAGTCTGTGTCGTGTGCAGAAGTGAGCGCAAAAGATATTGAAATCCTGCTGATTGACGACGACCAGAGCTATTGCAGACTTGTCAAGATGGCTCTGGCAAGAGCGGGGCAATCGGCAAGTTTTGCAGTCGAGACGGCCGGCAGCCTGGCCGAAGGGCTGAAGTATCTCAACAGCCGCAGTTTTGATTTGGTGCTGCTTGATTTAGGGCTCCCGGATAGCTTCGGACTCGAGACATTTGATAGAGTTTACAGTGCCTGTCCGCACATACCTGTGGTTATGCTTACAGGTCTTGAAGACCAGAAAGTGAGTGTGGAGGCAATACAGAAGGGCGCGAGCGATTATCTCGTAAAAGGGGCCGACTCTTTGACGGATATACTGGTCAGGACCATCCTGTATGCCCTGGAGCGCAAGCGGGCCGACGAGATGCTGCGTCTTAGCGAGAAAAATTTTCGCAACATCATAAACAATAGCGCCGACGCCATTATCGTGACGGATCAGAAAGGACTTATTCTTTTCGCCAATCCTGCCGCCGAGGCGTTTTTCGGGTGGACGTCGCAGGAGCTTCTCGGCAAGGATTTCGAATATCCCATCACCGTCGGGCGGACCGCTGAGATAAAAGTGACTCGAAAATGCGGCGGAAAGGCTGTGGCCGAACTACGCGCCGTCGAAACAACCTGGCAGGGCAAGGCCGCCTGTCTCGTATCGCTTCGAGACGTAACCGCGCGCAAGGCGGCGGAGCGAAAAATGGCCAAGTACCGCGACAACCTCAAAGCCCTTGTGAGGGAACGCACCGAGAAAGTCGATGCGGAGAAAGAGCTTCTGTCGGTCACCTTCTCCAGTATGGGCGATGGCGTTATTGTCGTTGATCCCGACAAGCGAATTATACTGTTCAACAGGGTTGCGGAAATACTCGCAGGATGGGAGTTCGAGCGCGTCCAGGACAGGGGGCTCGATGAGATTTTTCACATTGTCGATGAGCGGACAAGGCAGAAGGTTGAAAGCCCCGTTGACAAAGTTCTGAAATCCTCAAAGGCCGAGCTCGGAACGGATTTTGAAGTCCTTCTCGCAATGGACGGCAGCGAGCGCCCGATATCGAGCAAGGCCGCGCCGATCCGCAGCAGCGACGGAGCCGTAACCGGAATTGTTATGGTCTTCCGTGACGTCGCGCGGGAGCGAGAGATCGAGCGCCTCAAGCAGGACTTTATCTCCTCGATCTCCCACGAGCTGCGCACGCCGCTGACCAGTATAAAGGCTTACACCGAGACAATTCTGAGCGACTCGGATATGCCCGAAGAGACCAAGCGGCAGTTTCTGGGCATAATCGATGAGGAGTCGAATCGTCTGGCGGGCCTGATTGAAGGCCTTCTGGAGATATCGCGGATTGATTCGGGGACAATGAAGATTGTACGCGAGCCTGTGGATATTGTCGCGGTGGCCCGCAAGGTATTAACGGCGCTGCAGGCGCTTGCCGACAAGGAGAATATCCGGCTGGAGTCGGATATCGATGATGATCTTGCGATATTCGAAGGGGACGAGGACAAAATCCAGTCGGCGCTTACGAACCTGGTCAATAATGCAATCAAATTCACGCCTCGGGACGGGCGGGTCTGCGTTTCGGTCCGGCAGCGGGACGACCACCTGGTTATGCGGGTCAGCGATACGGGTATGGGGATACCCAAGGAGGCTTTGCCTCGGATATTTGATCGTTTCTACCGCGTCCCACACCCCGGCAAGCACATTCAGGGCACGGGATTGGGCCTTGCCATTGTGAAGAAGATAGTGATGATGCACGGTGGCAGAATCGAAGTTGAAAGCGAATTGAACCGGGGCACGACATTTACTGTCTTCCTGCCTCTAACTGCGGCTGCGGCGCCAGCCCCCAGGCCCCAGGCCCCGTGGGGGGCCACTGGCGCGGAGGCTCAGGCGGCAGACTGAACCCGCGCAGCAATAGCAGGCCATTTATTCGGCCCTTTGCCGCTCAAAAAACCGGATGCCTTTTGCACTGAATTGGCGAGGCAATTCGCGGTGAATGGCTGGTGGTTGAGGATTCAGGGCAGCAGCCGCAGCGAGGAAAAGCCGTGGGTGTTCAGGTCGATTGTCACTTTGTCGTTGACGATTTTCAGCTCGCTGATGTCCCGCTCGAGCAGGTCGGTGAGGACGGCCTTTCTGTGGCCTTTGAGGTCGATGCTGAGCTGCTGGGAACGGCCCGCGATTTCCCAGACCCGCAGTATTAAGCCGCCGGCGCTCTCTTGATCCGCTGGTTTTAGAACCGTGGCTATCGCGCGCGCTGGGTCGAGCTCGATTACGGCGTTTGGGGCATTTCCAGGAATATCGCCCCAGACGGCGAGCAGAGGCGAGGCGGCGGACCTGCTGAAAGCGAAGGCGTCCGGGGCGTTATAGCCGCCGGCGCGTGCCCGGAGGGCGTAACGAAAGCGGAATTTGGTGACCCCGTGCTGGTCCTGGGTGACCTCGCGGTAGTTCTGGTCGTTGCCGAGGGCTTCGAAGGCGACTGGGTCGAGGTCGAGGCGCAATGCGAAGGCATCGATTGGGGCAATGGTAACGCCCATTCCGCCCGGGGCGGAGGCATCGACAAAGCCCTGCACGGCAAATCGGCGGGTGTCGGCGCCCGGGAGCAGGTCGCCGGCCGGTTGAAGGCGGGGGCGGATTACGGCGCCGGTGGTTTCTATTCGAAGCTCGGCTTCCTTAGTCAATACGGGGAATACCTGGCAGATGCGCTGCTGCTTTGAGGTCACGGGCTTTTCGATGTGGATGTCGAAATCAACCTGGTCGAGTTTGGCATAGGCGGTGACAAAGTTCGTTACTTGAATCCCTTGGGTGCTGCCGGTGATTTTCAATCTTGCGAGTACGGGACCGGCGGCTATGACTTCTGATTTGACGTTTGTCAGAGTGTGCTCGGCGCCGTCGAAATACCTTGTCTGGCAGACGGTCCGGGCGGTATCCGGCACAACCAGTTCGGTTCCGGTGGCTTTATGAACGAGGCTGGAAATACCGCCGGTCGTGACGTCCACCGTCAGGCGGCAGTAAGGGCTCTCAAGCTGAGTCGGTGCTGCTGATAGCTTGTCTGTTTGGAGCGTGCTTTGTGCGCCCGGCTTCAATATAACCTGCTCGAAGCCGAAGCCGGGGACCTCGGGACAGACAAAGTACAGGATGCGTTTGCCCTGTTCTTCGACGAGCTGGAAGGGGACATCCTTTTCTCGAATCAAGAGCGAGCCGGTTTGGCCCGGCGGGTCTTCGATGCGGACGAGGGCTTTGCGCGGGAAGCTGAGACTATTGAAGATTGTGATGGTCCGGTTGTCGGGTTTCAGGCCAATTGCCTCCCAACCCTGCTGGAGCAAGTTTTGAGCAATACGATTGAACTGCTCGGACCATTTTTTTCTTAGATCGGCGTTGTGGAGTTTGTTGGCTTCGCTGTTGCCGTTCCAGGCGTGGTCGGAGAGCATAGACCAATACCACTCGGCCTGCTCGCGGGCAGTGCGCGTTTGCTCGGATATGTCGGGGTAAAGGATGGAAGTGACGCTAACGAGGGCTTCTGCGGCAAGGAATGTTCTTTCGGCCTGTCGCATATCGGCGGCGTATTTGGCGAGCGACACGGGCCAGAGGTCCCATGAGTGCCCAAAAGAGCCGCGAAGGGTCGGCATAAATGGTGTTTTTGCCTGGACCTCATCAACCGCTCGGCAGAATTGTGGCAGGGCTGCGTTGACCAATTTGGGGTGGGGTCCCTGCTGGGAATTGTATTTGATGATCGACTCGGCGAATCCGCGGGCCTGATTGCCGCTACTGGGAGAGATGTCGCCGTGCGTGCCGCTGGCGAGGACTGCTCGAAGCGGGTAGGCCTCGCCCAGACCGGTGTAACGCGGCAGCCACTCTTTGACGATAGTGTCCGGATTGCGAAGCAAGTGCGCACCCTGCGTGTAGCTTGATTTATTGCAGGCGTATGAATCCATAACGACGCGGATTTTGCCGCCGTCCGGGCCTTCGAGGAAGAAAAAGGGCGGGTTCTTGAGGCCGGAGAAGGTCGAGTCGTAAGAATAGAAAGGCGCCGAGAGCCAGCGGATGCCGCAGCCGGAAAGGATCGAGGCTGTGCCCCAGGGCAGCGACGGCTCCTCGATGTGCTCGGCGATGTCGATGGAGATTCCCCAGTCTCTTTCGAGCCGGCGGGCCGGGTAGAAGGTGCGGATGGCGCCCTCGACGCTCTGGAACGCCCAGAGTGAATTGCACAAGTACGGGCTTATGAAGACCCGTCCTTCCTTGATTCGGCGGATAAGCTCGTCCTTTCGCTGCGGGTAGTACTCGACGAAACAGAGCGCCTCCTGTGTCACCGCCATATTGTAGCTGTCGCGATTATGAGGTTCCTCACTATCGGTGCGGTTCATCTCGTCGAGGTGGGCGCGGACAATGTCGGCAAAGCTCTTCCGCGTTTGCTCTTCGGTATAGCCCCACGTGTAGTCCGGGCAGTTGTCGTTGGTGATGTATATGGTCCAGTCATTCGGTTCCGCGAGGCTATCCGCTCCGAGACTTGCCGTCGGCATTGTAAATAGCAATGCGAGCAAACAACTCAACTGAATAGTCCGGATCGCTTTTATGTTGACCTTGCCATAGACGGAGTATTCGTACTTTTCTATAGTTTTGGATAGGCCCAGGGTTTTCGGTATTTGCGCTGCAGGAGCTTGTTGGCTTCTTTGTCGCCGACGATTATTTCTTTTTCGCCGTCCCATTTAACGCTTCTGCCGAGCTTGTACGAGAGCATCCCGAGCAGGCTCATATTCGTCGAGCGGTGAATAAGCTCGATGTCGCAGACGGGGCGTCTGCCGGTTTCGATTGCGCTGAGGAAGTCGGCCCAGAGCTCCTTGATGTTCTGCTGGTCGGGTTCGTTCAGCCGGGGGTCTTCGTGGATTTCCTTTTCGCCTTTGCCGAGGGGGTAGAAGGTCCAGCCGGTCTGCCAGCCCATGTGGAACGTGCCTTTTGTGCCGTAAAAATAGCAGCCGACGTTTTCCGTCTTCTCGGCCGGATTGCCTGCGAACTGGCGGTGCTCCCAGTGGGCGGTGAAGCCCTCAAACTGGTATGTTGCAATCTGGTGGTCGGGTGCGTCGGTGGTTTGTTCCGTTTCAGTGAGGATGGGCGGGCCTTTAATCGGTCGGCCGCCGGTGGAATAGACCGTCTTTGGCCATTTTTCTTCCATAACCCAGAGTATCTGGTCCATCCAGTGGACTCCCCAGTCGCCGAGTGTTCCATTGGCGTAGTCGAGGTACTGGCGGAATCCGCGGGGGTGGATGCCGCCGCTCCAGGGATTTTTGGGGTCGCCGTTGAAGGGCCGCATCGGGGCCGGGCCGCACCACATATCCCAGTCCAGCCCTTGAGGGGGCTCGGTGTTTTTCATTGGCGCTTCCGGTCCGCCGCCGTACAGGACGAACGCACGAACCTCGCCAATCTTCCCGGCGTTTCCTTCTCTGAGGAACTTTTTGCCGGAGACGTTGTGCGGCGATACCCGGCGGTGGGTGCCGACCTGAACGACGCGATTGGCGGCGCGGGCGGCGTTGACCATTGCCCGGCCCTCCATAATCGTATGGCTGATGGGTTTTTCGACGTAAACGTGTGCGCCGGCTTTGACGGCGGCTATCGTACAGAGCGGATGCCAGTGGTCGGGCGTGGCGACGATAACGATATCGGGTTTTTCCTTTTCGAGGAGCTCGCGGTAGTCGCCGTACTTTTTGGGCGCCTCGGCGGTAAGCTTTTGGACCTTATCAACGGCGGGGTCGAGCTGGTGGCGGTCAACGTCGCACATTGCGACGATTTTGCAGCGGCCGGATGCAATGGCCTCGCCGGTAATGTTCATCCCCCACCAGCCGGAACCGATCAGGGCGGTGCGGTAGGTCTTGACGCGGGCGGCGGTTATGACGTTTGGAAAACCCAGCGCCAGGCCGGCTGCTACGGAGCCTTTTAGAAAACTGCGGCGGTCTATTGACATTGTCGTATCTCCCTTCTTCTGCTTAAAAACTCAAGAATCACGATTCTGTTGACGGAGGCAGAGCGAAAACGCTGCCGATTTCAAAGGTCAAGTCTTGCCGGTTCATCCGTCCAAGTCAAGCGCAAAAT
>CAYGZM010000191.1:0-6261 GCA_964354365.1 uncultured Pirellulales bacterium
GATGTAGGTACGACCCTGCGAAGTCCTGGGACGGGGGAAAACGCGATTGAGCGTTTTTGGCGAATGCGTGCGCCTGTCAAGCATCAATGGGACCACCATAGACATCTGCCTATCCTCTTAAGCAAGATAGGTCGCCTATTGGACCAGTACGGTATCCCATTCTTCTATAGACAGCCGATGGTCATACGTGACCGGGGCAAGAACGCATTGTGGGAGCCAACATTCATCGTGCCGAGCTACGGGTGCATAGTGGTAGATTACCTGACCATCGTCCAAGTATCATGTACGGCGCGCACAATCGCGATCCGGGCCGACTCCGCCGACGTTCTGATTTTCAGAGACTCTACCCCGCGAGTAGCAGCGCATGATGGCGCCATGACCATTTGTTCCCATCAGTCCTCCAACATATTCACGCCCAGAGACTGTCCCATGTGAATAGCAGTCGGTTATCAGCTCCGCCCCATTTCCGATTAGCCCTCCAACAGAGGAATCGCCTGTGACATCGACTGTTGAGTAGCATTGGCGGATAGTCAGATCGCTTGTGCAGATGCCTACCAGCCCGCCTACCCCATCCGTGCCCGCAACTTTGCCCGTGCTGTAACAATTCTCAATTGTACACGGACTGACTGCTACCCCTCCAGCCAGGACACCCACGTTGTATCCGATTTCTGCATTGACTCCGGCGTCAATGATGCCCAAATTCTTGATCTCGGCACCAGCAAGGACGGAAAATAGTCCAATGAAGTTCCTGTCGTTTGAATCATAGGTAAAGTCCGAGATAGTATTACCGTTCCCGTCAAATACCCCAGTGAATTGTCTGCCAGTTGTCTGACTATCGCCGATCATATTGAACTTTGGGCGGCCCTGTCTCCCGTCGTATGCTGAAAGATCGATGTTGGCCATCAACTTAAATTGCTTATCCCAATCATGTGGATTCGTACCAATGGTGTTCATTTCGGCAGAATTGTAGATTAGATACGGATCTCTGGGCACTCCCTATCGGAGTTGTTCCTCCACCTCAAATATCCGCACCCATATGCGGATATCGCTGAGAAGGCCGAACCAGAAACTTTGCGAGTCGAGGTCAATCCCATCGGGCTCAAGAGACCCAAAGTGGAGGGAACCGGAGCCTTGCTAAAGAGAGGTCGCCGCACAAGAAGTAATGGTCGATTCAAGTCGCCCCAGGCGAGATTGCCAAGATTCGCCGAAGACAGCCTAAAAACCAGCAGAAGGCTCCATATTCCGCGATTCCCCTATATCTTCATCTCCAGCGGCCCCCAACCCTTGCGGGGATCACGCCAAGCCAAGTCGTTGATCTTAGGGTCGCTGATGATCTCCCCAGCTTCGTTCAGCACGAGCTTCTTTCCCGCGCGGGCGCACAGATTGCCGAGTTGGATGTTTGCGGCCATGGGACCGGAATAGCTGAAGTTGGACTGACTGAATTCCCGTGGCTTCTCGCCTCTGCAGGCCATAAAGAACTCCTGGTGATGTCCGGGAGAGCGTTCGAGCAGTTTCTCGGGGCGGCCGAACTCTCTGCGTTTCGCATCCGGGATCAGTTGCGTGCTGTCCCAGTAATCACCATTGACGAGCATTTTTCCCTTGGTGCCGACGACCAGATTCCCGGTTCTGGGCAATTCGCGTCCATCAACCTTGAGCTCCTCGGGATTCTCCGGCATGAAAGGCTTTCCGTCTTTATTGTTTCCCTCGTACCAGTAGGTGGTGAAGCCCGGGCGTCCGTCTTTTGCGCGGTATGTGCACTTGACGACCATGCCTGATGGCCACTGGTCCTTGACGGGTCCGGTCATGATGATCGGCTCGGCGGTGGCCGCGTAGCCCGGATTCATAATCGCGTAGATTCCGTCAGTGGTATGACAGGCCATATCGCCCAGCGCCCCGGAGCCGAAATCCACAAATCCGCGCCAATTGAATGAATGATAAACACCGTTCTTGAAAGGTCGCATCGCAGCCGGGCCGATCCAGGCTTCCCAGTCCAGGGTATCGGGGATGGGGTCGGAACCCTCAGGACGGTCGCCGCCCTGAGGCCAGATTGGACGATTCGTCCAGGTGTGGAACTCCTTGATATCACCGATCGCGCCGGCCTTGACGTATTCGTAAGCAGTTCTCCACCCATCGCCGGCGTGGCCCTGGTTGCCCATCTGGGTAACGACCTTGGGGTTCTTGGCGTAGGCTGCCGCCAGCAACTGCGCTTCGCGGACCGACCAGGTCAGGGGCTTTTCTGTGTAGCAGTGAATTCCCATAGAAACGGCGGTCATCGACGGGGCAAAATGGCTGTGGTCCGGGGTCGCCACGAAAACGACATCGAGGTCCTTACCGTGCTTTTCGAATACCTTGCGCCAGTCCTGATAGCCGGCGGCATTCTCCCAGCCTTTCTTGTCGAGGACGCCGCCCCAGCGGGTTTTGTCAACCTCGGCGAAGGCGATGCACTGGAGGCCTTCCCCATGTGATGCGCCCGTATGGGACCCAGCCTGTCCACCCGCTGCGATGAATCCCACCTGGAGTTTTTCGTTGAGTCCCTGGGCCCGGATGAGGCTCGGGAAACCAATAGAGGATGTGGCTGCAACGGCAGCGGCGCGTTTGACAAACTGACGACGTGTGATGTTCGACATGATCTCTATTCCTTAACTTTTAGTGAATGAAAAAATCGACCCTTATTCTAATCGTATCTGGCGGGTTGTCACCTTAAAGACAGCCCTGCGCGGCGTTGGCGCATGATTCAAACATGAAATACAACATCCTCTGTGATAACTGATTTCACAAATCAGATAGGACACTAGCCTATCTATTTTGAACATTCTACTCAAGAGTGCCAGACCGGTCAAGGCTTTCCGTTCCTGAACTTCGTCATTCTTGGATCTCAGTCGCCCCCCAAAGATTCTCTTGAAGCGATATCCCCACCATGAGAGAAATCGAAGGATCAACGTGGAACAGCCCGAAAGCTACATGGAACACGTGCAGAGAGCGATGAAATGGGGTATCTACGTGAGATCCGCTTACGGTAAGACGTGCATTGAAAAAACGTTGTACAATTCTTGGCTTTCTCACAACTCTTTGATAATACAGAGCTTATGGAATAGACATTTTTGCGGAATTGGCGGATAATGGAGTTTCGGGTTGTACAAAGTTGTAGGCGTCTGCGGGCGAGCGGACCCTAACGATTGACAGTCCATTGAAAGCGGCATACGATTTGATGGGCAATCCGTTGCCGGCCGGCGCCAGCGTTTCACTGAGCGAAACGCCCGTGTATTCCCTGGGCAAGAACCCTGTGAAATAACGGAGTTATGAGCAAGTTGTTTCCAACCCTTGTACTAATGGAGGCAAGACAAAGGATGAAAATCGCAGGGATCTTTTTAGGGCTCACATTGACTGTCACAGCCGCGGCGCAGACGGCGTTCCCGTTAAAGATCAGCGAGAACAAACGCTATCTGGTGGATTCGGCGGGCAAGCCGTTTTTTTATCAGGCGGATACGGCGTGGATGCTGCTGTTGAAACTGGATCCGGCACAAGCCGAGGAGTATCTCAAAAACCGCAAGGCCAAGGGATTCAATGCAGTTCAGATTATGTTGACCGGGTTTCTCGACATGAAGAACCTTGCGGGGCAACTGCCGTTTGAGGGTGAGCACGATCTAGCACGGCCTAACGAGGCCTTTTTCGCCCACGCCGACGGCGTGATCCGAACAGCGTCCGAGATGGGATTGCTGCTGGCGATTGCGCCGATGTGGTCGGGATGTTGCGGCGAAGGTTGGGCGGGAACGGCGAAAGATGGCTCCCTCAAGCCGCTCAACAAAAACGGCGCGATAAAGAGTCGCTCGTTGGGCCGCTATCTCGGGCAACGCTATGGAAAATTCGACAATATCGTGTGGATTCTCGGCGGGGATATTGATCCCGACAACGCCCGCGAGGAAATCCGCCAACTCGGACTCGGCCTCAAGGAAGCCGCACCCCGGCACCTGATCACCTATCACGCATCCTCGTCGCATTCGAGCACCGATATCTGGCCGGACGATGAAAGTTGGCTCGATATTTCGATGGTCTATACCTATTTCCGCGGCTTCAACAAGGCGTGGAACAAGAACCAGCCTGATGTGTACGAAGTCAGCCACGCCGAGTATGCCAAGTTACCGGTGCGGCCGTTCTTCCTCGGCGAATCCACCTATGAAGGCGAACACGGAGCGTGGGGCAGCGCGTTGCAGGCACGCAAACAGGCCTACTGGTGCGTGCTCGGCGGCGGCTTCGGTCATGCCTACGGTTCGCCGAACTGGAATTTTCCGAAGAATTGGCGCCAGGTGATGGAGCAACCGGGCGCTGTCAGCATGAAACATGTCCGCGACCTCTTTGAATCGCTCGCGTGGTGGATACTGGTGCCGGATGTGCGCAATGTGGTTGTGGTCGAGGGGCGCGGCGAATGGGCGTCCAACAACTGTGTGACGGCCGCCCGCACTTCCGACGGCTCGCTGGCGATCGTCTATCTGCCCCAGTCGCGCCCGATTGTGGTGGACCTGAGCCGGTTGACCGGGCTGATAAGGGCGCGATGGTTCGACCCGACGAGCGGCCAATTCAAACCAATCGAGGGATCGCCATTTACAAATGAAGGCCTGCGAAAATTCTCGCCACCGGAAAAAAATGCGGCAGGTGACGGCGATTGGGCGCTGTTGCTGGAGGCACAATAATGCACGGCCGCTTTTCGTATCTGTCGATGCCGTTGTTTCTGTTGGTTTCGACGGCGTTGTTTGCAGAGGACATCCAACTGGCTTCCTTCTCCAAGCCGGAGGAACGAAACTCCGCCGCCATCAACGCGGCCATTCAGCAATGCCAGCGGGGCGACATCGTCCGCCTTCAGGTCGGCGACTACGACCTCCGCGAGCCGGTGCGAATGAAATCCGGAATCAAGCTTCTCGGCGCCGGCCAGAACAAGACGGTTTTCACCTATTCGGGCGAAAAGTCCGATTCGTTCATCATCGTGGCCGATTGTGAAGAGGTGGAGATCGGTCATCTGACCCTGGACGGCCGGAATCGCCCGCTGGGACAGGACGGCATCCGCGCCGGAAATTCGCGGCGATTGTTCATTCATCACCTGACCATCCGCGATCTGGCCAAGGGCAATTCCGCCTTTGTGCATGCCATCATGTTTGCGGGCCGCAATCCGACGATGGAGCGGGGCGTCACCGACAGCGTCATCGCCGATTGTCAGATCGAACGGATCGGCATCGGCGCCGAGTTTGGGGGCGGAATCCGGATGGCCTGGGGAAGCGTTCGCAATCGTGTGGAGCGTAATGTCATCCGCGACACCGGCCGCGGCGGCATCTTTGGAGATCACTCCGCCGAACTGATCATCCGCGACAACCGGGTGTCCGGATCGGGCGGCGAAGGGCTGGGCATCGAGATCTGGGGCGGTTGCCCGCGGTCGCTGATCGAGGACAATGTCATCGACCATTGGCTCAGCGTCGATAAAGGCGACCAATCTGCCATACGCCGTAATATCATCGGCGACGGCGACGGTTCGCTCAAGTTTATCGGCATCGAGATCATCGCCCGCGATGTGGTGGTGACGGACAATGTGATCGAGCGGGGCAACGCCATCGGCCTGTCGGTGTCCAACAAAGAAAAAAAGAACAATGTCTTTTGGGGCTATAACACGATCAAGGATTGTGCCGAATGGGGAGCCCAGTTTCAGGGCGAGACCGGCGGGATCGCGCATCATTATCTCTACCGCTGCAATTTCGAAAGGACCATTCCTGGCGATCCGCGCGTGCGATATCCCCAGGCAGGAGGACATGGTTTTCGCTTCAACGGCACCAGCCGCGAACTGGTCTTTGAAGAGTGCGTCTTCCGCGACAACGGCGCCTGCGGGGTGCAGTTCGGCGGCGAGGATGTCGATGCGATGACCTTCCTTCGTTGTGTTTTCAAGAACAATGCCAACGGTTCGCTCACCGGCCTTTCTCCCGACAAGACCATTGAGTTAAACGAGTGTTCGCTGGAAAACGAAACCACCCGGCTCCCGACAACGAAGGCGTTCTCCGGTCCGCCGCCTGTGGCCGATTTCCGGATGCCAGATGTGATCCGGGCCGACGTACCGGCGCAGTTTGAATGTGTCTCCAAACCCGGAACAGGCGACATTGTCGAGCGGCTGTGGGACTTCAACCACGGCATCGCCGAAGTATCGGCCAATCCGAGGCATACCTTTGAGAGGCCGGGCAAGTACCGGGTGACACTGGTGGTTTGGGACAGTGCCGGACGCGGGGG
>CAYGZM010000192.1:0-2478 GCA_964354365.1 uncultured Pirellulales bacterium
AAATGCTCAACACGTCTTCCACGGTCAGCGGCTCGAAATACAGCTTGTCGGAGGTGTCGTAATCCGTCGAGACGGTCTCTGGATTGCAGTTGACCATTATGGTTTCCAGACCCTCGTCGCGCAGAGCGAATGCGGCGTGCACGCAGCAATAGTCAAACTCGATGCCCTGGCCGATTCTATTTGGCCCGCCGCCCAGGACCATCACCTTGCGATTTCGGCTTGTACCGACTTTGTCCGGGGCATTATACGTTGAGAAATAGTAGGCTGCGTCTTCTACGCCGCTGACCGGCACCGGCTCCCATCCTTCGACGACGCCGAGTCCTTTTCTTTGCTTGCGGATTTTATCTTCGCTGGTTCCGAGAATCTGTGCGAGATAGAGATCGGCGAAGCCATCTTTTTTGGCCTGGGTCAGCAGGTCATCAGGAATTGCCTTGCCTTTGTATTTCAGCAGCTTCTCCTCAAGGGCGACAAGCTCAGCCATCTGCCGGATGAACCATTCTTTGATATAAGTCTTCTCGAACAACTGTTTTGGGGTAGCGCCTTTGCGGACGGCCTCGTACATTATGAACTGGCGTTCGCTTGTCGGGATGGTCAGTCGCTTCATAAGCTCATCGAGCGGGAGTTTGTTGAAGTTTTTGGCGAAGCCCAAGCCGTATCTGCCGTTTTCAAGGGAGCGGATGGCCTTTTGAAATGCCTCTTTGTAGTTCTTCCCGATGCTCATCACTTCGCCGACGGCCCGCATTTGCGTGCCGAGCTTGTCTTCAACGCCTTTGAACTTCTCAAACGCCCAGCGGGCGAATTTGACGACGACGTAGTCGCCGGACGGCGTGTATTTTTCGAGCGTGCCATCCCGCCAGTACGGGATTTCATCAAGCGTAAGCCCGCCGGCCAGCATCGAAGACACCATAGCGATGGGGAATCCGGTTGCCTTTGAGGCCAGGGCCGATGAACGAGATGTTCTCGGATTGATTTCGATTGCAACGACGCGTCCGGTCCTGGGATCGTGGGCGAATTGTATATTTGTGCCGCCGATGACCTCGATAGCATCGACAATGTCGTAAGAATACTTCTGGAGCTTCTGCTGCAGCTTCTTGTCAATAGTCAGCATTGGAGCGGTGCAGTATGAATCGCCGGTATGTATGCCCATAGCATCGACGTTTTCGATGAAACAGACGGTTATCTTCTGGCCCTTTGCATCCCTGACGACCTCCAGCTCGAGCTCTTCCCATCCGAGAACGGATTCTTCCACGAGAATCTGTCCGACGAGACTGGCCGAGAGCCCCCTGGACGCAACGACCCTCAGCTCGTCAACGTTATAGACCAGCCCTCCGCCTGTTCCGCCCATAGTGTATGCCGGGCGAATCACGACCGGGTAATCAAGCCTCTTGGCGATTTCTTCGGCCTCTTCGACGGTGTACGCCGGGTCGCTCTTCGGTATGTCAATGCCCAGCTTGTTCATTGTGTTTTTGAACTCGATTCTGTCTTCGCCGCGTTTGATGGCGTCAATCTGGACGCCGATGACTCTTACGCCGTATTTATCCAGCACGCCTGCCTTTGCCAGCTCCGAAGAAAGATTCAGTCCGCTCTGGCCGCCGAGGTTCGGCAGAAGTGCGTCCGGGCGCTCCTTTTCAATGATTTTTGTCATCGTCTGAAGATTCAGCGGCTCGATATAAGTCACGTCGGCCATCCCCGGATCTGTCATGATTGTGGCAGGGTTTGAATTGACCAATACTATCTTGTAACCCAGCTTGCGCAGGGCCTTGCAAGCCTGTGTGCCGGAGTAGTCAAACTCACACGCTTGGCCTATGATGATGGGGCCTGAGCCAATAATCATCACTTTCTTGATGTCGTTGCGTCTGGGCATAGTGAATTCTCCAGATATATTCTTCGTTCACCCAAGGCCATAGATTCCGGGCAATTAAACTGCAAGGGCGCTGCGTTGTCAAATACAAGATTACAATAAGTGCCTATCCGAATAACTTGGTCGTCATGAGGCCTCGGGCTTTGCACCCAGCCGGAATAGACTGGGTTATTGGGATAGGCTCTAAGGTGCTCAGACTGTATTCTACTGTTCACAATCCATTCCTCGCTCCAGAAGATATGATCCGGTGATTCCAAACACCGTGACACCAAAAAGTAAAAACGCCATCACCGCCCCCTTGTGGGGCCGACCAAATCACCTTGCCATCTGCTCCAAATAGAATCAGAGAAGATTCGGGATAACTAATGACCCTTCCGTCCGCCGTCGTTGTTTGGCCTGTACGCAACTGAGCGCGGGTCTTGCCGTTCTCGTCATACAGCTCCAGCCCCGCCCCGTCCTTGAGCACGGCCAGCGAGGCACCGGGCTTGCCGTTCTCGTTAGTCAGCACCAGCCCCATGCCTTCCTTGCTCACGCTCAGCGAGACACCGGTCTTGCCGTTCTCGTCCATCAGCGACAGCGCCGGCCCGTCCTCCTCCACGCCCAGCCAGGCACCGGTC
>CAYGZM010000192.1:2578-6253 GCA_964354365.1 uncultured Pirellulales bacterium
TTGCCGTTCTCGTCATTCAGCACCAGCCCCGGCCCGTCCTTGTCCACGCTCAGCGAGGCACCGGTCTTGCCGTTCTCGTTAGCCAGCACCAGCATCGACCCGTCCTTGAGCACGCCCAGCCAGGCACCGGGCTTGCCGTTCTCGTCATTCAGCACCAGCCCCGGCCCGTCCTTGTCCACGCTCAGCGCGGCACGGTTCTTGCCGTTCTCGTCCTCAACGATGAATCGGTTGGCTCGAATTTCTTTTGCGCCGGACTGTGCCCACGCCGTCTCTCTGGTAAAGGTCTTCGAGATGAACCAGACCCCCAAAGACAGGACTATGTAGGCCATAAGACAGCGGTTAATCCATCTTATACGCGCCAATTGGCCTTCCATCTTTTCCATTCTTTCGTCAGTTGTCATAATCGCCTCCCTTTTGTCTTGGATGTTTATTTTCCAGAACCACGCCCGCCCCTTATGGGGCACGCCAAATCACCTCGCCGTTCTCGTTGACCAGGAGCAACCCCGACCCGTTCGCGTCCACAACCAAAGTGACGCGCAACTTGTCGTTCTCGTCCCTCAACGACAGCCCCGGCACGTCCTTGATCACGCCCAGCACGGCACGGCCCTTGCCGTTCTCGTCAAACAGCCTCAGCATCGCCCCGTCCTTCTTCACCGCCAGCCCTGCACTCCACTCCGCCACAAATTTCTTCACGCCGAGTCCCGCCTGGCCCGCACCAGCCCCGAAGCCCACGCCGCCTGCATGCAGTTCCTCGAAGCGCACGGCCTAACCACCCTCTGCCCACCCCCCAACTCTGCAGGTAGCATTTAACCCACATTCCCAACCTCTTTTCTCCTCGACACTCCGAAGCCCCCGGCAACTCCGACACAATCTACCCACAATACTTTCCGAGAGCTCCTGCAGGAGACCCGCCAGCACCTCGCCCCTTCGACAGGCTCAGGGCCTCCACGCCTCCCACCCAGTTTCTGGAGTCAACGGAAGCAACCTCCCATTCTCGTCATAGACAGCCAACCCGAAACCTAGCTTATCCTCTCCGAGCATAATACGAATCCGAGCCCTCTCGTCATAGTACCTGAATCCCAACTTTCCCCTGCTTATTCCCAGTTCGACACGCACTTTGCCGTTCTCGTCAAGCAGCGCCAGCATCGGCCCTTCTTTGTCCACCACCAGCGCGGCACGGCGCTTGCCGTTCTCATCCCACAGCGACACCATCGGCTCATCCTTGCCAACCGCCAGGGTGATACGGGGCTTGCCGTTCTCGTCCTCAACGATGAATAGATTGGCTCGAATTTCTTTTGCGCCGGACTGTGTCCACGCCGTCTCTCTGGTAAAGGTCTTCGAGATGAACCAGACCCCCAAACCCAGCACTATGCAGCCTATAAGACAGCGGTTAACCCATCTTACACGGGCCAATTGCCCTTCCATCTTTTCCATTCTTTCGTCAGTTGACATAATCGCCTCCCTTTTGTTTTGGGTGTTTCCCGTCAAAAACCAGTGGGTCTCCCGGGCTTCCCCCTGATTGTAGTCGATATATCACTGAATGCAAGCCAAGAATCGCCTCTAACGGGGTGGTTCAGGGCGGTAGAAGCATAAGCTGAATTTGTGCTTGGAGCCGAGGCCGACGGTTGTTAGGATGGTCGGGAAAAACAAATACAATGTAAAGGACGCAAAATGCCAGTATTTATAGATGCCACAAAAGCAAAAAGTGCAACTCCAATGGTCTTGGATGAAATGGAAATGCACGAAACGATTGATTTAGGTCGTGTTCATATCTTGAGGGTGGGGGGGGGCTGGATTTATTACAGCTTTGAGAATGCTAAAGTCGTCTCGGCAGTTTTTGTGCCTCAAACACGCTCTGACGGTTGATTATAGCTTTTTTCCCTTCTCAACATCACCACACCAAGCCCGAGCACCTCAGACGTCTTATTCTTTGCTAAAATCGTCTGGCAACTTTTCATAAAAGACCTGCAATACCGCTTTTATATCGTTCGCAATTCTAATGTAAGGCCATTGTTTTTTTTCTCGTAAGCGAGAATAGGTGAGATGAGCAAGCTGTTTATGTGCATCTTTTACTGCCTCTTCGAGCAACTTGGTTTTGAGAGGCCGGATACTTTTCCAAGGGCTGTCACGTGTGAAGTATCGGCTTGCTCTAACATTGTCTTTATATGGTTCATCCTTGTAGAGAAATTCGATAAGTATTCTGGTGTGGATGAGAAACGATTCTAATAACGCATTATGAATCACGCCCTTGCCTTGATTGTCGGTAGCAAGAATATTCGCCAAAGACCACAGCATCCAGACTTCATACTTAAGGCGTTCCAGTGCATCTTTTAATTCTTCTAAGGTTCTTTTTTCTGTCTTCGCTTTACTCATTTTATTAGCGTTTTCTTCTCAACATCACCGCACCAAGGCCAAAAAACAGAAGCGTAGCCGGTTGCATCAGATTCAAAATGCCTTATCCGCCTTTGTTTCCACCTACTTATGACTGGTATTCTACCGTTTCTCTATGGCGGAAATCTTAAATTTGCTATTCGTCGCTGCAAGCAAACAATGAGCAATAGCAACTGCTTCACTACTACTTAACGTTAACTCCATTCTAAACTCTTTCTCTTGCGAAGAAGAAACTGTCAAATAAAGTAAGTCTGGCAAACGCTCGTTTGCTTCGAGCTTTAGCCCATCAGTGATTGAATTAGGACCATACTTTCTACCATCTGAGTGTATAAATGTGTATTCCATTCCATTTGACTCCATATTTACAACCGTTAAACGTTTCTCCAAGTGTTGCCCATTCTCTTTTCCTAATTTATCCCTTTTGCCCCCACCCAAAGGCGATTATTATTATACGCCTTACAGCCGGACAGTCAAGAAAAAAAAGGCAAGATATTGCCCGTGAAGTCAGATCACCCGAAAACCCAGATTCAAGTGCCCGGCTTATTCACTTAGAGTATGGTTGTTGGAAAAAATCTCAAGTGTGGAAACTCCGGGCTTTTGAAGTTATTTTTCGCAAGAAACTGCGTTTTTACGCCATGTAATCAAGCAGCCATTTCCATAATCGCCTCAACAATCCGTGTTCACCGTGTTAATCCGTGTCTGATCGTTTTGCCCTTTCGAGCATTCGAGTTTTGATATTGTTTCGAATTTCGTACTTAGGATTTCGAGTTTTTACCAAATCAGTGTAAATCTGTGTTAATCCGTGTCTAAAAATAATTCACTTTACATCTAACTTATAATATGATATAATACACATCAAACTAATACATAATACAAAAATATGGAGGTTCAAATCATGACTACAGAAGCCAGAATCCACGCAAACCGCCTAAACGCCCAAAAATCCACCGGCCCCAACACCCCTCAAGGCAAGGCCGTCGTCTCGCAAAACGCCCTAAAGCACGGCCTGTCCGCCCGCCACGACGTGGTCATCACGGAAAGCCAAGCCGATTTCGACCTCCACCGCGATGCCCTACTCGCCGAACTCGACCCCCTAAGCCCAATGGAATCAATCCTCGCAGACCGCATAGTAAGCCTCTCATGGCGCCTAAAACGCGCCGACCTAATCCAAAACCAGGCAATCGACGCATTAACCGAAGAAGACGCCACAAACCCACTGGCCAAACTCGCCAAATCCTTCGGCCTAAAAGGCTTACCCCTCCCGCAACCCGACCCTGCCGACTC
>CAYGZM010000193.1:0-6239 GCA_964354365.1 uncultured Pirellulales bacterium
CTCCCAAAACGCCTATTTGGCCCAACTTACCAAAGAATCATGCCCTGTTTTCTGCAAAACAAACCCAATGTCAAAATAGGCAAAATGACCATAAGTATAGCAATAACAAAGCCTTATCCCAAAGAACAACGAACAATGAACAACGAACCTTACTCAAAACAAACCCAATCAAAGCCAATTTCAAACGCAGTTCAGTGGTGCGAAAAATCGCACCCTACAGGTCTTGCCGGACGAGAGATTGCCACCCATTCGACAAGCTCAGGGCGGGCCCAGAGGTCCAAATTACCGTCCTGGTTGCCCTAATTTGGCCCTCTACCCAAACGACTTTTCTCTCCAGAGGACTCCAAGGCCCTGACCTGTAACGGCCAACTACTCATTAACCGGATGAAGCTTAATTTCCCCATTTTCCCCTTGACAAAACCGTCCTATAACCTTACATTTTCGCCTCAAGGCCGACGTCCCCGGATGACGGCCCTCGGAGCACAAGACCAACCGGCCGCTTTGGTATGGATACGCACGGACAAGTACAACGGATTGTTGCAGCTTTTGCCATCGCCTTGGCGCCCTGCTCGCCTGCTTTGGCCGATCTCGGCCTGGTCTATGGCGGCTCATTCGACCTGCGAATCCCCGCCACGGGCTCCGGACACGCCTGGACACAAGAAGCCGTCGTGAACGTCGCCGACCACTTCACCGTTATTGACGTCGATGTCTCCATCACCCTAACGCATACAAGCGTATTCGATTTGGAGATCATCCTGGCTGGCCCAAACGGGGCCAGGGTTCGCCTGAACTGGTACAGCCCATCTGATGAGTTCTTTGAAGGCCAAAATTATACCGGCGCCATCTTCGACGACGAGGCATCTGCATCAATCGAATTGGCCGACGCACCCTTCGCCGGCCGATTCACGCCAAAAGCATCGAGCCGACTGGACGTCTTCGACGGAATTGACGCCTACGGCCCCTGGCGACTCCAAATCTACGACTGGTGGTACAGCAACACGGGCACACTCAAAGAATTCAAGCTTGTATTCAATACCCCCGAACCCACAACTCTCATCCTTTTGACCCTCGGTGTCGGTCTGGCGCGACTCCTCCGACCCCGGCGACTCATCAGCAATCTGAAACCGGAGATTTGAAACCCCAAATTGTCCCTCTCGCGCCTGGTAATCCTCCCGGCGGACCTCGCAAGATTGCTCAAATAGCACATCCCTCGCTAAACTCTCCCCCTATTATCGTCTCGAACCGCCCCAGCAGGATAGTGTACAACCGCACCGAGATATAGCACAGCACCGCCGTCCCAACAATGACGATGGCCGTCACTATGACCTTCGTACTTGTCCTATAGCGAGGATGAAACCACACCAGCGGCAGTGCAAACGGCCCGGCACACAACAAAGCAATTGCCACCGCTGACGTCGCGAAGTACCACTTCCCCTTCGGCTTGCGCCCTTCCACCAGAAATTCCCCGCAGTATCGGCACTTCACCGCCTCATCCTGAATCTCCTCTGCACAAAACGGACACCTCTTCATAAGCCACCCGCTTTCACGCCACGAGCTCAAACCTTCCCAGCCGCATGCTCATCCTACAGGTCAAGGAAAGATTATTCGAGATAGGCCCATTTGTTTTCGCTTTTTGGTTCGCACCAGAAGAGCTTCCAGTATTGCCGGTCGGTCTGGAAGAAATCAATTGGCTTGCTGCCCTGGTTATACTCAGGTCCGAGGACGCCGAATCTGATCATCTCCCGGATGTACTGCCGATTCGGTCTGAAGTCCGGCGTTCCGTATATCGGGGTCTCGTCCAAGCGAGCTTTGCCTTCCTGCAATGCTGCGAGCAGGCTTTGGTAATTGGGGTCGCTCGCGCCGGCGAACTGATGCTCGCACGTGCCCCAGCCGCCCGCCGGCTTGGGAAGCGGGCCCAACAGTAAAGGTGAAAGCTCCGGACGGGACGCATTTAGCAGGATATGTGGGGCAAAACGATAATCGTCCTTGCTGACAACGCGCTCATAGGGCGCGATATTCAGCTTCCTCCTCAATTCATCCCGCTCCTGCTGCGACATTGTAAGAGGTATTGGCGGGGCCTTTTTGCCGGGCGCGTGACACTGCCGGCAGCGCTGGTCCAGGACGGGCGAGCCGAAGACGGAAAACGCCGCGCCCTGCCTAATCTGCTCGGGTCCATTGCGCAGCGCGGCGTAGGTTCCGGCATAAGGCGCGCCGCTTTCAAGCCAAAGCCATATCGTCCGCCACTGCTTAGCCGAGACAGTGACATCGTAGTGGGAGCCATCGATCTTGTGCATAAGCTCGCTGGCTGATGAGCCGATTGTGCGGGGCTTTTGGCCCCCGTAGCCGTTGCGGCCGTCCGCCACCTGTTCGGTGGCCAGTAACGTGTAGTAGCTGATCGACCAGGGCACGCTCAGGTCGTCGGTCAATACGACGTGCCCTTTGGGTTCCTGGTAGCTGTGGCATTTGACGCAATGCTCGTTGAGTATCGGCTGAATGTCCCGGCGGAAATCCAGCACATCCGGCAGCGGCCGGAATGATTCAATTTTGCTGGGAGGCCGCCTCATAGCCATCAGCGTATTGGTTCTGCCCGAGCCGGGCGTCAGGGCGCGATGTTCGTGGCATCCGACGCAGCCGAGCACCTCGCCCGGCTGGACGTTGGTAAAGCTCTGCATACGCTTGACGGACATATCGTTGGCGTCGAGGGCGACGAACAAAATGGTGCGGCCGGCAGGCGCCTCGAAATAGGCTGAGCCGTCGTCTTCGACCGGCACCGTGCCGAGGACCCGCTCGAGCATAAACGTGCCCAGCCAGCTCGTCAAGTCCATCCCGCCGCTGAAATTAACGGGTTTAGGCAGGGCCTCCAAAACAAGCAGTTTCTTGATCTGGCCTCGCCGGACGCCTTCCATATTCCGGCCGGTATATACATCGGCGAGGACCATTTGTCCGGTTGATTGGCTGTCATCAGTACGGTCGGCCATAATCTTCTCTCGCGGGCGAGGAACCAATGGGACCGGCTCGTGGAGGTTCGCCTGACCTTTGTACGTCAAAACAGGAACGAGGTCGCCGCTGCGACTTGCGAGGAGGATTCGTTTGTACGAGGCCACCAAGAAGTTGTCGCTGTCAATCGGCCAGGGATCGTTGAATTCGGCTTTGGGAGTAATACGATGATAGCCGCGATTATCATCGGGGCCGTACTTGGGCGATATGGTGCAGACGTGTCCGCGATGATCGGACTGGCCATGCCCGGGGGAATCGATCAGCAGCAGCTCGCCGCCGCCCGGAATCGGCTGAGGATCAATGAAGAGTGGATAGTGCTGCTGGTTGCCGAAATACGCCACGACATCGGTGCCGTCCGGGTTCATTGCCCAGAGTTGATGGTATCCGACCTGGGAGCGGTCAACGTATTCCCATCGCATATAGACGATTCGTCCATCCGGCAGGACCGCGGGGGTGTTATCGTGCTCGGGATTGAACGAGAGTGGACGAATGTTTTTGCCCTGCCTGTCACAGCGAAACAGCGTGCCGACCTGGGTCATCCAGCAGCCGACCCAGCGTTTGCTTCGCGTCGAGACAAAGACAATTTCGTCGGTGGGCAGATACGCTGCTTCATAGTCGTCGTACGGTCCCTGGGTGATGCGCTTTAGCCCTGTGCCATCAGCCTGGATTTCGTATAAGTTGTAGTAGTCGGTCGCCGGCTGGCGGTACGAGAATAGGATTGTGCCGCCGTCGTAATGGACCTTTGGGTCACGGATGCCGCCCCCGTTACCGTCCAGCAGGACGCTTATTTGTCCTGTTTTTGTATTCCATTCGTACAGGCTGCTCTCGTCCGGCTTGCCGTTGCCGGCGTAGGCTTTATGATTTTCATCGTCGCAGTAATAGCCGATGTTGGCATACCAGTGCGGGTCGTCGTAGGTGAGCCTGGTGACAAAGACGATTCGCTCAATACCCAGTTGCGCCAGACGTTCGGTCCCCTTCTCGGCTTGAAAGAGTTGTGCGCCAGGCCGGGGATTGGCCGCGTCGGCTACTACCGCGCAGCAGCACAGCAGCAGAAACAGTATTACCCCCGGTCGAGTGCGACCCAAGTTGTTGTGGGCCCGATCTATTGCCATAGCGTGCTCCTTGAGTGCGGTTCCAAGTAATCAAGACTGTGCTTTCTCTTACCTGAGTATGTTAGCGTGTCGTCACAACATTGTCAATATATCAAACCAGGGATAAGCAGCGACTCATTTTTCGTGCGATGAAATGAGTTCTGCAAAATTGCAGGTAATCAACAAACGATTTTTTCTTTTTTGTAGGCCTAACCTGCAATTTTGCAGAAGCCTTCAATCAGAGGAGATGTGGGAATTTGCGAGATTTTTGGCTTGTCTTGCGGCGGATGTCACGTATAATTGCAGGGTCGAAATATCAGACGGTTTCGGTCGAGTGACGCGCCTGTCTGCCGGCGCCTGTGGACTTGAGCTCTTGCTGGAGTGACGGAAGGCCGGCATCCTTGTTTGCCGGGGGTCTTGGCGTCCTGCGGACCTTTAAGGAGTATTTACTGATGGCAATCGCATTCAAGTGTCCCGGCTGCGGGCAGGTGTATTCTGTTCCTGAGCAGAGCGCCGGCAGGAAGGCCAGATGCAAGGCCTGCGGCAACACAGTTGTAATCCCGGCAGCCGGCCCAAGCCCTGCGAAGCAGGCTCCCCAAGGCGGAGCTGCTCCACCTCCCGCCAGGCCCGTGCAGAAGACAGCTACAACACCTGCAGGCGGCGGCAAAGGCAAGGCGCAGGCCCCCGATGAGCGAAGCGGGAGGGAGAAGGTATTTGACCAGGTTGCGGCGGCGGCTTCAAGCGGAGCAGGGGGACCGGTCGGCGGCGCAGGCCCGGCGGCTTCGGGCGGAGCGGCGCTACATGCGATGAAGTGCGCCAGTTGCGGCGGCCGGGTGGAGTTCAAGTCGGGGCAGGGTATGTTTCAATGCAAGTTCTGCGGCTCGCAGTATAACGCGACGACGAACGAAGCCGGCAAGGCGGTCATCCAGACGGTGATGCTGAGAGAGCTTAAGCAGAGCGTCGATCGGGTGGACGGCGAATTGCGCGCCGAGCGGCTGCAAAAGAAGGCGGCCAATGTTCAAGACCAGCTGGATCACAAGTACGTGGAGTTCTTTCACAGCCTGCCCCGCAAGGCCGGAGGTGCGGCGTTCGTACTGTGGATTATTGGGGCGATCGCGGTGGTTGCGGGGCTTAACCACGATATCAAGATAGCAGCGTTAGGGGCGGTGCTAATCGCGGCCGGCGTAGGGGCGTTTATGTGGTTCAAGCAGGCCGACAAGGCGTATCAAAAGGAGGCCGCCGAGCTTCAGCGGGAGAAACTCGAACCTATCTACGAGCAGTTGCGCCAGGTGGGCGCCGTGCTGGAGGGGGGCAATGTCTCTTTGGGCTACACCGAATCGGCTTCGACTCCGCAGCGTTACTGTGTGAGCTGCCACCAGAACGTGACTCCGGCCAAAGGCAAAGGAGGCGGCGGGGGCGCATTGACCGGCGTCAACTTCTTTCTTACCGTAGTGACGTGCGGCATGTGGCTGCCGGCATGGATATTGATCGGTCTGCTCACAAGGGGCAGCAGTGCGGCGCGTCGTGCGGTGGCGAAAGGCAAGTGTCCGATGTGCGGCGGGACACCACTGTTCCCGGCGCGTATCGTCAACGTGTAGGGACAATACGAAAGTGTGATCAATGAACTGCCAGCGACGACAACCCGGCGGCATCAAGCACTCGGTGGGCAGACTGCTGCTATCTCATCACCCGCCCCAACATATTCATCGGACAGTCTCCTTGCGATGTGGACAGAGGCGGTATCAGGTTTGTGCACGGTGCCTGGGAGTTCTGCTGGGGCTGCTCTTTTTCAGCGGGCTTTGGGTATTTGGCATAGGAGTCGAGATAACGGTATTGGCTCTTTGGCCGCTGATTATTATGCTTGTTTTACCGGCGGTTGTTGATTTCAATCGGCAGCTTGTGAGCCGATACGAGTCTTCAAATCCGCGTCGTCTCATTACGGGCGGCATGTACGGATACGGCCTGACCTGGTCGGCCTGGAGTTGCGCACAAGGCCAATGGGTCCCGCTGTTAGTTACGGCGTCTGTCCTGGCTGGAGGTTTCGCGTGGCTCGTATTGTCACGTCGGCGGCTTGTCAGGCTGCTGCAACACCTGGAGCTGTATGAACAGTATTTTGACCGGTGCCGGACCGAGGATACCAGGCGCGCGGCG
>CAYGZM010000194.1:0-6199 GCA_964354365.1 uncultured Pirellulales bacterium
TTCAACAATATAGGTCTTAACCTGCAATTTTGCAGAACTCATAAAGGGAAGTGATAGCCATGAAAAAAGAGATACATCCAAAATACGATAAGGTAGTGGTTCATTGCGGCTGTGGGAACACATTCGAGACGCGCAGCACAACCAAGGAAATCCACGCAGAGATTTGCTCGATGTGTCATCCGTTCTATACCGGCAAGCAGAAATACGTTGATACGGCCGGTCGAATAGAGCGATTCCAGAAGAAATACGGCACAAGTTACTTAAAGAAGAGCGAAAAAGACCAGAAGCGATAGTTTTTTTGGCCGGTCAAAGTAGCGTTTAGCGTTCGGCCGATATTTTCGCGGGGCCGAGACAGGCTATCCGCTATTTTTTTTGGCTCTGAGCGGACTACTACAATGGCTGAGAAGACGGGCAGTTTGCTCGCAAAACTCGATGAGCTTGAGGCGCGTTTTTGCCGGATTGAGCAGGAGATTTGCGACCCTGCAATCGTGGGTGATTCCGCCAGGGTGGTCGCACTTTCCAAGGAGAAGGGGAAGCTGAAATCCCTCGTTTCGAAGTACCGTCAGTACAAGGCGGCGCTATCCGGCATCGGGGACGCGGAGCGGATGGTGAATGACGGCGCGCTCGACGAAGACTTCAGGGCGCTGGCGCGGGAGGAGCTCCAGCAGCTCGAGGGAAAAAGGAATGCGCTGCTCGAGGAGATGCAGGACACGCTATTGATGGCTGACGATATGAATATCGATGCGGTCATAATGGAGGTGCGTGCAGGGACCGGGGGCGAGGAGGCGGCTTTGTTCGCTCGCGATTTGTACAATATGTACATCAGGTACGCCGACAGCCGCAAGTGGAAGGTTGAGCAGCTTGACTTTAGTGTGACGGAGATGGGGGGATTTCGTGAGGTCATATTCAGCGTCAAAGGGCCGGGGGCGTGGTCTGAATTAGGGTACGAAGGCGGGGGCCATCGTGTCCAGCGTGTGCCGGAGACGGAATCGCAGGGCAGGATCCACACGTCGGCGGCAACGGTGGCGGTGCTTGCCGAGCCGGAAGAGCTGGAAATTGAGATATTGCCGAACGACGTTATCGAGCACGTCAGCAGGGCGGGCGGCCCCGGCGGTCAAAACGTCAACAAGGTGAGCAGTGCAATCAGGCTCGAACACATCCCGACTGGGATCACGGTCAGTATGCGGGATGAAAAGAGCCAGCATAAGAACCGCGCCAAGGCGTGGCGCGTCCTGCGGAGCAGGATTTACGAGCATTTTGAGGGCGAAAAGAGGGCCCAGCGTGATTCGCAGCGCAAGATAATGATCGGCTCGGGCGACCGGTCTCAAAAGATCAGGACGTACAATTACCCGCAGAACCGCGTGACGGACCATAGAATCAACTTATCGCTCTACAACTTGGACAGGATAATGACCGGCGATATGGGCGAGCTGATTGCGGCACTGAAAGAATACGACAAGCAGCAAAGGCTGAAAAACCTTTGAGGGCTACAGACTCAAGACTCAAGACTCAAGACTCAAGACTCAAGACTCAAGACACAAGACTCAAGATGCCAGACACAAGAGACAAGAGACAGGGCTCAAGGAGGAACCATATGGGCAGAGATTTTAAGAACATAAAGGCGTGGAAATATGCTGATGACTTAGGAAGGAGTATCTCCATTCTCTATACGTCGCCAGAGGTTCTATAGCAGAGACAGAATATCTTCTGCATCTTGCAAACCGCCTTGGCTATCTGCCTGCCGACCAGTATAAGGAATTGGAAGCTGTAAGAGCAACGGCGGCGAAGACATTGCACGGTCTTGTAGCGGCGGTAGAAAAAGAGGCGATCGTGGGCAAAGACTAACGTCTGTACAAGTTCTGCGAAACGCGAGTCTTACCCCGAAAACGAGCCTGTTCTGGCCTTTAGCCAGAAGGGGCTTACTGGGCTTGGAAAAAGACCTGTTCAAAGAGCTGGAAATCAAGGCTGCCTTGAGAAAGCGTGCTCATTGCGTTAAGCAATGAAGGTCTATGGTCAAGTCTTGAGTCCGGTGTCTTGAGTCTTGTGTCTGGGGTCTTGTGCAATGAAAGTCGTTGTTACCGGAATGGTCGGCGTTGATAAGAAGAGTTACCTTGAAAAGGTGTGTCAATACGCCGGGGGAGAGGGGAGGGAAGTCCTGCTGTGCAACGTCGGGGATATGATGTACGCCGAGGCGCCCGACGTTCCGCCGGGCAAGATTCTGGACATCTCGATGAAAAGGCTAAGCTCGCTCCGGCGCAGCGTGTTCAAGGACATCATCGTCAAGGCGCGGACGGCGCCGAATCTGATAGTCAATACTCACGCGACTTTTCGGTGGCGGCACGGGCTGTTCCCTGCGGTGGATTTCGACCAGATGCGCCGGCTCGACGCCGATATGTATATTTGCCTGATTGATGGCGTAAGCGTGCTGCACACGCGGCTGCTCGCCGAGCACGCCATCGAGCACACCTTGAAAGACCTGATTGTCTGGCGGGAGGAGGAGATTATCGGGACGGAAATGCTCTGCAAGGGTATTGATGAGGGCATCCCGTTCTACTGCCTTGCCCGCGGCTGCGAATTCGAGACCATAGAAACCTTCCATAAGCTTGTCTTCGGCAGTCAAAACAGGAGGGCATATCTGAGCTTTCCGATGACCGCGGTCGGCGGTATGCAAGGGGTGAAGAGAGAGATCGACGAATTCAGGCGGCTGATGAAGCAGTTGTTTATCTGCTTCGATCCGGGCGATTTGGAGGAGTCGTTCCTTCCGCAGTACGCCCGGCAGGCGGCGGAAGAAGGGCTTGACTATGTGGAGGTCCCGGCGCTCGGTCGGAAGATACGATTGGACCTGGGCGAGGTTCGGCAGATCGAGCGGGATATTAACAGCCAGATATATGCCCGCGATTTTATGCTGATCGACCAGTCGGACATGATAATCAGCTTCATTCCGACCCTGCCGGACGGCCGGGCCGCGATATCCAGCGGGGTCGAAAGAGAGCTGCAGCACGCCCACGAGGCGGCTAAAGAGGTCTATGTCATCTGGACGGCGGGGCAACATCCTTCAGTGTTTGTCACACAAACTGCAACAAAGGTCTTTCCGGATGCCAAAAACGCGATAGAATTCTTCAAAAAGAAAGACTACATAATATAAGGAGTGAGAATTTGTAACTTTAAATCCTTGCATAAATGAAATATTTTGGTTATTTTAAGTTGTCCATTATTGCCAAAAAATGAGGAGTATATTATGAGACAGTTCAAAATCGTTGTAGAAAAGCACCCTGACGGGTATGTAGCGTATCCATTGGGACTCAAGGGAGTCGTAGTTGGGCAGGGAGATAGCTACGAAGAGGCCCTTTCTGACGTGAATTCTGCAATTCGTTTTCATATCGAGACTTTTGGAAAAGAAGTATTAGAGGTAGAACCACAAATCATTGAGGCTTTCGTTGCTGAAACTGGAGTGGAAGTTTGATGGCAAAGTTCCCGGTCGATGCGCCCAAGCGAAAGGTAGTAAAGGCGTTAAAAAGTTTGGGTTTTCAGCCCGTAAGGGAGAAAGAGCATATCTCAATGGTGCGTGAAAATCCCGACGGAAGTAAAACCCCCCTGACTATGCCAAATCATCCGAAAATAAAAGCCTCTACACTAAGAACAATTTGCACCCAATCGGGAATTACAAGAGACGAGTTTTTGGCGGTTTACAGAAAAGCATAAACCTGACAATAGCGATGAGCATGGTGGTCGTCGGCTTCGGTTTGTTGCTTGTTAAGCATATCGGACAGCGGCCGCCTTTTCAGTCACTGCAAGGTCTGCGAGATACGAAAATGCGGAAGAGAAAAGGCCGTCGCAAACTGCGCATATCCGGACTAAGGACAAATAAAAATTGAAAGCAGATGAATATATCGTACTTGCTTTAATTATGACAAACCTTGCTGCCGGTTTTGGTGTAGCTATCCCTATCACTCGCGGGATCAGGAAAATGACCGGTGGGACGAACAAATTTTCTCGCTACTTTGCGACGCTTGTCGCAATCTATTTTGCTGAATGTGTCGCTTTTGCCGCAGGGATGTGTACGCAGGCCTTCAGCATTGGGTTAGGTTTTGTATGGGGCATTATTTTCGGTTTGTGGCTGCGAGATTTCGGACCGGCAAAAGAAGTCTTGAAAACCGCTTTTTTAGTGTCCCTGTACGGCTGCCTGCCAACCTGTTCTTTCGCTGTCATCCTGTCTTGCGCCTGGGTAATCAGCGGCAATTCACTTCTGAATGTCGTGCAGGCATATAAGTTTGGCATCCCGCAGTTCGTCCCATGGCCTTTCAATACGGTGCTCGGCTTCTGTGTCGGTCTGGCAACAGGAACAATTTTGCTTAAAACAGCAATAACAACAGGCACAGTCAGCATACTTATCCGCCGCGGGCAAAACCCGGCGGTGGCCAACCATTTAGAAAAAAGGACACAGAATGGCGACCGTGACAAATGAAAAACAATTAGCAGATTGTATTGACCATACGCTGCTCAGTGCCACGGCGACGAGTGAGCAGATAAAGCAGTTGTGCGAGGAGGCGAAGGAGTGGGGGTTCTATGCGGCTTGCGTCAATCCGCGATGGGTGGATTTGGCGGCTGATGAATTGCAGGGCTCTGGCGTCAAGGTTGCTTGCGCAATCAGTCTGCCGCTTGGGGCCGATTCGACCAAAATCAAGGTTGCCCAGGCTAAGGACGCCATTTTTGCCGGGGCGGACGAGATTGATATGGTCGCGGATTTGGCGGCGATAGTTGAGGAGGATTCTAAATATCTGTCGGATCAGTTACGGTCGGTGCTGAAGGTTTGCCGGTCGATGAGTCCTGTGGTTTTGCTCAAGGTGATAATCGAATCGGGTGCGCTCGACCGCGTACAGAAGATATTCGCCTGTCAAATCGCGCAGCAGGCCGGGGTCGATTTCATAAAGACGAGCACGGGGATGCATCCGGCCGGCGGTGCGACCGTCGGGGACATAAAGCTGATTAAGGAAATGGCGCCAAGCTGCAAGATAAAGGCGGCCGGCGGAATAAAGACCGCAAGACAGGCGATTGAAATGTTGGAGGCTGGGGCCGAGAGGATAGGCGCTTCTTCGGGCGTACAGATAATGGAAGAGTTGAAGGTTGGGCAAAAGCAGCGATAAGAAAAAGTCGCCCCGGGCGTGGGTAATAGGTCCTGCGTATGCGAAATACGAAACAAATCCGAATGGCCAGAGAGCAGAACTCAAGAAGAGATTGCTTCGCTTCGCTCGCAATGACCGACGAGGCCGTAATCACGAGCGGAACGGTTGCGAGGACGGACAGGCCTACCGTCTGCAAACTACATTGCAGACGGGTCCGCACATCGGCAGAATTAGCTGCTTTGAGTGAGGTTTTCGCGGGTCTTGAGTCGGCGTCCATTCTCGGCGGCAACGCCGCCAGGGCCGACGCGGGCAGATTCAGCTATTGGGCTACCGAGCCGAGGGAGATATTCGAATTTCGATCCGGGCAGACCGAGCCTTTCGCGAAGCTGGACAACGTTCTGAGTAAATATGTGTTCGCAGAAGCCGGGAACGTGGATTCCCGCCCTTCGGCAAGCCCGCCCCGGCGGGCAAGCTCAGGCCCGAGGCCCCGTGGGGGGCAGGCTTTGCGCGGGAATGACAAAAGCGGTGATGTTATGCCGAGAGACGTTTTTTGCGGGGGCTGGATCGGGTATTTCAGTTACGAGCTTGGGCGATATATCGAGAAGCTGCCTGAGACAGCCATAGATGACCTTGGAATGCCATTGATTCGGCTTTGCTTTTACGACCGCGTCATTGCGTACGACCATAATGAGGGGGCATTTTGGCTGATTGCCCTCGAGCTGCCGGGCGATTGCGTAGGGCCGGAAGAGAAACTGGCCGGGCTGGAGCAGCTGTTGGGCAAAGCGGCGAAGATGAGCGTGCCCCGGCCTGTCCCTGCGGACCTTGACGAGATAGATTTGTCTCAGTTCCGGTGCAATATGGATAAGGATTACTACCTGCGGATGCTCCATAAAACAAAGCGGTATATCTACGACGGCGACGTCTATCAGATCAACTTCTCGCAGCGATTCGAATGCGACTATAGCACCGAAGCGATAGACCTTTTCCACTGGCAGAACCTGTACAACCCAAGCGGCTACGCGGCGTACATCGACGGCGGAGACTTTCATATCGTCAGTGCGTCTCCCGAGATGTTC
>CAYGZM010000195.1:0-6138 GCA_964354365.1 uncultured Pirellulales bacterium
GGGCAAATCCCCGCCGTCGATTGAGAGGAACCAGCGGACCCTGGCCTTTTCGAGCTCAAGAAAGCCCGCCGCCCGCGTCGGCTCGGATATGTGGACGCGAGTATCCTGGACGGCCCCAAAGACCCAAATCAACATATCAAAAAAGTGAATACCTATGTTCGTTGCGATTCCGCCCGATTTGCTGACGTCGCCTTTCCAGGAGAACAAATACCACCTGCCGCGGGGTGTAATGTAAGTCAGGTCAATATCGTATTTCTTCGTCGCAGCCGAAGTCTCAACTTCCCGTTTCAAGGCCGCGATGGACGGATGGAGGCGCAACTGCAGGATATTGTACACCCTTCGGCCGGTCTCGGACTCGATAGCGGCCAGGGCATCGACATTCCAGGGATTGAGGACGAGCGGCTTCTCACAAATCGCGTCCGCCCCCACTCTCAGGGCGAATCGAATGTGCGCATCGTGAAGGTAGTTCGGGGAACAGATGGTGACATAATCAACTCCGTATCCTTTTTCGCGTCTTAGCTTCTCGATGTGCCGGTCGAAACGCTCGAATTCGGTGAAGAAATCGGCATCGGGAAAATACGAATCGATGATGCCGACGGAATCGCTCTTATCGACGGCAGCTACTATGGCGTTGCCGGAGCACCTTACGGCCTCCATGTGGCGAGGGGCGATATACCCGGCGGCTCCGATTAGTGCGAATCGCTTCATAGGATTATACCTGCTGTTCAACTTGCCCGCCGCGGCGGGCCGGCTTAGGCGTAAGATTATGGCTGCGGGCCTGACACCATCGGCGCCACATTTGTCTATAGGCCGTTTCGACCTGCTCGGCAAAGCCCTTTGCGTGGCACAACCCCGATGTGGCGATTCTCGCCCTCATCGAGGAGCGAATCTGCGCAAGGGCCGGGCGATTCGCCGCAAGTGCAGTGGCCCTGGCGACATACTCCTTTGGCGATGAGGCCGCGAAGAACTCCAGACCCAGACAGGTCAGTATGCTCAATCCCACCCGCGAAGCGTGGCACTTGCCGACGAGCGAGATTGTCGGCACGCCCATCCACAGGGCCTCGCAGGTAGTCGTCGTGCCGTTGTACGGATAAGTGTCCAATGCAATATCCACTCGCCCATACGTCTGCAGGTGTTCGGCGGGGGACTTCCACCCGCATACTTCGACTCTGGCCCGGCCGAGACCCGCCTTCTCAAATTCCCGTAGATAACGGTCCCTGATCAGAGGCTCGTCGCCGCCTTTTAGCTTCAGCAAGAGGCGTGAATTGACGTTGGCCTTGAGGACCTCGGCCCAGAGCTTTGTTACAACGGGATTTATCTTGCAGTTGTTGTTAAAGGAGCCGAAGGTTATGTGCCCGGCCCCGTCGGCGGGCAGCGGCGCAGTAAGCGGGGCGAAATCGGGAGGTCTGTAACAGAGAAAACCGTCCGGCAGGAAGACCAGCTCCTCGGTATAGAACTGCTTTAGCTCCGGCGGGTCGGCAGGAACATCCGTCAAACGGTAATCCACCGCCTCGACGCCCGTCGTGTTGGGGTATCCGAGGTAGGTGACCTGAATCGGAGCGGGCTTGCGCGCCAGGACAAGCAGGCGGTTGTCGGCGGAATGGCCGACAAGGTCCACCAGGATGTCTATGCGGTCCTGCTCGATCAATTCGGCCGCTGCCTGGTCGCTCAAATCACATAAGTTTCGATAACTGTCGAATTTCTCCATCAGGCGCTCGGTAACCTGGTCCGGGAACTCAACGTTGCCATAGCCATAGACCTCAACGTCCCGCCGATCATGTCCGTCGAGGAGCGACTCGAAGAAGTACGCTACTGAGTGCCTGCGGAAATCGGGCGAGACGTAGCCGACTCGCAGCCTTCGGTCGGGATCCGGTGTATTGTGGTGAGTCGTCCTTGCCAGACTCGCCGGGGCGTGGATGCGGCCCCAGCGTTTGTGCTCTTCAAAGAGCATACCTGGGTCCAGCTCCGGCATCTGATGCAGGCGGAGCAGGAGGTTCGAGTGGGCCTGTGCGTTGTCGGGCATCTTTTCTATCGCCTTTTTGAGCAATTCGATACCGTCTCGCATATCCCCGGTCTCCATCAGGACCCTGGCCAAATTCGCCCACAGCTCCGGCCTGTCGGGCCTGGCCTCAACCGCTTTCTGCTGGTATTTCAGGGCCTCGGACATACGACCCATACATTGGCACAGGCAGCCCAGCTTGTTGTACACCGCGGCGCTCGGTGCGCTGTCGAGCAGCTTCCTGCAACATTCCTCCACCTCGCTCTTGCGTCCGATCTTCAACAGTATCATCGCAAGGTCACATACGAGGTCCGTTCCGCCCGGATTCTGCTCAACCATCGCCCAGACAGCTCGCATGGCCCGGTCATCGAGCACACCGGCCGCTTCCTCAAGGCGCCCGGATGCAACAGCGGACCTGGCGGCAGCAAGGATTCGCGACGGCGCGCCTTCGGAATTGACCCGCTCGAGTACGGAAAGCCCTTCGGGCTTGTTGCTCTGGCTCCGATTCATCCGGACCTCTTGGCAATAATATGACCCAGGCTATTGCTGAAACGCCCCCCACCGGACAGCCGCCTGTAACAGAGCGCCCGGATATCAGCCTTTCAGTCTGTAACATCGGCAAAAATGCTGATTTCAGGGCAGTTTTTTTGGAAAGGCGCCTGTACCTGTGCGGCCTTAGAGCCTACCCGCATAACCCGGTCTATTCCGGCTGGCTGCAAAGCCCGATGCCTGCGTTGTCGGCCAAAAACGTTCTCAGCGTGGAACAAACCACGCCTCCGAGCGTTTTTGGCCTGCCGTCTTGGCCTCGGGCTTTTCGCTCAACCTCATGACGACCAAGTTATTCGGATAGGCTCTTATTGAAATGAAAAAGGCCGGCCATCAACACATTTACGGTTGTTTGGCCGGCCACTATGAACAAAATGACCTGCATTATTCGTGCGGTTGTTCCGCAGAGGGAGGACTATTTCCTCAACCACTGATCGCCCTCCAGCCCCTGTTAAGCTCTTCCATCAGACTGATGACTTCACGAATCATTTGAGGGTCGCGCTGCACGTTGGCTTCAGTGAGGCGTTTGCTCATAAAGACGTACAGCTTTCGCAGGTTAGCGGCTATTTCACCGCCCGATTCCATATCCAAAACCGCATTCAGCTCGTTGATGATGTCCTGCGCCCGGTCTATGTAGCGGCCCTTTGCCTCATAGTCTTTTGCTTCGAGCTCCTTGATCGCCAGCCGCATGAACTTGATCGCTCCATCGTAGAGCATGACTACGAGCCGACCTTTGCTTTCTGTGGCGATGGATGTTTCCTGATATGCCAAGACTCCGTTCATTGTGTCACCCCGTGATGTCTGCGCCAGGCATTTAGAGCCTGAATACTACTTTTGCAGTAACAGCAGACGTATGTCACTGCGGCGTTGTACGGCATTTCAAACCATGGGGAGATGACTCGCACTCCGCGTGCCGGTCATCTCCCCTGAATTACTGTCCGCTGGACCGATGCCGCTGTTACCTGAGCAGGCTCAGCGCCATCTGCGGCATAGTGTTGGCCTGTGCGAGCATGGATATGCCAGCCTGTGCGAGCACCTGGCTCCTGGTCATCGCGGCCATTTCGGTGGCAACATCGACATCCGAAACACGTGATTCCGCCGCCATCAGGTTCTCGGCCTGAATATTGAGAACGTTGACTGTGTTCTCCAGACGGTTCATCTTGTAGCCGAACTTGGAGCGGGCCGTGTCCTTTACACCGATAGCGGTATCCAGTGACGTCAAGGCTGCCTTGGCGCTTGCGGCGGTGTCGATGGACAAAGCCGTAATGGCAAGACCGCCTGAAGCACTGGTCATATTGCTGCCGGCGACGTCAATCTTGTCGCTCGTCAGCTCGCCAAAGTGGATGGACACGGTACTGGAGTTGTCGAGCATGCTGATGCTGTTGAATTTGGCGGAGCCGGCAATACGGTCGATTTCCTGACGCAGCTCGTCGAATTCGTTGTGCATAATGCTTCGCTGTGCCGAGGAATACGAGCCGGTTGCGGCCTGCTCAGCCAGCGCTGTCATACGCACAAGGATATCGTCAATCGTCGCCATAGCACCTTCCATTGTCTGAAGCATGCTGATGGCATCCCCGACGTTCCGGGCGCCCTGCTGGATCACGGCGACGTCTGCTCGCATCATCTCACGAACAGCCAGGCCTGCTGCGTCGTCCTTGGCGCTGTTGATGCGCAGGCCGGACGATAGCCTCTCAACAGACTTGGACAAAGCATCGTAGCTTGTACTCAGGTGTCGAGCAGCGTTCACTGACATAAGGTTGTTCTTGATTGCTAACATGTCTTTTGCTCCTTAAAATTTTTTTGACAATCTCACGGCCCTGTAAAGCCCCGTCAATTCAATTGAACGCGCATAAAGCACGTCCCGGATATACGCTTCCAGTGGTTCTTTTCGATTCGGAGGATGAGAACTTAAGAGCTTTCTTCACCAAGACTAACGGCAAAATCGGTGGCCCCGTAATACCCCGCGCGGCGATACTGATAATTGCCGAGCGTGGTCGTTCCTCGCCAAGAAAAACTTGGTATCGTCCCAAGATTTGTGGGGAAGAGACTATGGGGTAAGAAAGCGTTTATCGCATTAGGGCTGACAGCAGGTAATAAAACGGCTGCGAGAATCTCTTAGAGCCGTTGTGCTGGTAGCGGATAAAGCGATAAACGTTATTGGCCGGTGCGGAGCTGAACAACCAGATTGCCCCCAACCTTTGTGAGGTTGATAAAGAAGTCCAGGATAGCCGCCTGCACACAAGAACCTCCACCCGCGCAGGCCGGTCCAGAGTACTACACCGTCAAGACTAATCTGAGGAGTTGTCATTGCGAGGAGGCCGAAGGCCGACGCGGCAATCTCAAACCGTCCGAAGCCCGGAGATTGCTTCGTCGTTTCACTCCTCGCAATGACATCCATCGTTCTAACCTTGACAGAGTACTACGGATGGGCCTTGCAGAAACCGGTTCTCGCGTCTATACTCCGAGTCCATGAGCGCGCACAAACAGCAGGAACCGAACCGCAGAAGGGTGCTGCTTGTATTCAACTGCCACGAGGCGTGGGTTTATCAGCTTGCGGCGCTCGGATATGAGCTCGACATAGTCGTTGGCCTCAAGGGCCAATACAAGAGCACGTGGGATGAGCAGATGCGACCCCTGCCTGCAAACTCCCGGCCAATCAGCTTATCGGACGCACTTAGGTCAAAAACCGATTACTATTGCATCGTAGTACATAACATAAGCGATCTGCTTGACGTCAAGCTGCGGTCTGAGGCGCGACTGATGGTTATTCACTCCACCCTTGAAGGTCGGGCATTGGAAGAGGAATCCAACGTTCAACCGCAAGAGATGAAAGAGATGCTGCACAAATACCTTGAATTGGTCGGCGGCCACGCGGTCGCCGTCTCGATGCTAAAGGGCAGTTCGTGGGGTTTTACGGATGATATCGTGCCATTCTGCGCTGATCCGGGCGATTACCTGCCATATTCAGGGCAAGACACCTGCGGTCTTCGGATCTGCAATTTCCTCCAGAGCCGAAAAGGGATTCTTTTATGGGACTTTCACAAGCGGGCATTTGAGGGCCTGCCCATACGAATTGTCGGCCACAATCCGGGTATGCCGGGCGTCTCGGCGGCACAGAACTGGCATCACCTGAAAGAGATGCTGCAATCTCACCGGTTCTACATCCACACCGCCGACCCACGGCTCGAAGACGGGTACAATATGGCAACCGTGGAGGCAATGGCCGCGGGAATGCCCATTCTGGGGAATAAACACCCCGGCTCGCCCGTCGAACACGGGGTGAGCGGCTTTCTGAGCGATGATGCGGATGAGCTGCGGGGATTCGCCCAAATGTTGCTTGAGGACCGAGACATGGCGATCAGGATGGGCCGGCAGGCCCGCAAAGCGGCCATAGAGCGATTCTCGCCCGTTGGTTTCAAGAAGTCATTTCTTCAGTCCATAGAAACCGCGCGTCGCAAACGGCAGAATAGGATTCTCGCCGTATGAGCTGTTCCCGGTAATTGCGCCCACACGGCTCGGTCACGACGGACGTGGCTTCTTAGCCCGCATATTTCACCGAAATCTTATATATTTCGATAGACAAATGGCCTAAC
>CAYGZM010000196.1:0-6110 GCA_964354365.1 uncultured Pirellulales bacterium
CGACCCCGCACATCTTTATCATAGACGCCGAGCGAAGGATTGTCTATGACGGCGCCATTGACAACGCGCCTTTGGGCAAGGTTCCGGATGGCGAAAAGTACGTCAACTACGTCTCCGACGCCCTGGACGCCCTGATTGCCGGCAAGCCCGTAAGTGCTTCTCAGACAAAACCTTACGGCTGCACCGTGAAATACCCTACACAATAATAGAACGATTTGCGGCATGGTTCAAATCAGTCGGATTCCGGGTCACAGTATTTGCGGTTTCTATGCGTGTGGCAGCATCAAATCCGAAGGATTTGGGGATGGTTGCGCCGCTTATGGAGCTTTGCCATCCCCAAGCCTTCGGCAGGCTCAGGCGGGGCGCTGCGCTTGAGGCTGCCATCCAGAATTGAACCATGCCTCTTTTTCACAAGACATTGGCAAAGGCGGGCCTTTCTTGTTAGAATACCCCGCGTTTGGCAGAAAGAGCAGACGCGGCTCAGTGTCTCGTTTGCCGTTTGTACTAACTTCAGGCACAAGGAAAGGGGCGTCAACCATGAGGAAATTCCTGATCATCACAATTGGGTTCATAATGTGTGCGTCGTATGGCTGCGGCTTGTTGGTTTCCAGCTCAGCCCCACAAGCCGGTCGGCGCGGACCTGAAAAACTCACGTACATCGACCTTATCAACCGGCTCACCGACCTGGAGCATCTGGCGACGCTGCCGGCGCCGGGTGAGAAATGCCAGCAGTGGTCGAGCTACGACAGAGGCAGTGAATATGACCAGGCCTCCGGCAAATACGTCGGCTGGTTCGCCAACGGCGACGGCGGCGGCATCATCCGCAAGGAGGGCGACCTGCAGGTCTTCGCCGAGATGGAAGGCCCCGGCGTTATCTGGCGGATCTGGTCGGCGCTGGCCAACGAGGGCCGCGTCAAGATATACCTCGACGGCGCCGCTGAGCCGGCCGTTGACCTGCCCTTCATCGGCTACTTCAACCGCGAAAACAAGCCTTTCACCCACGAGGCCCTCGTCCACATGACCGCGCGCGGCCAGAACTGTTACGTCCCTATCCCCTTCCAGAAATCCTGCAAGATCGTGGCCGAGCGCGACTGGGGCAGCTACTTCCATTTCACGTACGCGACCTATCCCAAAGGAACGGTGCTGCCGACCTTCAAACGGCAGCTTTCGCAGGCCGAATCGGAGGCCCTCGACAAGGCCGCCCAAATCCTTGCACAGCGAGGGTTCGACCCGGCCGGAAAACGCACTGGCGAGGCGACCGAGCGGCAGGTTGTAAAGGTGCTCCCGGGCGCCGTTGCGGGCGTCGTGAAATTGAAGGGCCCGCGGGCGATAACCGCACTGAAGGTGAATATGGATTTGCCCGAATCGCCCGACGACCAGAATCTCCTGCGGCAGCTTGTATTGCGGATTCGCTGGGACGGCGAGAAGGAGCCGAGCGTGTGGTCGCCGTTAGGCGATTTCTTCGGAACAGCCCCCGGTGTGAACAAGTACGAGTCGCTGCCCCTGGGAATGAGCGGCGATGGATTTTACAGCTATTGGTATATGCCGTTCGCCAAATCGGCCGTCGTGGAATTGGTCAACGACGGTGACAAGCCGCAGACTGTGAATTTCTCGATTACGCACGCGCCGCTCACAAAGCCGATACGAAGACTCGGAAGGTTTCACGCCAAATGGCACCGCGACGCATTCCTGCCCGAAGAGCCGCAGCGCAACGCCGCCGAGTGCATCGACTGGACTATGCTCAAGACGCAGGGCCGCGGCCGATTCTGCGGCGTGATGCTGCACGTCTGGAACCCGCGAGGCGGATGGTGGGGCGAGGGCGACGAAAAATTCTTCGTCGATGGCGAGAAATTCCCCTCGACTATCGGCACCGGCTCCGAAGACTACTTCGGCTACGCCTGGTGCAACCCGACCCTCTTCCAGAACTGCTACCACAACCAGACGATTAGTATGAATAACAAGGGGCACGTCTCGGTCAACCGCTGGCACATCACCGACAACGTCCCCTTCCAGAAATCATTCGAAGGCGCAATTGAAAAATACTATCCGAACGGCAAGCCCACACTCTACGCCGCCACCGCCTACTGGTACCAGGCCGCCGGCCAGGCCGACCCATACGAGCCGGTCCCCGTCGCCGAGCGAATCGGGTACTGGGGCCCGATCAAAATCTCCACGGTCAAAGGCGCCCTTGAAGGCGAGAAGCTCAAGGTGCTCTCGAAGACTGGCGGGACCGCCGACCAGCAGGACCTCAACGGCTTCGACGAAGGTTGGAGTGGCGAGGCCCATCTCTGGTGGATTGAAGGCAAGCCCGGAGATACGCTCGAATTAGCCGTCCCCGTAGAAAAAAGCGGCACTTACAGGCTCAAGATGCAGCTCACAAAGGCCATCGACTACGGTATTCACCAGCTTTATCTCGACGGCGAAAAGCTCGGCGAACCGATAGACTTGTTCAACGACGGCGTGATTCCCACCGGCGTTCTGGATATGGGCGTTCGCAAGTTAGATAAAGGCCAGCACGTCCTCAAGGTCGAGATCGTCGGCGCAAATGACAAGGCCGTCAAGAAGTATATGTTCGGCATCGACTACCTGCTCCTCGAAGAAGTCGCCTCGGCTTTCTATCTGCCGGATGACCCCAAATACACAATACTTGATTCCGCACGGGACTCAGTGCGTTTTGCGGAGGGCGCCCTCGTCCCTTTTGACGGTCGCCTGGCCTGCAAATCCAGCTTTGTGGACCAGGATGGAAATATAATGGGCTGGCATGATTTCGGCAACCTCGAAGGTCCCGGCTGGGCCGCAAACGCCGTCGGGGGCGCGTATGAGCTTTATTCCTTCGCAAAATACGCCAAAGACGGCAAGCTCGCCGAAAAGGCGGTTTTGTTGCTCGACCACGTCGTCGAAGACGGCTTCATCGACTACGAAACTGGGTTCATCAAAGGCTACCGCCTCACTACGACCAACGAGTTCTGCCTCAATTATCAGCACAAGAGCGACTGGTTCTGCCCAGGCTCAATGGCCAAGATCGCATACCAATTGCTGATCTTCAGCGACCTTTTAGACAATCCGCGAAAAGACAAAATGCGGGACATCGCCGTCAAGACCGCTGCCTGGATAGACAAGAACATAAAGCCCACACCCAATGGCTGGTATCCGAGACGCTGCAAGCCGTCGGGCGAGCATTACCCCAACAACGCTTATGGCGATTCGGACATACTCTTTGAGAAAAGCGCCGACGGCCTCTTCGTAGTCCAGCTTATGACCGAACTGACCAAAAAAGACCTGGCTGATTACAGAGACAAGATAAAGCAGAAACTTGAAGTGTTTATGAAACTGGGCGGCATATTCGGCAGCATCAACCACGACACCTACGACCACTACGAGAGCGTCGCCTACTCGGTGGCGTTTCGTGTCCTGCGCCAGGCCGCAAAGCTGCTCGGCGACGATGAAATCAGCAGATTCGCCTACGAGAAGTGTCTGGCCGGTCTCGACCAGTTCAAAATGACCGACGACAGAAACGGCGTTCAGACCACGGGCCTGCTCTATATGGAGAAAAGCTGGGACACCGCCTACCTCTGGGAAAACGCCGAGGCCGCACTGGCGTATTTCGAGGCATACAGCGATACCAACAACGAGCAGCTCCTTCGCGACGGCCTTACCATTTTGCGGGCTATCGCCAGGCATCATCACGGCGACAAAGGCTTCCTGACCGAGGGCGTGGATTGGAACAATCACGTCGGCAAGCAGCACCACTTCGGCGAAGCGGAGTTCGGCGATATAAAGTACACCGAGCCGCTCCTGAACAACCTCCACATCGTCGAGCCGACACTGCTCCTATTACAAATTGTCAACTAAATCATGGCGCCAAAGCCGTGTCCAGCTTATGACTGTCGAATGCTATAATACTCTTAAGGATACAAAGGTTTCTTGCGAACAATCCAAACCGACATCCTTCGGGTTTCTTTGCGGAAGGTAATCCCAAAGTTGTCCCTATACCATTTTTCAGCCAGCTTGGCACCTTCTTGTCCTTTAAAGTTGGGTATGACATGACTGAGATAAGTTTCCCGATCTATGCCAGTATCATCCTCAACAACAATGTCCTGATCTTTAGCCAGATGCTGCAACAGGCTATCAATTTTAAAAATACCCGCCGCCGACAGCGTGCCCGGGCCATCACCCAAGCCCTCAGATGAAATTAAGTGTTCAATACCTGTGAATTGTTGCCCACTATATTCAGCAATCCAGACCGTACAGTCATCCTCACTTTCAACGATCTCTATGCCCACCTTTGACAAAACCAGTTCCACTTGTTTTTGTATGCTCACATTTCCCCGGCTGATGATATCGTATTGAACAAATATATCGTCGAAGTCTCCCTCAAACCTGAATCTGCCGGTTGAGGGATGATGATATAATTTTGCAAAATGCGGGACGTTTGTTCCGACCTGCATAAGTTTATACTCTTGAAGACCTTTGATTGAAGGACTGATCGATATTCCACCTGTTTTCAAGCCTGCATGGAATTCCACTTGTCCCGGCTCAAGAGGATTGGCCTGATAATGTTCAATCAGTTCATCTATGGACAAGTGCCCTTTAACAGGATAATTATCTTCAGAACCACGGCTCAAATCCTGAGGGGCATAATCCCTGCCACCGGGGTCCTTAAGTAATGCATACGCCAGGTTCACCACACTTCCGCTGGCAGTACGAGATGTATCGAAAAGGAGTTCTTCATACTTGTGGTGATCGAAGAATTCTGCGGCCTGCTGTTTTTCGTAAGTGACAAACGCATCCATACATTCTCCATCCCGAGGATCCCACATACGAAGTCGTACCGGAAGTTTACTTTCCCGGAGCGCCCAAATCCGCATCCATTCGGGGTTAATCGTCGAATGGAGGTCGAACACCAGCAAGTCCTGCGAAATCATTGCGTCCGAGTTTATCTCTGGGGTAATTTCAACAAGTTGGCTCTTATAAAATAGCTGGACAAACTTATCCAAAGAGAGCGTTTGGTGCTCAGAGAGATTTTGGATTATCGCCTCACCCATTTTATCGTATTCATTTTCGCTCAGAAGTTCTTTATCTTTAAAATCAAACCCGGCGGCAATTTTCCCGTTCTTAGCAAAAAGAATCTGGCTGCCAATTCGCAAACGTGCTTTGTGTTCACTGCTAACCCATAGTTCAATCTGCTTTGGTTCAGAGGCTGTATCTTCCTTGAAATACAATACGGCATTATAGAAGGACACGGAACGAAACTTATCAACAACATCCGCCCAGGCTACATTCGTAAAACTAGTCGAGCTGTAAAACTGATTTATACCGATAAGTGCAGCAATACTTACTACTGCCGCAACGGTAAACTTTGTTATTTTACTTTTCATGATTATACTCCATATATCGAGCCTGGAGCCCGGCTTTGATTTCTTAGATTTTGCTTTTACTTCCACGAGCTCATCCAGCGGAGCCTTGAACCCTTCAAGCAATAAAAATATCACAAATGACAGGCTTATAACGCTGCAAAAGAAAATGTGAAATATAGGCGATGAGAAGAATATCCAGCGTTGAGAGAGCAGATAGTAAACACCAGCACCTGACAATGACACGAACAGCCAAATAATAGTTGCAAGTATTAAAAGGCTGGGCCAGTGTATAATGCGTTTTCCATTCTTTTTGCCGACTAGGGCAAACCCTCTATGTTTGGCATAAACAAGGAAATGAAGCATTCTAATCTTTTTGTTGCTTTCCTTAAGCTTTCTGTAATAACGTGGATAATATCGAATTATTACAGCCCAGATCATAACTATTAAGCCAAACCATGCGACGACAAATGGGATATGCAACGCTTCCAGGATTTTCTCGGAAACGCACAGTCCGAACATGCCCAATGCAAATATCCACATTGCGCCGACAGAGAACCAGGAAAGATGCTTCATACGTTTCTCTTCTCTATCCAGCATTTCCCTGAAAACTGCACGTTCGCCTTCTGAGACGCCGGAAGGCTCAATGCCATCTGCTTTTAACAGCCCTTCAAATAGTTTCTTGTTATTATCCATTTTGGCTCTCCATTTCTTCACGAAGAGATTGCTTTGCGTAAAATATTCGTGACCTGACAG
>CAYGZM010000197.1:0-6062 GCA_964354365.1 uncultured Pirellulales bacterium
TCATCAAGATAACTATTCAGCAAGTCTCTCACCTGCTTTTCTCTCTCGTCTTGAGCTGAAAGAATATCCTGCATCATATTGTCGAAATCTCTTTTGCGAAGAGACTCGTTTTGGGCAAGATTCTCACGTAGTTCCGCGTTGAGTCTTTCTCGTTGCTGCCTTGTATCGAGAAAGGAAACCTGGAAACTGTTGAGGAGCTGGTGGGTAGTGTCAAAGATGGCTCCGATACTCCGAATCTTGGCCTCGTAAGAGGAAATGATATTCTCAATAGTGTTGTCGATATCTTCTTCCAGGGGCATCGGTGTGATTCCTTTGTTTACAGGAGGAGGTTTTTCTTGGCAAGCCATGCTTGTTGTTCTCCAGCAACTTCGCAAGGATGACTTGGCAAGGACCCCCCATTTAGAGAATTGTAATTCTCCAATCGGCTGGCCAAGTCTTAGGCCGCTGTTGCAGTCAGACCTATCGCCTCGGCATATTTCAGATACGTCTCGACCGATGCAGCCACCACTCTGGCCTCAATAGCGAGTATCTCAATACCCACCAGCGAAACCCTCACCCAGGCATCAACCACGACGCCTTTGTCCAGAATTCTGTCGATCACTTCAACCAGACTGCTGGAACCAATTGCTTTTTCAACTGCCATTTTAGTTCTCCTTTTCTTTCTGCCTTTGCAGAAGCTAATGTGAAATAAAAAACATGTACGCTACGCACGTGCGTTTGAACTCAGGCAAACAAGCGTGATCTTAGGCGGCAGCTCTCATTCTCTGGAACAGGTAGAGAATGATACCCAGGGCAATTAAACCGACAAGCCCATTCTCGCCCAGCGTCGCCAGCAAACCGGTGAGGTTCTTGACGATCTGTCCAAAGAAAGGAACCGTCGGGCCAAATAGGATGCCCGCCACAATCCCAAGAGCGATTAACAGCAGGGCAATTTCCGTGACCTCACCAATCCATTTTTTTGCTTCTTCGAGGAAATGCATGGCAAATTCTCCTAAATGAGTGTTAATAAATACTTATTGCCTTTTCAACGATTGCGGAATGTTTTCCAGTAATACCCCACCAACGTGCAATTGACTTGTGCACTTTTCCACGTGACATTAAAGAGCTTTCCACTAATGTTGCAGTAGCTCGAGGATCGTAAGAGATGCAGCTTCCTTACGGTATAAAACAGAATACCTTACGTTAGCCTCTAAGACTTCTCTGCTGTCGTTACTTACCTGGCCTCTGCCTTCCAATCATACACGGCAAGACAACCAAACCCCCATTCTGGTAGGTTGCTTCGATAGTGCTTATCGGCTAAAAGTTTATAAACCTTAACTTTTTTGAGAATTTTTCCACTGTTCTGTCACTGACAGACTCATAGTACTATGAACACTGTTTTGTGTCTGGAACGATTGTCGCGGAAGCACCTGTCCTCATCGGCGCAGTGGGTCAGCCGTCAATTGTGAGAAAGCCTCTTTGTGATCGGTGGATTCAGCGCGAACCAACCATTCGTGCCAAATTATTGTCCTGCTAACCGGGATAACAATACTGAAAACGCCCCTTCAGCCGGCTTTGCTCTCAAAACGGCACGCCATGCCATCTTTCGATTTCCATAAATACAACAACCTAACCAAAAGGAACCTCTAACTCACCGCTTTTCCAAACGACCCCGTTCCATACAGTTCAACATAGCGTACAAGGATATGGCGCGGGAGAGTGTATTCGGATTCCAAGACCACGGAAAGTCCGTATGGTATCGCAATATCAAGGTCAGGAAGCTGAAATAGTCGCGGCTTTATGCAAGTCCGGCATCTGCCGCGGAGAATCAAGACGGGACGGGGCCGCAGCAGTTACTTGTCCCGGCTGCCTACGCAGACTAAGTTCGACCAGGTGCGGAGGTACATCCTGCCGTCTGCGACGGCGGGGGTGGCCTGGCTCTTCTCGCCGAGGGGATTGACCGCCAGCAGCTCGTACTTTGGCGCGGCCTTGATTACGACAACCGCGCCGTCGGTGTTGATACAGTAGAGTATGCCTTTCACCCATACGGGGGAGCCGTAGTATCTGCCTGCGGGTTCTTCCTGCCAGAGCACCTCGCCTGTGGCGCTGCGCAGGCAGGAGACGGACCCGCGGTCGTGATATGTGAACAGCAGGCCTTCGACGGCCAGCGATGTTGGGACGTATGGGACGGGGCGGTCGTCGATTTTGTAGGCCACGGCGGCTTTGCCGCTGGCGTCGGGTCTGATTGCGGTCAGGCATTTTCCGGCAGAGCCGTCGCCGCAGGTGCCGAGCACCAATCCATCGGCGATGACGGGCGAGCTGACAATCCGGCTGGTAAATGCCGATTCCACTTCCCAGGCGACCTTGCCGGTGCGGGGATCGACGCCGGTGATTCCGTGGGAGAAGCTGGTGAAGACGAGGAGCGGTTTTTCGGGCGGGTATGGATAGACGCAGGGCGTTGAGTAGGATGTTTTGGGGCCTGTCCGGCGGGGCAGCTCCCAGCGAGTCCGGCCGGTCTTGCGGTCAACGGCGATCCAGGCGCTGGGGGCATTCTTATCGGTGCTGTCTTCGTGCTCTTGAGTAAAGACTACGATGTCGTCAAAGACGATGGGCGAGCCGGCCGGCCCGTGCTGCGACTTGACGCCGGGGAAGGTGCGTTTCCAGACCTCCGTGCCGCTGTGGTCGAGTGCTATCAGCAGTGTCTGTTCGGACGCGGGCCAGAGTGCGTAGATGCAGTCGGCATCGGCGGCCGGGGTGGCGACGGCGTAGGTATTAAGCCGGTTCATTTTGTATGCAGGCAGGTCGTATTGCTTCTGCCACAGGACTTCGCCATCTGAGGTTCGCAGGGCCAGCAACATTCCGCGGGCTGCTTTTTCATCGCCGCAGGTAACGAAGACTTTGTCGTCCCAGACGATTGGCGAAGAGTGTCCGCCGCCAGGCAGCGCGACCTTCCAGTTGTAGTCGTCCTGTGTCCATTTGGCGGGGATGGCTGTATCGTGGCTGATGCCCTGGCCGTTTGGGCCTCGGAAGCGGGGCCATTGTTCCGCGCGGGCCGGCGAGGTCAGCAGGACGGTGCATACAACTATAAAGAGTCTGAGAATCTGTCTGTCGGCTATCGTCAACCGGGCTTGTCCTTTCATCCGATGTCTCCTAATATGTGCAGGGTTTCCAAGTGTCATCGTTCGACGGCTTCTTTTCACGTTGTCTGAGCTGAGATTATACTCAATGGCAGCCCCGGTGTCTATGGGGTTGTGTGGTTGCGGTGGAGGCTTGTAGCGGCGAACCGTCAAGGCAGGACTGGCGTGTTCCGGTTTCTGGGGTATTTTGCGGGCGAAATGGGCTTGCGAAACAAAACGACGGCTGGTAGATTGATGTATCTGATTGTTGCGTCGAACGTGAGGATTATCAGGTTTTGGATGAAAGGATCCGCAAATGAACAGGATGAGAATTCTGATTAGGCTATGTGTGGTGATGATTGCGGTTTTGAGCATTCTGGGGTGCGGTGCGGCGAAAGCGGGGCCGGGGATAGTTTTCGAGGGCGGCAAGGGCCCGGGCAATGGAAAGCATATCGTTTTTGTCATCGGCGACGATGAATACCGCTCGGAGGACTCAATGCCGATGCTCGCCAGGATATTGGCGGTGCACCACGGCTTTAAGTGCACGGTGCTGTTTGCCGTTAACAAAGAGACCGGCGAGATAGACCCAGGGACGCTCGACAATATCCCCGGGCTTGAGGCCCTCGAGACGGCGGACCTGATGGTGATATTCGCGCGTTTTCGTGAGCTGCCCGACGAGCAGATGAAATATATCATTGACTATACGAATTCAGGCAAGGCGATCATCGGGCTGCGAACGGCGACGCACGCCTTCAACTACGCAAAGAATACGAACAGTGCATACGCCAAGTACAGCTTCCGCAGCAAAGACCCCGACGGAGGGTGGGGACGCCAGGTTCTGGGCGAGACCTGGATCAGCCACTACGGCGTTCACAACCAGGAGAGCACGCGCGGGGTGATAGCAGAGGGTATGGAGGGGCATCCTATCGTCAGAGGCTGTGAGGACATCTGGGGGCCGTCCGATGTTTACGGCCTGACGACGCTGCAGGGGGACTGCAAGCCGTTGATTATGGGGCAGGTGCTCAAGGGTATGGATGCGAAAGACGAACCTAACCCCGACAAGAAACCTGTTCCCGTGGCGTGGACCAAGACTTACACCGGCGAGAAGGGCAAAGCCGCCCGCGTTTTCACGACGACGATGGGACATTCGTTTGACTTTTTCAGCGAGGGCTTCCGGCGCCTTCTGGTGAACGCGTCCTACTGGGCGACGGGGATAGAGGACAAGATACCGGCCAAGAGCAAGGTTGATCTTGTCGGCGAGTACAAGCCCAACAACATTGGCATGGGCGGCCACAAGAAGGGATTGAAGCCGTCGGACCACGCGATTCGATAGGCCAGGGCGTGTGCGCTAAGAGAGCAGCCTCATCTCGCGGACGTTTTTGAGACACCTCTCGACGCACTCGAGAGGCGGATAGGCGTAGCTCTCGTGCTCGATGATGTACCACTCGGTGGCGCCGACCGCTCTGCACAAGGCTGCGAAGGCCTTCCAGTTGACGTCGCCTTCCCCGATGAGGGCCTTGTCGTTTTTCTTGCTGAATTCCTTGACGTGCACGGTTATCGCACGCTCGGGGTAGCGGTAGATATACGGGAGGGGATCGACGCCGCCGTTTATCGCATTGCCCACGTCGAGCTGCATAATCACGTCTTTGGACGTGTTGCCGAAGAAGGTGTCCCAGGGTAGCTCGCCGTCCATTGCCTTGAATTCGGCGCTGTGGTTGTGGTAGCCGACCAACATTCCAGCCGGCTTGACTTTCTCGGCCAGCTCGTTGAAGAGCTTTGCCGCATTAAGCCAGGCCTGGTGCGAACTATTGTACTGGCCGGGAAGCCCGGGGGCGACGAGATACTTGTTTCCGAGGATTTTGTTGAACTCGATGGTCTTGGGCAGGTTGTCGCCGAGCAGGGTATCCAGGCCCGTGTGTGTGCCGCAGCACTTAAGATTGTTGTCGTCGAGCATCTTGCGAAGGTCCTTGGCGCTTCGGTTGTAATAACCGGCAAACTCGACGCCTTCGTAGCCCATTTTTGCCACGGCGGCTATCGTGCCGGGCAGGTCCTTCTGGCAATCGTCACGAACCGAGTAAAGCTGAAGCCCGATTGGGATTCGACGTCTTCGGCCTGTTGTTGACTGCTCTGTTGTTGTCCGTTCCATGGGGGCGGCATTTGCAGTCGAGGCCAAGACGGCTGCGGCGGCGATGCTTTTTGTGAGCAGGCCACGTCTTGAAACCAATCTTGTATCATGTGATGACATCTGAACCTCCTTGTGTAATCAAATACTGCAATTCTTTCTTTACTTGAGCGTCCTCAGTTACGTTCTGAGGCACATCTTCTTCATATTATGGCTGCCCGGCGGCGGTTGTGCAAGGTTCGTATCTCGTATTTCGTATGTCGGATGTCGTATCTCGTGAAGCGTGAAGCGGTGGGGCGGGGTGGGGAATTGGGTTTGATTGGGTTTGTTTTGGATAGCGTTCGTTGTTCATTGTTCGTTGTTCGTTGCCATAAGCCTTTATTGTTGCTGTGCTTATGTCTATATTGCCCATTTTGAAATTGGGTTTGTTTTGCAAAAAACAGGTGGATTTGTAGAGGCCTCTCTACAAGTGTAGAGCGCGGGTCTTGGCCACTAAGGCGCAAAGGCACAAAGAGACAGACTGACAGGGGGAATCTGAAGGACCTTCCGGCTGGGTGGCGCTGTCGTTTGATTTTTCTGTCTGGCATGTTTTGTTTTCCGGGCTTTTACTGATACGATTCCATTATGTTAGTTTGATGAGTATTATAATATATCCGAGGTTAGATGTCAAGTTAATTTTAACCAGGGATTTCACGGATTCTCACGGATTTGTATAAGCCACAGAGAAGACCGAGGGCATAGAGGGAAGATTGGAAAGACTCGCAAAATTTACCGCAGAGATCGCGGAGACCTTGGCGCGGCTTCGCTTCGCTCAGCCGCAACCAAAAAGAATAGAGTTTTAGCTA
>CAYGZM010000198.1:0-4085 GCA_964354365.1 uncultured Pirellulales bacterium
CGGTATTGGATGTATGCCTGTCGCATAGCGGTGTAGGGGTCAACGGCGGCGGATTTGAATGATTCGTATCGGCCGATGGTGAAGGTGTTTTCGTTGGCGATTTTGCCGGCGGATATTGCGAGGGAGACCTCGGCAGGCTCGACGTAACGGACGGGGTTGAGGAATTGCCCGCCGATCAGGCCGAGCGTATCGCGCACGGTGGATGGGCCGAGCAGGGGCAGGACTACATAGATACCGTTGCCGATGCCCCATTTACCCAGCGTCTGGCCGAGGTCCTCGTCGGTGGGCGCCAGTTTCCATTTTTCCTGTGCGGGGTCCGCGAAGCCGAGGACGCCGACTGTGGTGTTGAGTGCGAAGCGGTGCAATTCAGTGCCGGCGGCCTTGCGTTTTCCCTGGAGGAGGCAGCTGACGTAACGGGCGGGGGTTGTGAGATTGTTGAAGAAATTGCGTATGCTGATGCGGGCGGGCTTGGGCACGGCCTTTTTGCAGGCCCTGGCGACGGGTCGCAGGACTTTGAAGTAGAGCTTGTCGTTGACGTTGTGCATGGCGCGATTCAAGGGTTTGAGGGGGTCGGCGACTTTGACCTGCTGCTGGGCGAGCTGGTCTTCGAGCAAGTTGAAATCGTCATCGGCGGGCGGTACATAAGGGCTATTCTGGGCGGGAGCCGCGATGTCGGAGGGCTCATACGATGAGCAGGCCGTGGAGAGGGTGCAGAAAGTCCGGTTGGGATCAGCCCTTTGGACAAGGCGGGTGTTTGCATCGTCGGTTTCACGGGCTTGAAGCCCGTGCCACGCGAGATGCCGAGTTGATTGGTTCTTCTTCGAGGCTGCACAGCCTGTGATCAGAACCGCAGAGAGAATTATAAAACATGCGTTGGTTTTCATATAATCATCCTTGACGAGTCACGTAGGGTGGGCTTCAGCCCACCAGTTCGGTGGGGCAAGCCCCACCCTACCACATCTTACCGCGCTTGACCGGGGCTCTCAACCTCTTTCCCGAACGGTTTGATTAGCACCAGCAATTGCGGCAGCAGGGTCAACGAGGCCAACAAGGCCACAGTGATCGCCAGCACGGTCAACAGGCCAAAGTATATCGTTGGGATGAAATTCGACAGACTCAGGATGGAAAATCCGATGACGAGTGTTACCGTGGTATAGTAAATGGCGTGGCCAATACTATCGTGCGATTGGTACAAGGCCGTTCGGTAGCTTCCAGTGGCCGCGACTTCGTGCTTGAAGCGGTGGATATAGTGGATGGTGTCGTCGTCGGCCAGGCCGACGCCGATTGCGGCAATGGTTATTGTCATCATGTCGAGGGGGATGCCCAGCCAACCCATCACACCGAGGACGCAACTGACGGCCAGCACATTCGGGAATATAGCGATGGCTGCCGTCCGGAGGGAGCGGAACAATACGACGAAGGTCCCCATCAGGAACAATGAGGCAAAACCCATGGTCACGATCTGAGAGGTGTAGAGGCTCTGGAGCATGTTGTTGTACAGGACCAACGTGCCGGCCAGGTGGATCTGCTCGGGCCTGTATCCGAGCCTGCCTGTCAGGTCCGCGCGGATTCTACTTAGGAACTCGTTGCGCTTCAAGGAGGGGTCTGAGTCGCGGATTCGCACATTGATACGGACCTGGTTGTGCTCGACCGACACGTAGGGCGCGACCAACATCTGCTTGAGCCGTTCGGGTATCTGATCGAACAGCAGGGCCAGCTCCACGCCGTCCAGAGCCTTGCCCCCGTTGAGCCGCTCGGCCATCCGGACCAGGGTGAGGACCGAGAGGACCTTGCCGGTTTCAGGCAGGCCGTCAAGGTAATCATGCACGGCGGCGATCCTCGCCATCTTCTCCGGCGTGAACCAGTACTTGTGTTTGGTCTGCTGCGCTGCGGTGTCGAACTCATCAAACTGTTCGAAGACAGCATCCGCGTTGTTCGCGTCATTGGGCAGGGCGGCCTGCGACGGCGCTGCCTGCTCAAAGTCGATAACGACGTCCAGCGGCGTGGTGCCGCCGAGCTGCTGGTCCAGGACCTTCATCCCCTGGTGTATCTCGGTGCTCGACTTGAAGTAGTTGATGAAACAGTTCTCGACCTGGAGCTTGGATATCCCGACGACATTTAGGATCAGCAGCGCGGCACTGCCCACGACGATCAAGGCGCCGTGGGCCACTGTGAATCGGCCCAGCGCCGGGGTAAGCGACCACTTGGCCTTGCCCCTGGACCAAGGCTTATCCCTGGGCAGAAGCACCAGCATTGTCGGCAAGACCAGGAACGGCACAATGATTGAAATGGCCACACCCACGACCATGATGTAGCCGAAATCGATCACCGGGCGGATATCGCAGAGTATCAGGGACGCAAACCCGGCCATGGTGGTCAGGCCGGAATACACGCACGGCCGCAGCATGGCCCGGATAGTGGTAAGGATTAATTTGTGCTGATCGGCCTGGGGTTGTTGGGGGGCTAATTCCCGGTACCGGACCATCAGGTGGATAGTCATAGCCAGCGTGATGATCAGTTGAAGGGAGATGAAGTTGGAGCTGATGACGGTGACGTCCCAGCCGAGCCAGCCCAGCAGGCCCATCATACACACCACGGAGACCAGGCAGCAGAGCAATGGAATACATATCCAGCGTAACGATCTGAAAATGACGCCGAGGGTGACAATGAGGAAGAACAGGACGCCCATGCCGAAGACCTTGAGGTCGCCCCTGACGAAGGTTATCATATCGTCGGCGATCATGCCGACGCCGCCGAGGAAGAGGTCGGCGTTCGGGCGGTATTTCTCCATGATGTTTCGTATTGCCGTGATGTCCTGATGCCGCTGCTGCCTCAGCACTCCCCTGTACTGGCGGAATTGCTCGGTGACGCGCTTTAGCTCGGCGTGCTGCGGGGCTGTCAGCGAGGCGGAGGCTTTTTTCTGGCGCAGGTCGTTGCGGCGTGCGAGCAGATCGCTATAAAGCTGGTCGTCGGCGAAATAAATGATCAGGGCCGTAGTCTTCAAATCCTCACCGACCAGGAGGTTTCGATAAAGGGGGCTGTCGCGAAACTCGATCCTTGCGAGGTCTCTATCCACCTTGGGGGATGTAATGGTAGGCAGGTCGGCGGACAGCTCCTTGAGCGGGGTCGGGGGGCTTTCGAGCAGGGGGACATCGAGAATTGAGATCACCGAGACGACGCGCTGGAGGGCGCTTAGATCGTCCCGCAGGCGGGCGAGGGTCGCCAGCGTTTTGTCCGAGAACAGGTCGTCGGCGGGGGCAAAGATAAGGACGAGAAAGTCGTTTTGTTCGTAGCGCGAGCCAATCAGACGTGAATAGCGGAGGTCCTCGTCGTTTTCGAGGACGAGGGTTTCGGCGGAGGCATCCAGCTTGAAATCCCTGGCCTGGAAGGCAAGGAAGACAACGACTGCCAGCATGCAGAGCAGGATCGTCTTAGGATATCGCAAGACCACTCTGTCGAAGAAAAGTGGGGCCAGTGAGTGGAGTTTCGTCATGATAGCGGTCCGATTGAAGAGATTGCGGATCAGGGGGTTGGCGGCTCGGCCAGTCGAGCAAGAAGGTCCTCGACCGTGCCGTGTTGAAGGATGTCGTCGAACTGCGAGAGGTAGGTCAGGAGGATGCTGACGCCTTGTATTTCGACATCATAGACCATCCAGCGTTTTTCGAGTTTTCGGAGCTTGTACACTATGGCGACCTTTTTGCCTTCAGATAGAAGCTCCGTTGGGATTTGGATGGTGGTTTTGTCCTTGTGCACGGCGGGTTTGAACAAGAGTTTCTCATCTTTGTAGAGGACGATTTTTTCCCTGTACGAGGCCTTGAGCCTTTCGGTAAAGAGGCTGGTGAATTTTTCGCGTTGCGGGTCGGAGAGTTTCGGCCAGTGTGTCCTGCCCAATGTGAGCTTGGCCATCAGTGGGAAATCGAAGGTGGGGCTGAGGATTTTGTCGATTATTTTCTCTTTGGTTTTCTGGTCGAGGTCTTTGTTCTGGATGACCCCGGCAAGGGCATCCCACTTGGTCCGCAGGAGCTCGTTTGGGTCGTTTGGGTCTTTGGCAATGATGTCCCACTTCTTCCACCAGAGGTCATTTG
>CAYGZM010000198.1:4185-6061 GCA_964354365.1 uncultured Pirellulales bacterium
GCCCGCAGGCCTCCGACGAGCTGATATACAAAATCGCCGAGATCGCCCCGGTATGGGACTCTGCCCTCGACTCCCTCCGGGACGAGCTTGGCGACCTCTGTTGAGCTGTTCTGGCCGTAGCGTTCGGCTGAGCCTTTGACCATCGCGCCGAGGGAGCCCATTCCCCTGTATTCCTTGAACTGTCGGCCCTTGTAGATGACTAATTGGCCGGGGCTTTCCTTGAGGCCGGCGAAGAGCGAGCCAATCATAACGCTGGAGGCGCCTGCGGCGATGGCCTTGGTAATATCGCCGGAGTGCTTTATGCCTCCGTCGGCGATAACGGGGATACCGTGCTTTGCGGCGGCCTTTGCGCAGTCGATTATGGCGGACACCTGCGGCACGCCGACGCCGGAGATTACCCTCGTGGTGCAGATTGCGCCAGGTCCGATGCCGACTTTGACGGCGTTGGCGCCGGCTTCTATAAGGTCTTGCGCGGCCTGAGCGGTGGCGATATTTCCGGCGACGACGTCGATGTGGTACTGCTCCTTTATTTTTTTGACGGTATCGATGACGTTCTGGGAGTGGCCGTGGGCGGTATCGACTACGATCAGGTCAACGTCGGCAGCGATGAGGGCCTCGATCCTCTCGTATTCGTGGACGCTGACGGCGGCTCCGACGCGGAGCCTGCCGCGCTCGTCTCGTGCGGCTATGGGGTATTGCTGGACGCGGTCGATATCCCTCATAGTAATAAGGCCTGCCAGCTCGCCCTTTCCGTTGACCAAGAGCAGCTTCTCGACCTTGTGCTTCTGGAGTATTCCCTTGGCCTGTTCGAGGGTGGTTCCGGCGGGCCTGGTGACGAGGTTGGTCTTTGTCATCACGGAACTTATCTCGACATCGTAGTCCTTGAGGAACTTGAGGTCCCTGCGAGTGAGGATGCCGACGAGCTTTTTGCCCCGGACGATAGGGATGCCGGAGACATTTTGCTCGTTCATAAGCTCCTGAGCCCTGCGGACGGGCTCGGTGGGGGAGAGCGTAACCGGGTCGAGGATGACGCCGTGCTCGGAGCGTTTTACTTTGGCGACCTCTCTTTTTTGGGCTTCGATGGAGAGGTTTTTGTGGATTATTCCGACGCCGCCTTCCTGGGCGAGCGCAATTGCCAGGGCCGACTCTGTAACGGTGTCCATAGCGGCTGAGACGATAGGGATGTTTATGGTGATGTTGTTGGTCAACTGCGTGCGCGTCTGGGCCTGGCTGGGCACGAGGTCGCTCTTGGCCGGTATCAGCAGCACATCGTCGAAGGTTATACCGTCTGCCACAATCTTTGTCTGGTCCATCCGGCCCAGTATAGCCGGGTTGAGAATGGGCGTCAAACCTATTTTCGGGCTGTTGTGAAGCTGCCCGCGTGAGCGGATACAAGGTTCTGGTATCATCCCAAGATTTGTGGGGAAAACACTATCGGGTAAGAAAGCGTTCTTCGTAGCGTGGAGCGTGGAGCGTACAGGAAAAAACCGGACGCTAAACGCTATCCGCTAAACGCTGACTTGCCCCAACCTTTGGGACGTTAATAAGGTTTTTGGGTGCACATAGCGTTTGGGAGCAAATATAATCGGGCAATCTGCAGAACCAGGAATTTCAGCGCCCATTTTTGGCGTGATGTGCGGTCTTTATCAGTGAAAGGCCCGGCGTAATTTCCGGGAGGTTAATGAGTTCTGCAAAATTGCAGAAGCCTTGGGACGTTAGCATAAGGAGAAGTTGGTGGCTCAGGAGCCGGATTCGGGATTGGTGGAAGCGGCTGCAAACGGCGATGGCGACAGCTTCACTGAGCTGTGCCGGCGATACTACCCGGCTATGGTTGCGATTGCCCATTCGATGCTCGGCGACAGGCATTTGGCTGAGG
>CAYGZM010000199.1:0-5973 GCA_964354365.1 uncultured Pirellulales bacterium
CCACTTCCCCCGCCAACGCAATCATAGTCAAGTCGTCGCCAAACTGGATAACCTGCACGAGGTACGGATAAGTCGTTCGGATTTTGCCCGTTTGCTCCAGCTCCTCCAGCAGCGTCTCGGCATGCCGACGTTCATATTTATTTTCAGATTTGGCCTGCTCTTTGAGCTGCTCGCGGCCGGGCGGCTCGGCAAACTCAAGTGTCACCGTGTCAAGCACCGCCCGAATCGGCCCGGCGACGGGTCGTGCCCGTGGGGCCAATGCCGCCTCGACGCCGTTGGCCAATGCACGGCCATGCTCCATGCAATACTCGAGGGTGCGTGGGCCGCGGCGAGGGTAGGGGTTTTGGTCGCCGCCGCAGCCGGCTATAAACAAAGCGGCCGTCCCAGGGTGCTCCTGCTCTATGTACTCCTGAGCGAACCCGGCATAGTCGCCGCAGAACTGATAGAAGTCAAGCGTAGTGCAGTGGCAGGCATACCCGAACAACACAGCCCGCAATTTGCCGTCAGGACTATCGACGCGCAATACGGGGACATCGTGGTCAACGGAGCCGTCCGGGTTCGGTTGAATCTGATAACCCTGCTCGACCTTTGATCTGCGGTTCATAGCAAAGCCCGCCCGCGCGTGCGAATAAGACAGCCGGGCCGGGGCCAAGTCGTCCATCGCCTGGCCGACTAATTGCAGCAGTTTCTGCTGCAGATTCTCCGCGTACCGCTCGCTCTGCTGAACCTCCTCCGCCGATAAACCATAGAAGTTATCTCCATAGACAGAGTACCTTATCTCTCGGACCGCCGGACCGCAATGCGTGTGGGACGCGCTCAACAACAGCCCCTCCGGCGGCAATTTGTAGCGCCGGCCCGCTTCCTTCTCCAACCAGTCGCGCATAGCCCGGGATATGCCGAGCAAATCAGCCGTAACGATTACCAATCGCGCGCCCTGAGCATCTTCCAGCGCCAGCGCCTTGGCGCGCAGGTCATGGACCTTTCCCTCCGAGGGCCTGGTTCGCGCTGCGTAGCCGGCCATCCACATCGGCTGTTCCGGCGTGATAACGGTCGAGGCGAGTCCGGCTTTCCAGTTTTCCTGCTGCCTGTCGGCCATAGCGCAGGGCAGGTGAGCGACATTTTGGGACATCAAACCGGCTACAGCGATCAGGCACAACGCTCGTATTAGATTGGGCATGGGCGGTTTTCTGCGGTGAAGGTTGAGGGATTTTCGATTCATTTCACTGCTCCTTACATTGGATTGGCTACTCCTACTCAGTCAAGATCAAAACTGTGGGCGTCGTCGAAAGGCGTCACGGCGACGGAGCAACCTTTATCCTTCGAGGGGTATGAGATTGCCACCCATTCGACTGCGCTCAGGACAGGCTTCCTCGCAACGACGATGCCTACAAAACGAACTCTGAGGGATTACTCTAATAAGAGTAGGTTTTTCATGTTGTTTCCGGCGTTACTTGGTCTTGAAGGGTCCCGGGATACTGATGAGGTCGGTTCGGGTGCGGCCGTCTTCTGTGATTCTTGCGAGAGTATATGCTGTTCCGTCCTTTCCCACAGCGATTGAATTGACATAAGCGGGTCTTTGGCCGTCAGCGTAGAAGATGGGGCCCTGGTCGGCGTACTTTCCCATTGGGATATTGTAGGTGATCAGGTGGAGATTCTCAATGCCCTTTGATTCGCCCATAGCGGTTTTGCTCTTGCCAACCACCCTCTTGCCGTCCACATAGACCGGCCCGCCCGTAAGATAATAGAGCGTGCGGCCATCGGGGCTTATGGTGAAGCCCAAATAGCCGTAGCTGAACTGGTCGTACATTCCGCTTCGCTTGGAGGGCAGAGAGGTAATGCGCTCCAGGACATCGACCTGGGGAATTTGGGGATCGAAACGGAAGAGGTAGCCCGAATTTCCGTGCACGCCATAGACTGCTTTTTCGCGCTCGCACCAGATTGTCTGCCTCCAGTTATACCCCATGTGGCCCGGCGAGGTGGGGTCATAGAGTCCGAAGTAATCCTTCTTCATATCCTCGCCCTCGACGACTTCGATGGAATCCGAGTCATACCTGTAGCGAAGGAACGCACCGTCACCCGTGGTGAAATAGACGGAGCCATCCCGCGGATCGACGACAAGGGAGCGGCAGAGTGTGCGGTAGTTCTCGCCCTTGCCGTTTTCGCCTTCCTTCGAGGTCGGCCCGAAGTCTTTTAGATTCTTGCCGGCCAGGTCGTAGAGGATGAAGCGGCCGGTCGGCCACGTCAGGCCGTAGAGACGACCGCGCCGGGTGTCCATCGTCATAGAGAGAATGCCCTCGCCGTGCGGCGCCTTGGCCAGATCGTGGAATTTGCCCGTGCTTATGTCGTAGGCCAGGAAATGGCCGCCCGGATATGGTTTGTAGCCCGCCGGCGGCACACCGATCTTCTCCATACCATCGACGAGAGTGTAATAGCCGACGTGCGTTGCGAAATAGAGCTTCCCTTCACATTCCACGAAATTCACGTGAGACTTGCCCTGCGCAATTGCCTTCAATCCTTTTTCGCCGCACGCTTCCGTGAGGTCGCCCAAGTGCCGGATTCCGTCGGCGGCGGGGTCGTAACAGTACATCTGCGCCCCGGTCTCGAACGATTCCGAGGAGAGCACATAGTAGATTCTGCCGTCGCTGCCGGCGCCCATCCCGTTGTATGTATCGTGCGCCAATTCAAACCCGGAATTGTACGTGCGGGCAACCAGCCCGCCGCGGCGGGCCATAAGTCCCAATTTTTCACCTGATCCGGCCCGGTTGCAGCCACATAGGGCCAACAGAAAGCCCAACAAAAGGGACGATGCGTAAAACCTGTGTCTTGTCATTGTGGCCATCATTTTGACAACCTCCTTGTGCCTATTGCGTTATGCCGAGCGACCGGACGTACGCCGCCGAGTCCGCGATGTCTTTCTTGATTTCAGTCTCATTCCTTTCAATACCCTGGACGCCCTCAATCTCCATAACCAGCGGGCCGGTATAGCCGTGTTCCTTGAGGATTCGCAGCACGCCCGGAATGTCCACTACCCCCTTGCCCAACGCCGGGAAGCTCCACGCCTGGTGCCGGCCATTGTGATCCTTCAGCTCGACAGTGGCGACATAATCGATGATTTTATCGAGCTCGGCAGGAGCATTAACATTCTTGTTGTAGTAAGTAATGTTGCCCGTATCGAAGTTGACCCGAATGTTGGGGTGATTGACCTGTTTCATTGTCTCGAGGTGTACGTCCCCGTTGGTTCCCAGGTCGGGATGGGTCTCAAGTGCGATTGTCACGCCATGCTTCCTGGCGATTTCCCCCGCGCGGCGCAATCGCTGGCAGGCGACCTCCTTTGAAACGCCGGGATGCTTGGGCGATAAGAACATGTACTTGACCCCCATTTTCTCACACGTTTCCAGTTGTACGGCCAGCTCGTCAATGCAGGACGGCTGAGAGAGATCGGCCCGGCCTTGCATGACCACCGCCTTCAAACCGTGGTCCGCCAGCCGTTTCTTGGTGATCTGAATCTGCTCAGGCGGCGGCACGCTGATAGACACGTGCTTGACGCCGATCGACGGCAGATGCGTCCAGGCAACGTCCTGGAACTTCCCGTAGTTTGTGAGGCGGCAAGCCAGCACATTCGTCGGCTCGGCTCCTTTTGCCCCACTTGCCGCGCAACCGCCAGTCATCGCGCCGAAAGCCCCCGCGAGGCACATAAGCGCCAGGGCCGAGAAAACACCATGTTGCACCAAGTATCTCATCACCGCAATTATAGTCCATCCGCCGCCGGTCGGCAAACATATCTCAACTCGTCCGTGAAGCGTGCGACTACCCGTAGAACTCGGTGATGGTCTGCGACGTGTATTCCTTCATCTGCTCGGTCAGCTCCGGATATACGGGGATGGCCAGGACCTCTTTTGCCGCCTTTTCGGACTCGGGCAGATCGCCCTGCCGGTAGCCCAGGCATTCGAAACATTCCTGGAGGTGCATCGGGAGCGGATAGTAAATCTCACAGCCAATGCCCCTTGCTCTGAGATGGTCGGCAAGCTCGTCACGGTTGGGGACGCTGATTACGTACTGATTATATACGGAGACGCAACCGGGATTAATGAAGGGCGTCTTTATGACGGTGCGTCTGAATTTCTCATTGTAGTAAGCAGCGGTTCGACGACGGGCCTCGGACCAGTCGTTCAAATACTCAAGTTTGACTAAGAGTATTGCCGCCTGGATCGCGTCGAGCCGGAAGTTTCCGCCGACGTATTTGTGATAGTACTTTGGGCCGGCACCGTGGTTCCGCATCATCTTCATTCGCTCGTAGAGCCGCTCGTTGTTGGTGACTATCATACCGCCGTCGCCGGCACAGCCGAGATTTTTACTGGGGAAGAAGCTAAAGCAGCCGACCGTCCCGATACCGCCTGCCTTGCTGCCTTTGTATGTGCTTCCAATGGACTGAGCGGCGTCTTCTATGACGGCCAGGCCGTGTCCGTCTGCAATTTCCATAATGGGATACATATCAGCCATTTGGCCGAACAGATGCACAGGAATAATAGCTTTTGTCTTTTCGGTAATTGCGGCTTCGATAAGGGCCGGGTCGATATTGTAGGTATCGGGGTCGATATCGACGAATACCGGCTTGGCGCCGACGCGGACAATGCCGCCGGCGGTGGCGAAGAAGGTGAATGGAGTTGTGATGACCTCGTCGCCGGGGCCAATATCCAGGCTCATCAGGGCGTTTAGAATCGCATCGGTCCCGCTGGAGACGCCGAGGGCAAATTTGCAGCCGCTCAAAGCGGCAATTTTTTCTTCGAGCTCTGCAACCTTTGGGCCAGCTATGCAGCACTGCGATTCGAGCACTTCCGCAACGGCAGCGAGAACCTCATCCCTGATGGAGGCGTACTGGGCCTTGAGGTCCAGCAAAGGGACGTGCATTTTCGTCGCTGGCTCGCCCGCCGTTTTTGGGGCGGGCAAGGCGGTCAACCGGCTCATCGAATCTCCTTCAGTTCGTCGTACAGAATTCTTCCAACGGCCTTGTCCGGCGGCAACGGCTCATCCTCATCCAGGTCGATGCACCGCACCAAGTCCGGCGGAGTGAATTGGTATCTGTAGCCGCTTTCCGGGCAGACCATAATGCCGTCGGCATCGGGTCCGGGCAGACGGACGCCGTGCCTGCTCATCCAACCATCTTGCCTGGCGGGAAGACCGACCATCAGCGCGTAGTCCGGCACGTCGCCGGTGACAACGGCGCCCGCAGCGACGAAACAATACCTGCCCAATTCCGCGCCGCATACGATAGTGGCGTTGGCGCCTACGGTTGCGCCGCGGCGAAGAACGGTCCGTTCGTAAAGGTTATGCCTGTTGACCTGGGAGCGCGGATTGGCAACATTGGTCAGGACGCAGGAAGGGCCGAGGAAGACATCGTCCTCGATAATCACGCCGGTGTAAATCGAGACATTGTTCTGGATTTTGACGTTATCGCCGATGACGACGCCGCCGGCAACATGCACATTCTGGCCGAGGATGCAGTTTCGCCCAATCTCGGCGTCTTTCATAACGTGTGAGAAATGCCAGATTTTGGCGCCTTTGCCGATCCGGCAGGGCTGATCGACACAGGCCGATTCGTGAACGAAATAGTCGGTTTCAGACATCACAACTCGCCCTTATGCTTACATCTCACTTAGACTCTGGAGCTAATAGCAGCACACCTTTGACCGCTCAAGAAGGGGATGGTAGTCGCCCTTGAGGCCGACAGGTTGTGCGTTACGGATGGAATGAACCGCCTCTATCGAAGGACGGGCGGCGTCAAACCCGAATCCCCGGCCGGCGAGGATTTCTTCGTAACTTTTAGTATGCAGGTCCTTGAACCCGTCTGAGAACTTGATCTGCTGGCCATCAATCTCGATTGACCGGTAGCTCTTCGCGTCGAGGCTGTCGGGCGGCATGGGCAAATCCCCGCCGTCGATTGAGAGGAACCAGCGGACCCTGGCCTTTTCGAGC
>CAYGZM010000200.1:0-2594 GCA_964354365.1 uncultured Pirellulales bacterium
CAAATCGTTCATTCCTGCATCGACTATGACGAATTCCTTGGCGCCTCCGCGCTTCGTGTAAAGCACGCGGGTCAGCAGTATGCCTGCGTTGGCCGAGATGCTTTTTCCCGGTTCGAGTATGAGGCTAAGGTTCTTGTCTTTCAGTAATGGGACGATGCCCGCGGCGTATTCGTCCGCCGATGGTACGGTGTCGGACTCGTAGTCGGCGCCGTAGCCGCCGCCGAGGTCAAGGGCTTCGACAGCGTGCCCGTTGCTGCGAAGCCGCTCGATGAGCGGAAGAATCTTTTCCACAGCTTCCACGTAGGGGTCGATCTTCTTGCCGCCCGTTCCGAGGTGGACATGAATTGCCGAGAGCATAACGGCACCGTTGCCACCGTAATCGGCGAATACCTTCTGCGCCCGTTCAATATCGACGCCGAATTTTGTCTCCTTCCTGCCGGTGGTCAGGAACGTATGGGTCTTGTAATCAATGTCGGGGTTGACACGCAGGGCGGCCCTGGGCCGCCTATCGTGAGCTGATGTATTCCGTTTAGCCAGTCGAATCAGGTTTTCCAGCTCGGCTTCGGATTCGATATTGAAATAGCCGATGCCGGCGTTCAGCGCCTCGATGATTTCGCGGTCCGTCTTGCCGACGCCTGCATAGACGATTTTCGCCGGGTCGCCGCCAGCCTGCAGAACGCGATACAGCTCGCCGCCGCTGACAATGTCGAACCCGCTGCCTTGTTCGGCGAGGAGCCTGAGGATATTTATATTGCCGCAGGCCTTGACGGAGTAGCAGATTGTGGTGTCAAGCCCAGCGTAGGCCTTCTGAATCCTCTGCAAATGCTTAGTGAAGGTTGCCTTGCTATAGATGTAAGCCGGCGTTCCGACCTCGGCGGCGATCCGCTCAACGTCAACATTCTCCGCGAATAGCTTACCATTTTTGTAATTGAAGTAGTCCATATTGTTATTCTCTCTGCAAAGCAGCCTTTCGAATGCATAGATACGTATGCTATTACCGGCAAGTAGTATAAGGAATCGAAAGTAAATTGCAAGAAGGCATGTGGCGGGCGAAGCGGGACAAGAACGGTTCCTGGCGTGGGACGGCCAACCGCCCGTGCTCAAGACGGCGCTGGTTTTGGAGAACAAGAGCAACAACGAGGCATTGAGTCATCAAGAACAGATGTCCGTGGAATACCTTTTGCCGCCTTGTTGCGCCACGATACGTTTGTCGCTCGCAGTGAGAGATGGGATGGTTGGTGTGCGGTGTATAAAAACGGAAGGCTTTGTCCTGATGACAAAGCCTTCCGTTTTTTGCATAACCTGCCGCAGTCTCGGTTTTCCGGAGTGCGGCTGAATCCACCGGTTTACCCGGCAGCCCGCTGAAATCCCATACAGATACAGGGGCGGGCTTTCGTTCAATCGTTATGCTATTTTTTCTTCTTGGCTTTCTTCTTTGTTGCTTTCTTTTTTGCTGTTTTCTTCTTAGCTTTCTTTTTCGCCATAGGTTTTCACCTCCTTTTGGCTGACTGAATCCTTCTGACTATTCTTGAGATCACAACACTGATTAACATATAAGAGCTTCGTCAAAAGAACTAAACAAAAAAGCCAATAATCTTATACATATTTTTTATCGTCCAAAACTCTAACAATACTTGACAAAAATTTTCCTGTCGGCATTTTACACCGGGGCGCATTTTGTTTATCATATCGTTCGGTAAAACATCGCGACCTGGTTTTCGTGCGAGTGACATTTTTGGCGAAGCTGAAAAAATACTCTCTTTCTATAATGCCTGTTCGATGCGGTCTATTCGACTTATGGGCGGATTTCGCCGTTTTTGAATGTAAAAGAGCGTTTCTCAGAATGTCACCATATATGCCTTCGGCGTGTTTTTGCCGAACAATGTTTTGATAGTTGCGTGATTGAAGTGTGCGTGCTATTCTCGCCCGTCGATTTGTTTGTTTGCAGGGCCGGGCGAAATTCGCCTCTGAAAATTTTTTGAGAAAAACACACAGTTTGCTTGTTAAGTCTTTATGGCAAAGAGAAGAATAGCATTATTCGGCGGCACGTTTGACCCGGTTCATCTTGGCCACACTGCTGTTGCTTCTGATGCCGCCGGACAGATTGGCGCAAAGAAAGTCATCTTTGTTCCGGCGAAGCGCTCTCCGCTTAAAGGTTCTCTGCCGAAGGCTGATGATGAGCATCGTCTTGCTATGATAGCGATTGCGATCGCTGAGAATAGCAGCTTTGCCGTAAGTGATTACGAGCTGAGAAAGCCGGCGCCGAGTTACACATTGGAGACGGTCCGCAAGTTTCAAGCTGACTATGGGAGCGATGCTGTGATCTGTTGGCTGGTGGGCGCCGACGGCGTAAATGATCTTCAGCATTGGTTTGCTATTGAGGAGCTGATTGACGCCTGCAATCTCTGTACCATGTACAGGGCCGGCTGCAAACCGCCCGATTTTGGCAGATTCGAGGGCGTCTGGGGCAGTCGGCGGGTCGAGAAACTCCATCGAAACGTTATCAAGACTCCCTTGGTTGACGTGAGCAGCACGGAAATACGCGAGAGATTGGCCGCCGGCGGCGACGTGACCGATATGCTGCACCCCGGAGT
>CAYGZM010000200.1:2694-5967 GCA_964354365.1 uncultured Pirellulales bacterium
TCGCCCTCGGCTACCGAGAGCACGACGATCTTGCCGTGTTCGCCGAGGTCGAAATCCGACGGGCAGACGAGGTTGCCCACGTTCTCGACAAAAATCAAATCCAGGTCTTTGACGGGCAGCTCTTTTAATGCGGAGCTCACCTGGGCTGCAGAGAGATGACAGGCGCCATCGGTGTTTATCTGGACAACGGGGGCTTTTGTCAGGCGGATTCTCTGGGCGTCTATGTCCGTTTGAATATCGCCCTCAATCACGCCGATCTTTATCCTGTCCTTCAAATCGCAAATTGTTCTTGTCAAAATTGTCGTCTTGCCCGAGCCGGGGGACGAAATCATATTGAGGCACAATTTTTTGTGCTCCCTGAAAAACAAGACGTTTTCAAAGGCGTACCTTTCATTCTCACTTAGAATCTTCTTGCCGACGTTGACTTTCTTCATAGCGTTAGTCCGTTTGAAATTCGATTTCCTCTAAAACCAAAGCGGCGTCCGGCAGCAAATCGAATTCCTCACTGCCGCATTTGGAGCACTTAGGCTCCGCAAATTCGACGTCGAAGACTTCGCTGCAACTTCCACATCGCGCCTGCATCGGCTTATGCTCTATAACCAGTTTCATTCCTTCGCACGGCGTGTCTTTGGCGAGGGCGCCGAAGGCGAAACTGAGCGCTTCGTCATTGACCGCGGAGAGCTTTCCGCAGCTTATTCTGGCCCCTATGGGCTTTGCATTGTGCTTTGCAGCCTCCCGGTATATTGTCGCCAGCAGACTCTGGGCCACCATCGCCTCGTGCATCAGCATATCCTCGGAAGCTCTCGTCCGTACGGCATCTGCACGACCCTTCTTCCGCCGATCTTGGTTATCAGCTCCACCGTGGGTATATCGCGAGTTTGGACGACTTGCCCTATTATGGCTGCGTCGGGGCCGAGCGGATGATTCCTGCAGATATTCAGACAATCATCGGCGGATTCAGGCGAGACAATCACGACGAACTTGCCTTCGTTTGCGATTTCAAGGACATCGAAGCCGAGCATATCGGCTGCCGCCTGGACGGTTGGATTGACGGGAATATCCGCCTCGCGGATTTCGATGCTCAGTCCGCTCGTTCGTGATACCTCGTTGAGGGTTGCAGCCAACCCGCCGCGTGTCGGGTCCCGCATAAACTTTATGCCGTTTGTGTTCTCCAGCAGTCTGCAGGTGAGGTCCGCCAGCCCGGCACAGTCGCTTTGCAGTTGCGACTCAAACTTGATGCCTTCGCGCTGCGAGATTATGGTCATGCCGTGGTCGCCTATCGTGCCGTTGATGATGATCTTATCGCCGGGGGTGATCCTGTCGCAGCCTAATTCGACCCCGGGCAATCTCACGCCGATCCCTGCGGTGTTTATGAATATCTTCTCCGCTGCGCCAGCCTCGACCGTCTTGGTGTCGCCGGTCACGATGCTGACTTTGTTCTGGGAGGCCGCCTGGGCGATACTTGTTAGAATCTTCTCCAACAGCTCAAATTCGAGGCCCTCTTCGATTATGAGCGATAATGACAGGGCAAGGGGCCTCGATCCGGCGACGGCCAGATCATTTACGGTCCCGCAAACGGCGAGCTTGCCGATGTCTCCGCCGTTGAAGAACAATGGCTTTACAACATAGCTGTCCGTGGTGAAGCATATCCGGCCGGAAGGGAGATTGAGCTTCGCCGAATCAGCCAGCTCTGCGAGTGTATCGTTCTTCAGCCTGGGCAAGATGTGGCGCCGGATCAAATCGCCGGACAATTGACCGCCGCCGCCGTGCGCAAGCAGGATTCTATCGTGTTTGGCAGTCATTGCTCGCGTCTTTTCCTTCGGGCGTACTTGAACCACGCCGCACAGGCCCCCTCTGAGCTTACCATACAAGCGCCGACCGGTTCTTCGGGCGTGCAGCTTTTTTCAAAGAGGCTGCATTGCGGCGGCTCTATCAGGCCGCACAGAACTTCGCCGCATCGACAGCCTTTTCTCTCCTCGGCCGGTATTTCGGCGATGTTGAATCGCCTGAGTGCATCAAACCGACTGTATTTGTCTCTGAGCTTGAGCGTGCTTCTTTCTATCTTTCCCAACCCTCGCCAGTAGCCGTCCGCCGGCTCGAAGCACTCGGCGATGATTTTTTGCGCAGCAGTGTTGCCCTGTTCGGTCACAACGGCGGCGTACATCGATTTTAGCTCCGCTTTACCGGCTGAAAGCTGCCGACAGATTTCAGCAAGTGCTTCGATTATCTGCATCGGCTCGAAGCCGGCCACCACGCACGGCCGACCGAAATCTTCCACTATCTCGGCGAAGGCCCCGTAGCCGATTATCACGCTGACGTGCCCTGGGCAGAGAAAGGCATCTATGTTGTTGTTCTTTGCGGACAGCAGCGCCCGCATCGCCGGTACGACGAGCTTGTGCCCGCTCAAAATGTAGAAATTGTCGATGGCCTGTTCGCCGGCCTCCTTTACCACCACGGCGGTCGCCGGCGCGGTCGTTTCAAAACCGACCGCGACGAAGACGACATTCTTATTCGGATTGTCTTTCGCCAATTGCAGCGCATCTTCGCTGCTCAAGACGACCTTGACATTGGCTCGTGGTTTGGTTTCCAAAGAGCCGCCTTTGCCGGGGACGCGAATCATATCGCCATAAGTTGCGATCAGACAATCATCCCGGTCCGCCAATTGCAGGACGGTATCGATATAGCTCTGGTCGGTAACGCAGACCGGACAGCCCGGCCCCGATAGAAGTTTGAGTTTCTCGGGCAGGGCGGACTTAATGCCGCTGCGGAAGATTGAGACCGTGTGCGTCCCGCAGACCTCCATTATATTGATTTGCCGGCGCAAGGTCTTGCAGGCGACCTCCATGATTTCCTGTGCTTTCTTGATCCTGTCGAGCATATAGCAAATAAATTCGAATATCAAATATCGAAATCCGAAACAAATTCAAATGCCCGGAATTCAAAATTCTAAACGTTTTGAACCTTTGACATTTGAATTTTGATATTGTTTAGAATTTAGGATTTCGTGCTTTGTATTTCAGATTTCGTATCTATCCTGAAACGTTGTTTGGTGTTCTTTCAAACTTGGCGATCTCCGCCAGAAGTTCCCATGTCGTTTTCGCCTCCTCTTCATCGACGAGCGAAATGGCGAAACCCGCGTGTATGAGGACAAGGTTGCCTACCTTCGCCTCCGGCAGCAGCGTAGTCTTGGCCTTGAAGCGGTTGCCCATCGCGTCAACCACCGCAATATCCTTGTCAAGCTCGATTATCCTTGCCGGTATTGCCAAACACATA
>CAYGZM010000201.1:0-5923 GCA_964354365.1 uncultured Pirellulales bacterium
AGTGGCAATCCCATACTCGGCATCAAGGCCGCTGTATTTTCTCGCCGGAGCCTGTTACTCTGTCAAGGACGGATTTGTAAGTTGTCATTCCGCACTTGATGCGGAATCCAGATCGTCAGAATAACTGGATTCCTGCTTTCGCAGGAATGACAACCGATAGCTTCAATCTTGACAGGGTACTATCTTTGGTAGATTGGCAGGTAGTGGTAATGGATGGACATGCTTAGCATTGCCAGTGAGGTGACATAGACTTTGCCGCCCTCTTCGTCTCTTACGCCGAGGGGCCAGGAGCCGTCCTTGTTTTGTCTGTCCAAGAGCAGCTCGCGGACAACCTTGCGCGCTCGCTCGGCGTATTCGCCGCCACGCTGGAACATTCCCTGGGCGTAGTAGTACATACCGTAGTAGAAGTGCTCTTTATCCTGGAGGCTGGGGATATTGCAGTTGAGGAAGTAGTCGGCGGCGCCCTTGACTTCCGGTGCATCATATTGACCGCAGATTTGAAGCGTAAGGAAGCCGCCTGCGGCCGAGCCGAAACGCATGTTGCCGTCACCGGGCTGATAGCAGAAGAATCCCTGGGTTTTGTCCTTGTCGTCTTTGCGGTAACATCGCTTGATGTAGTCCACCGCTTTGTCGATGGCTTCTTTCGGCACTTCAATGCCGGCGCCCTTCGCGGCGCGCAGGGCTATTAGCTGCCAGGAGACGACCGACAGATCACTATCCTTTGAATCGGGATTATATCGCCATCCTCCTTCGTGCTTTTTGTCGTCCTTCAGGATGGCCTGGGCGCGGAGGATAAGCTCAACGGCTTTTTGAAGCCGCAGGCGTATCGTTTCGTCCTGCTTGTCGTCGATTCCCATGCCGAGGGCTTCAGCGAGCATGAGGGTGATGATGCCGTGGCCGTACATCCGTGAGTCGTCTTTGCCGCCGAAATAGCCTTTTTCATCCTGCCGATCCGGGTTCAGGACGTATTCGAGCGCCTTTCGCATGGCCTGGCCTTCCTTGGTCTGGTCGGCGGGCTTGTGCCCGACGGCGAGCATCGCCATTATTGCGAAGGAGGTCATAGTGGTGTGGTGCCGGTTGTTGTCCACAATTGCGCCGTTTTGCTGCTGCTGGCTGAGCAGGTATTCGACGGCGCGGGCGGCGCTCTGGTTGACTCTTTCCCAGTCGCGGTCCTCGGCGTTTTGGTCGGGCCCGGCCACGCCCGCGGCGAAGGCGGGGCGGACCGGCGAAGCGGCAGACATTGCAAGGGCAAGAGAGCAGCAGATGAGCTTTTGCAGCGCGTGACTTCCGGTCCGGTATTTGCGGTTGTCCATATTTCAAAGTTCTCCATCGAGAATGGTTGTGCCGACGGCAATTGAACCGATTATTTGGCGGTCAGTCAATTCTTTTGCCTGGCCTTTTGGGAAATGACGAGGAAGTACATATTGACCATTTCACGGTAATCTTCCGCTACGGTCTCTTTGCCGGCCTCCATAAGGTCGGTTGCGGAGAGCGTTCTGAGTTTTCCCCAGTCGCCCCTTCTCAGCGCGAGGCGCTCGGGGAGTTTTTCACCCGTTTCGGGGGGCATTTGGGGCGAGGTTCTATCACTCGAGAGCATTGATGCCATGTGGTTTCCGGCCTGGGCCTGGCTTTGGCTTTGTGCCCTGGCCTGCGCCATAGCGATTTGCCGGGCCAGCAGGGCCTGGTTCATCGTCTGCCGGGCTGCGGCTGGTGACGGCTGGGCCTGTTGGGCAGCGCCTTGCGCCATCTGCGCGGCTTCGAGCTGGTCCAGTGTGCGCGCCATCCATAGGGCGGTTTCGTCGGTCTCTGCTGCGCGAGCCTGCGTAGCGCTTCGCAGAGCAGGCTGGGCGCCCTGTTGTGCCTGAGCAGCATTGGTCTGAAGCTCGGCGATGTTGTCGAGCTGGCTTGCAAGGGCATCGTATGCTTTGTCAACGGGGGGCTGAGCCTGCCGGGCGTGGGCAGCCTGGTCGAGGGCATCCTGTGCCTGGGGCAGCTCGTTTTGTGCTATGGCCTGCATTGCCTGGGTTGCGCTGCGAAGCGTTTGGGTGTCGGGGCGGCTGAGCCGTTCGGCGTGAATGGCGGCGCGTGCGATGTTGTCGATGACCTCCGGCGCCATTTGATTTATTTCCTGCTGGCGACGGTCGGTGTACTCGAATTGATCGGAGCGGCGGCGCGCCATTTCCCTCAGGTCGCGCGCCAGATCGCTGCCCTGTTTTTTCAAATCCGCTGCCTTTCTTTGTGCGTCGCGGGTTTGAGTGGCGGCTTGGGAGCGTTGATCCGGGTTGGTGTTGCCGGGGGCTGCATCGACCTTTCCGACGGCCGACTGCAGGTCGCCCTGGGCTCGGTCCATTGCCTGGGCATAGTCGTCCACTTTTTCAGCAAGGGCGGCGGGGGGAGCGGAGAAGTCGGTCGGCATTTGCCGGGCGGCATCGCCGGCGGCCTGGGCGGCGCTATTGAAGTTTCCGGATGCGTCGGCTCCGGCCTGCTGAGCTTTTTCTGCTGCCTGGGTGATGTCTTCTTTGGCAAGCTGTCCGGCCTGCTGGGCGAGGTCCTTTGCCCTTTGTGCAAACTGGTTTTGTTCGGGGGGGGCCTGAGCGAGCTGCCTGTCGGTGTCATTTCGTTGTCGCGCCAGGTCTTTGAGCTGGGCGGCGATTTGCTTTGCCTCGCTGGAGATGTTTTGCGCTTCCTGACCCGTCTCGCGGGTCATCTGGGCGGCCTGGTTGGCCTGATCTGTGTTCTTGTCATTGGCTGCGGCCTGGGTCTTGCCGGCGGCATTGTCGAGGTCCGCTTTGGCCTGATCAACGTTCCCGGCGAAATCCTCAACCTTCTCGGCCAGATCAGTTGGGGATGGCAGGGGGGAAGAATCTCGTGGAATCTGCTCAGCGCCTTGCTTGAGGGACTCCTTGGCGCTGTCGAACTGCTGCTGAGCCTTCCCGCCGAGGTCGTTTGATTTTCTTGCGGCGTCGGCGACCTTGTTATCGGCGAGATTCCTTGCTCTGTCGGCGAGCTGTCGAGCTTTCTGGGCCAGGTCCTTCAGTCTGTCGGATACCTGGGCGAGCTGGGGGTTCTGGCGGTCCTGCTTTTCGGCGATTTTGTCGAGCTGGTTCGAGATGCCCTTTTCACGGTTCGCCATTTCGCTTATGCCGTTGGCGGCCTGCTGAATCGTGCTGTCAACGATTTGTCCGAGCTCGTTCTGCATTGGCGGGTTCTGGGGGAGCTGCCCTTCGAGCAGGGCCTTGAGCTCTTCGGGCGACATCTGGGCCATTCGGGAAATCTCGTCGAGCTTATCGTACCGGCCGTCCATATTTCGGGCCAGGGCCATATCCTCTTCGGCTTGTCGCAGGGCCAGACGGGTCTGATCGGGATTGCCGGCTTCGAGGTTCTCGTAGTGCTGCGTGATAAGGTCTAATGCGTTGTTGAGCTTGTTCTGTTGTGAGACGGCCTGTTCGAGGGCGCGCTTCTGCGAATCTTTTTCGGTGCTCAGGGCGGCTTCCTGCAGGAGATCCTCGGCTTTGGGAGGGGGCTGGCGCAGCATAGCGATAGCATCGTCGGCGTCACGTGCGCGCTGCCGTCCTTCGTCCCGGCTCAGGTCCTGGATGTTGGCGTCGCGGCGGAGCGAATCGCGAATTGTCTCGATGTGGTCGTTGAGCTGCTGCTGCTGGCTGAGCAGGAGGGCGGCTTGCGAGCGCATCTGGTCAAGCGGTTGCTCGTCGGTTTTTCCGGTTAGCTGCGATGTTTCGGTCTCGGCCTGTTCGGCGAGCTTCGAGACGGCATACAACTGATGGACGAGCGAGGGGGCGTATTGGGCGATTATCTTGCGGGCCTCTTCCATATAAGGCTCTATTTGTCGGCTCACGTCGGCCAATGCCCGGGCGAGGGTCTCCATTTGCTGAACAACCGGTCTGCGTCCGCCGTCGGGGTTGTCTCTTTGCTGGGCTTCTGCGCCAACGGCCCTGAACGGTTCGGAATCGATGGCCTTTTGCAGGTCTTTTCTGATTTCGCCGGGCAGGTCGGCGGCCTTAAACTGGTTGGGCAGAGTTCTGAGGCGTTTTTCCCAGTCGTCCCAATAATTGAGAGGCTGGGTGAAGGCGTCGGCCTGTGCGAAGTCCCATCTCTCCTGTGCGGTCATTTCATCCAGGGCGCGGCTGGCTTCGATAAGGCCGTGGCCCGATTCCAGTACGCGATAGGCCTTTTCTATATACGAAAGGGCCTTTGCCGATTGTTCGATTTGTGCGGCATCAGTGGCCGTTGCGTGGAGGGCATTAATGGCGGCGGCGGTGTCGGCGGTATCGGCCACGAGCAGATACGCGGGTGTTGGGCGAACGTCCTCGATTGCGGCGCGGTCGCTGAACTGTCCGGATGCGGAGCCCCAGCGGTGCTCAGCCAGCTGGGAGGCGCGGGCTGTCTGCCGCCTGAGCTGGGCCATCTGTTCAAGCTCGACATTGGGCCGGTTCTGTAATTCCTGCAGGGCCTTCTGGTTTCCGGCGAGCTCCTCGACTTTCCACTTGAGCTGGGCCAGCTCGTCGGCGGACATTGTTAGAGACTTGGCCAGGTCCTCACGGCTCTTGCGGGCGTGGTTGCGGAGGGTCCGTTCGATATTCCTGAGCGAGTCGGCGGCTTCGCGAAGGTTGTTCCGGATATCACCGCTGCGTTCATTCAGCTTGTAGCCGGGTTCCTCCTCTTTTAAGATTTCTTCGGTTTGGCCTCGCCGGTTTGCGAGTTTCTCGCGGACATTCTGGGCCTGCCTTGCCTGTCCGTATTCTGCACAGAGCGCCAGGTCGTCGAGCATTTCTTCGATGATTTGCTGTTCCTTTACTGCGGCGCCCTGCTGGCGTGCGAGGCGTCGCCACGCATTTTTCCTGATGTCTTCATCGCCCTGCTGAGTATCCTGGCGGGCCTGCTGGAGCATATCATCATAGTTGTTTCTGAGGCGGTGGATTTCCCGTGAGGCGGTCTGGGCCTGTTGGTGTGCGAGGATGTTCTGGTGGGAATAGCGGAGCTGATTTGCGAGGCCTTCGACGCGTCCGGCGGCGTCTGCGGCGCGGTCGGTTTGCTCCTGGGAGAGATTCTGAGCGTTGTCGAGGCCTCTGCGGAAGGCCTGAGCGTCCGGGAGGGCATCGTGCCGGAGACGGCTTAGCATTCGGCCGAGCAGTATCATATCGTCGGCTTCTATTCTTGTTTCGGCGCGGCGCGTGGCGTTGTCCATCGCGTTCCACGCGGTTCGGGCGAGCGATTCGACCTGCTGGGCGGAGACCTGCGTTCTTAGCGATATTTCGTGGAGCCTGGCGGCTTCGCCGGGGTTGCTCCTGAACTGCTCGCGGAAGGACTGAAAATCCTGGTTCATCTGTTTGGAGGCGTCCGCAAGTTGCTGCAAGGACTGTTGAAGATGCTTTCTGATTTCCCTGTTTTCGAGGTGCTTGACGGAGAATCCGGGCGAGCCGATTGTGATTTGGGTCACGAGTGATTCTCCCCTGTTGCCTTTGAGGTCGGTTGCTGCGAGTTTCGTCGAGACCTGGTCGCCGGGCTTGAGCTCAAGAGGCAGCAGGTCCCAGTTTTTCTTGACTACATATTCGTAGCACGGGCTTCCAGCCCGTGAGACCACGGGCGAGACGCCCGTGCCACGAATGGCCGTGCCACTGGCGGCGAGCCCCGTTAGAGGCTCTAACCAAGGGGCCGTGTCCATCCGCTCAGGAAAGGCCTCTAACGGGGCGATCGCTACGCGGTCCCAGGGGCCGCTGTTGATGCGTATAAGCTGTTCCACGTCCAGCAGGCCCAGGTCATCCTTCGCGGCGCCTTCGAGCCGGACTATTTCGTCCGAAGGCAGGACGACGCTTTCTTTGGGTTTGTCAATCGTGACGTCGGGGACCAGATCGGCAAGGGCGGCTATTTCGTAATTCGGGGCGAACTTGTTTTCAAATTTTGT